>NZ_JBNHGJ010000028.1:0-69623 GCF_059091165.1 Arthrobacter sp. Hb9-2 | reverse complement strand
ATTACTTCACTGGCCGAACTTGCGGGGACTTCCGGGTTGCCGTGGGGGCTCATGCTGCGTATTCCTTCGTCTTCATTGACTCTTTTGCCCGCTGTTTTGGAGCCGCGCGGCGGGGAGGCCGGTCTCCTGGCCGGCGCGGATGACCAGTTCCTCGCCGAGGGCCTCGATGTTGTCCGCGATTGCTTCCAGGAAGCCGGCGTGGGTTTCCGGGTCAAGGGTGCTGAAGGACGCGAAGGCCTCGGAGGCGGCAGCCGTTGCTGCCTTGAGCTGCTCCTCGGTGAGTAGCGTGTATGTGGGCTCCAGCGCCTGGTTGGTTGCCGGGTCGAAGCCGAACGTGGTTTTGCCTTCGCCGGCAGTGGGCTGTCCGGCGATCAGGGAGTGTCCGGTAAGGGTCACAGTGGTTCCTCCTAGTAAAGGGTGGATCAGGAGAGGGCGGATCAGGAGACGGCCGCGATGAGGGCCTTGAGGTCCGCGAGGTCCTGCTCGGCGAGGTCCTGCAGCGGCGGACGGACCGGCCCGGCGGAGCGGCCAATGGCGTCCAGGCCACCCTTGACGATGGACACGGAATATCCTTTCACACGGTCGCGGATGTCCAGGTAGGGGATGACAAAGTCGTTGAGCTTCTTGTTCACGGCCGCGCGGTCGTTGTTGCGCACGTCCTGGTAGAAGTCCAGGGCGAACTGCGGAACGAAGTTGTACATGGCGCTGGAGTAGGTGCTCATGCCGAGCTGCAGCAGCGGCAGCGCAAAGGTTTCGGCGGTAGGCAGGCCGCCAAGGTAGAAGAGCCGGTCGCCGAGCTTGGCGTAGACCCGGGCGTCGTGCTCAAGGTCGCCCACGCCGTCCTTGAAGCCGATGAGGTTTTCGTGGCGGTCAGCCAGGGTTGCCACCGTGGTGTCCTTGTAGATGGCGTTGGCCCGGTTGTAGATGATGACACCAAGGGAAGTGGCCGCACATACTGCGCTCACGTGCTCGGTCAGCCCGGCCTGGTCCGCTTCTGTCAGGTACGGAGGGAGGAGCAGGAGACCGTCCGCGCCGGCCGCTTCGGCAGCTTTTGCGTTCTCGATCGCTTGCGCGGTGGAACCGCCGGCCGAGGCAAGGACAGGAACCTGGCCGCCCACTTCATCGACGGCGGTGCGCACTACGCGCTCTGATTCGGCCGGGGTCAGTGAGAAGCCTTCGCCGGTACCGCCGGCCGCGAAAAGGCCTGCTACCGGGAAGCTCGCCTGCCACGCCAGGTGCTTGCGGTAGTTCTCCTCATCGAACTGCAGCTCGGCGTCGAATGAGGTGACAGGGAAGGACAGCAGGCCTTCCTTGAGGGTGTCCGCCAGTTCCTGGGGTGAGTACTTTGCCACGGTGTGGTCCTCCGGTGTGTGCGCCGCGGGCGGCGGGCTGATGATTCCTTCCCAGACTAGGAGTGACGCCGATGCCTGTCTAAGTGCAATTTTGTATGTATTGATACCTTCCAGGCATTGCGGGCATTGGCCCCCCAATCTATTCCATGGCGAACTCAAGGTCCCGCAGCAGGCGCTGAAGGGCGGGGTTAGTAATCCTGCGGTTCCAGATGGCGTGCAGCTCAACCTGCTCCCCGTCCCCGCCTGTGAGCGGGAGGAACTCCACGCCCTTGATGCCCAGCAGGGTGGCGGAGTGGGGCACAAAGGCCAACCCGCGCTTTGCTGCAACCAGCGACACCATGGTCAGGATCTGGCTCACGGTGTGGACAACGTTGGCATGGTTGAAGGGGAGCGTCCGGACCACGAGGTCGTAGAAATAGCGGGCCCGGGTGGCGGAATGCATAATCAGCGGCTCCTCTTCGAAGTCCTCCGGCGAGATATCCCGCGCCAACAGCGTCAGTGGATGGCCGGACGGGACGGCCAGGACCATGGACTCGCGGTAAAGGAGGTGGGAGTCGAAGGTCTCCTTGTCGAACGGAGGACGCGCCAGCCCGAGATCCAGTTCGCCCGTCAGCAACCCGTTGAGCTGCTCGCCTGTGACCAGCTCCTGCAGGTCCACATCCACATCGGGAATGATTTGTGAAAGCTCCTCCAGCAGCGGCCCCAGGATGCTGAAGCCGCTGGCGGCGGTAAACCCGATGCGGAGCATGCCCGACCGCCCCGAAGCGATGCGCCGCGCCGTTACCGGCGCCCGTTCGGCAAGGGCCATGAGGCGGCGCGCCTCCTCCAGGAACGTCTGTCCTGCATGCGTCAACTCCACTTTGCGGTTGTCCCGCTCAAGCAGTTCCGCACCCACGATCTTCTCCAGCTTCTGGATCTGGCGGCTTAGCGGGGGCTGCGTCATGTTGAGCCGTTCCGCCGCCCGTCCAAAGTGGAGCTCCTCCGCCACGGCAATAAAGCCGGCAAGCTGGTCAAAAGTAAACATGATGCCTTCCAGGTATCAAATGATGCAGATTTGGGCTTAGACATGCATCATAACCACTCCCTACACTCGACAAAGCGAACGGGGTGACCCGCTTCACAGATGTTCCGGGCCCCAACGCCCGCCGTGCCAACTAGGAGTTCCAATGAAGCACTTCCCCACACGCCGCACGATTCTCGGAGCGGCATCGGCCGTTACGCTGCTGGCGCTGACGGCGTGCGGCAATGTCGCCGGCGGCGGCGCGGCCGACTCGGCCAAATACCCGTCCGGCCCTGTCAACCTCTCCGTGGGCCAGGCTGCCGGTGGCAGCACCGACCTGATTGCCCGAGCCCTCGCCGAAGGTGCCTCCAAGACCCTCGGCCAGCCGATGCCAGTGGTCAACAAGCCTGGCGCCAACGGCGCCCTGGCCACCAAGGAAGTGGCCGGCAAGCCCGCCGATGGCCAGGAATTGGTCCTGCTCAACGCATCCCTGATCACCATCACCCCCTTGGCGGTCAGCGCCGATGAAGCAGTGAACATTGATGACCTGGACATCATTACGGGCTTGTCGCAGGACGATTACGTGCTGGTGGCCAGCGCCGAGTCCGGATTCAAGACCTTCCAGGATGTCACTGGAGCAGGACGCAACGTCACCTTCGGCACCACCGGCGTCGGCACGGGTAGCCAACTTGCCCAGACGGTGCTGTTCAAGCAGGCTGACGTCAAAGGCACGGACATCCCCTTCGACAGCGGCAAACCGGCCCTGACTGCAGTCCTCGGCAACCAGGTGGAGCTCGCCACTATCCAGCTGGGCGAAGCCATGCCGCAGATCGAGGCCGGAAAGGTGAGCCCGCTCCTGGTCTTCTCGGAAGAGCGCAACAGCTTCCTTCCTGACACGCCCACGGCAAAGGAAGCCGGCTATGACGTTCCGGTTGCCCAGTACCGTGCAGTGGCCGCCCCGAAGGGTACCCCGCAGGAGGTCAAGGACAAGCTGCTCGCCGCGTTCCAGGAGTCGTTCAAGTCTGACGCCTACAAGGAGTTCAACAAGAAGAACATGCTGACCCCGAAGGAGATTTCCGGCGAGGAAGTCGTGACGGAATGGAAGGCATACGCAGCGAAGTACAAGGAACTGGTGGAGAAGCACGACATCAGCCTGAGCGGAAATAAGTGATTTCTGTGAAAGGAACCCCCGCAGGACCCGCCGGAGGCAGCAGTGCTACTGCTGCCTCCGGCGGGGACGCCCCCCACACCTTCCCCGATGAAGTCCTGGATGACCTGACCCCAGAGCAACTCGCAGCACAGTGGGAGGAAGAAAAACCTCCCGCAGCCGGAGCCCTCGCCAACGTTGCATCATCATTGGTGGTTCTTGGCGTCGGCGTTGCTGCAGCCATCCTCTCGATGGCAATGGGGCTGGGCACGCCGTCCGCCCCGCAGCCCGGCCTGTGGCCGTTCATCATCAGCTGCGTCATGGTGGCACTGGGCCTGTTCCAGCTGGTTGCCGGCCGGCATAACCGGGACGCGGAAAAGTTCACGCGCATGTCCACCTCGCCGCTCACCGGCCTGGTGACCCTCGCTGCCATGGTGGCCCTCATGCCGCTGATTGGCTTTGAACTGCCTGCCCTGGTGCTCTGCATTATCTGGATGCGCTTCCTCGGCGGCGAAACCTGGCGCTCCACGCTGGTGGTCAGTGCGAGCGTCGTCATCGCTTTTTATGCCATCTTCGTCCTCGCGCTGAACACCTCCGTTCCCCACCTCTTCTAGGAGACCTCCCGTGGATTTTCTCAATCCCGTTATCAACGGATTCGCGGTAGTCCTGGAGCCCACCAACCTCCTTTACTGCCTGATCGGCGTCGTGATCGGCATGCTGATCGGTGTGCTGCCCGGCCTGGGGCCCGCGGCAACCATCGCCATCCTGCTTCCGCTCACCTACAACGTGGAGCCGGTCACCGCCATCATCATGCTCGCCGGAATCTTCTACGGCGCACAGTACGGCGGCACCATCACTTCCGTCCTCCTGCGCCTGCCGGGTGAAGCTTCCTCGGTGGTTACCGTGTTCGACGGCTACCAGATGGCGAAGCAGGGCAGGGCCGGCACGGCGCTGGGCCTGGCCTCCATCGGCTCCTTTGTGGGCGGCACCGCGGCCATTATCGGCTTGACGTTCCTTGCCCCCATCGTGGCCAGCTTCGCCCTGGACTTCGGGCCGCCCGAATACACCGCGCTGGCCATGCTCGGCATCCTCCTCGTGGCAACCATCAGCAGCGGGTCAAAAGCCAAGGCACTCATCGCCGCGGCGCTCGGGCTGCTCCTCGCCACGGTGGGCCGGGACATTTTTACCGGCGAAAGCCGGTTTACGTTTGGCAGTCTGCAACTCGCTGACGGCATCGACTTCGTGCCGATCGCCATGGGCATTTTTGGCCTCGGCGAAATCCTCTACAACCTTGAGGAACGGCACCGGGCCGCCAAGGCGCCGTCGAAAGTCGCCAATGTCTGGCCGTCCCGCAAAGACCTCAAGCAGGCGTCGGGGGCGATCGGACGTGGTTCCGTGCTGGGTTTCTTCCTGGGCATCCTGCCCGGAGGTGGTGCCACCATCGCCTCCATGGCCTCCTACGCCATGGAGAAAAAGCGGGCAAAGCAGCCGGAACGCTTCGGCAAGGGGGCCCCCGAGGGCGTCGCCGGGCCGGAAACCGCCAACAATGCTGCCGCCACATCGTCCTTCATACCCTTGCTGACGCTTGGCATCCCCGCCAACGCCACCATGGCGCTGATGTTCGGTGCGCTGCTGATCCAGGGCGTCACCCCCGGCCCGCAGCTGGTGGAGCAGAACCCCGAGCTCTTCTGGGGCGTGGTGAACTCCATGTACATCGGCAACATCCTGCTTCTGATCATGAGCCTGCCGCTGGTGGGGATCTTCGTGAAGATCCTCCGCGTCCGGGCCGCCATCCTGGCTCCCGTCACGGCCCTGATCACGCTGTTGGGCGCCTACACCATCAACAACAGCATGTTTGATGTGACGCTCGTGGTGGTTTTCGGCATCATCGGCTACCTCATGAAGAAGTTCGGCTTCGAACCGGGCCCCCTGGTGCTGGCCTTCGTGCTCGGCGAGTTGCTGGAGAGCTCCATGCGCCGTTCCCTGCTGGTCTTCGGCGGCGATCCCCTTGGGTTCTTCGGCCGTCCCATCTCCGCCACGCTGCTGGTGGTCTTCGTTCTAGTAGCTGTACTTCCGGCCATACGTACCGTCATCGCCAAGCGCAAGCGCAGTTCAACTGCCCTAACATCATCTGTCACGCCGGACATCAAGGAGAAGGTATGAGCATCATCGTCGGATTCGTCCCAACGCCCGCAGGACAGGCCGCACTCGCAGCAGGCATCGCCGAAGCAAAGCTCCGCAACGAGGACCTGGTGATCGTCAACTCGGCCCGGCAGGGTGCCCTGGTGGACAAGTCTGTGGCTACGGAGGACGTTTTGGCGCAGGCTGCCAAGCGTGCTGCCGACGTCGGAGTAACGGCAACGGTCATCCAGCCGCCCTACCAGCACGACCTTGCCGATGAGTTCCTCGATGTTGCCAGGGAAGTTGATGCCTCGCTCATCGTTATTGGCCTCCGGCACCGCACCCACGTAGGGAAGTTCATCCTGGGCAGCCATGCCCAGCAGATCCTGATGCAGGCGGACCGCCCGGTCCTGGCCGTCAAAGCCGACGGCGGGCACTTCTAAGGCAGATGACGGGAAGCTCCAATGTACAAACACAATCCCGCCCGCCGCAGCCCGGTGCCCGCAGCTGCGCCTATCCCTGACTGGTCCAAACTGTGCAGGAACGATCACGTGGAGGTCCGTACAGCCGGTGGGGCCATGATCTCCGGAACCATCGACATGATCGCCGCAGACCGCAGCGTTTTCTGGATCATCAGGAACGACGGCGCCGGGAGGACCATGCTCTGTTCCGTTGACGGCGTTACGGTCATCAAGGTAGCGCAGGACGGGGCACCCGCCCGGACGCAGGCACCTTCACAGGTTCAAGCGCGGGTCGGGCCGCCGCGCGAACAGGCGGCTGCTTGACGCCGGCCCTATGACTGCCCGCGGACGTGTTCCGCGAGGGCATCAAGGACCGGCAGTTGGCCCTTGACCAGCTTGAACCGTGCTTCCGCCTCGGGAAACCAGCGGGCATCGTCAATTTCCGGGTAGTGCTGGATCCGGCCCGAACCCTTGGGCCACTCCAGCGGGAAAGTGTTGCTGACGATCCGGTCCGGCTGGAAGTCCTGCTCTGCAGTAAACACCGTGATGATCTTGCCGGACGGCTGCCGGAACTGCCCGAGCTGCTGGTAATCCGCGGCCGGGGCGGGCGAACCCATCTCTTCGGCGAACTCCCGCAGGGCGGCCGCCAGCGGATCTTCGTCCACGGTGTATTCGCCCTTCGGCACTGACCAGGCATGTGCGTCCTTGCGTGCCCAAAACGGGCCGCCCATGTGGGCTATCCAGACTTCCAGGCCGCCGGGGTTTGCCCTCCTGTACAGCAGTAGTCCTGCGCTGAAAACCGGCATCTGTCCTCCACCTGCTGACATTTCACAATCAACGGTAGTTGCCGTCCAACGTTAACCTGCAGTTCACGGCCCTGCTTTAGGTTATTCCTTCAGGCACTTTGCTCGAAGGGACCGGTCATGGCCAACATCGCTGAGGTTTTGGGACGGCTTACGCCGGAAGAACTTGATGAGCTTCGCATTCTTGGCCCGCAGGGCCACCTGCCGCGGCACTTGGTTGACGCCTTGGACCGTGCGGCGGGCGGACCCGGATCAGGCCGTGGCTATTACGTGCCCACAGGAAACGTCAGCGCCACCGGCGGCCCGCTCCTGGTGCTGCGCAGCGATGTTTCCGGCTGGCTCTTCAATTCACACAAGGACGACCCCGATTCGTTGTCGCAGCACGGCTGATCCACTGCCCAAGTTCGGTCCGGCTTGCCAGGCCGGCCGCGAGGATGCTGGCCACCGGGGTCCTGACAGGCTGCGCCAAACCGGCTGATGGCTTAGTCTTCAGCGCATGGGATCGTGAATGTTGCGGTGGTACCCACACTCGGGGTGCTGGCGAGGCTGATCGATCCGCCATGGGCTTCGATGATCGTTTTGCTGACCGGCAAGCCCAGGCCGGCGCCCGGGATGGCGGTTTCACGGGACCGCGCCGATCGGAAGAACTTCGTGAACGCCTGCTCCTGCTCTTCCGCGCTCATGCCAACACCGGTATCCGCAATCGAACAGACAAGCGCTTGCCCATTCCTCCGTGCCAGCGCCGTGATCCGTCCGCCCTCCTTCGAATACTTGATGGCGTTGGAGAGGAGGTTGCCGAGCACCTGGCGGATCCGGCCTGGGTCAACGCGGGCGGGCAGGGGCTGCTCGACGTCGAGCACCAGTTGGAGGCCGTTCATGGCTGCCTTGGGGATGGTCGCATCAACTACTTCCGTCACCAGCTTGGCCAGGTCCGTGTCCTCCAGGGACAGCTCCACGCGCTCCGACGCGACGGCGATCAGGTCGTTGACCAGGCCCAGCAGGTGTTGGGCATTCCGGTGCACCACCAGGAGCTCAGCCTGGATTTCCTCGTGGCCGGGCTCGTCCAATACCAGCTCAAGGTAGCCGAGGATCGATGTCAGCGGTGTCCGCAGCTCGTGGGAAACGGTGGCAACAAAGTTGTCCTTGGCTGCCAACGCGCTGATCAAACGCGTTACGTCCACGAATGTCAGGACCGAACCCCCGCCCTTCCCTTGGCTGGCAGGTATGCCGTGGGCGCCCACCGAATATGCACGTTGCTGGGCCGGGTCGCCGGGGTCGCCGGTCCAATACAGCTCATCGGAAATGGTGGAGCCGCTGATGGCACGCGACACCGGCGACAGGTCCGGGGGCACCGGAGAGGACCGGTCTGCCAGGAAAAGCCCGCCGTGGCCGGCCGCTTCAGTGAGGGCGGCCAGCGCGGGATCGGCTTGCATCGCCTTATTCGTCAGGACGGTCCTGCCCTCAGCATCCACCACCCAGACCCCTATTCCTACTGCTGCCAGCACTGCGTCCAGAAGGCGCTGGCGGCGCACGTTCTCCGCGAGCGTCTGCGCCAGTTCATGCTCACTGTGCAGGAGTCTTTGGTGTTGCCGGAGAACGATGCCGGCCACCGCATACGCCGTCACTGCGATAGCTGACATTACAAGGGGCAGGAATATCATCCGGATCATTTCCGGTGGAGCCGGAGATGAGCCGGCGACGGCGGTGGGGACCGCAGTGCTGAGCACCGCCCCAAGGATGGCAAGGAAAAGCATGTGCCGGCGGCGGCGCACGGAAAGCCAAATGACGGGAAACACCAGCAAAAGGCTCAGGACGTTGAAGGCCGGCCCGCCGGCTTCCCCTGTGAACCCGATAGAGACGCAGTCAAGGATGGGAATAGCGGCAGAGGCACCTGGCGGCAGTTTTGCCCATGGTATGGCAAGGCAGGCGGCGAAGATCGCCGTGTGGGCCAGCAGTGCCAGGCGGAACATGTCACTTGCCAAGGTGGCCGGGCTGAACGCCGCGGCAGCTGCCACCACCAGGCAAACGGTGATGGTGAGGGGCAGCTGGGCCAGCACAACCCTGCCCCGGTCTCCGAGCCGTCCATAAATCGCATCAACTCTGTCGGCAAGGGGGCCGTTGATGGCAAACTCCCCGGCATCGACGAACGCAGCCCTGTTCGATTCTTGACGTTGCTTCACCAATCTGGCCCCCCAGCGCAGAAATAATAACCCTCTGGCTGCTTGAAAGTAGCTTCAGAGTACCGGTGGAAGCAAGACATCGCTGGTGTTTCCCACCCGCAAGCTCTACCCATGCTTCATGGAATTATCCAATCAGCAGGCTCAAGGCTTCCGTCAAGTGCTCCACTTCACGCACCGAGAAACCGGCCGGAACGGGCCCCGGCCCGGTATGGCTTGCCGGAACCACTGCGTGGGTGAAGCCCAGCCGGTGGGCCTCCTGGATGCGCTGGTTGATGCCGGGGACGGGGCGGACCTCGCCGGCCAGGCCCACCTCGCCGAAGGCAACCAGCCGGATGGGCAACGGCTTGCGGGCCTTGGCTGAAGCCACGGCAAGGGCAACAGCGAGGTCCGTGGCGGGTTCGCTGAGCTTCACTCCGCCCACCGTAGCCACGTAGGAATCATCCTTGTGCAGCAAGGTACCGGCCCGTTGCTGCAGCACGGCCAGCAGCATGGAAACCCTGGAACTGTCGAGGCCGCTGGTGGCCCGCCGCGGCTGCGAGTTGGGGCTCTCGGCGAGCAGTGACTGCACCTCCGCCAGCAGCGGACGCCGTCCTTCCATGGTTACGGTGATGCACGTGCCCGAAACAGGATCCTTGGTGCGGCTGACAAAGAGCCCGCTGGGATCGGCGAGCCCTTCGATGCCGTTTTCGTTCAGGTCGAAGCAGCCCACGTCGTCGGTAGGCCCGTAGCGGTTCTTGACCGCCCGGAGCAACCGGAGCCGGGAATGGCGTTCACCCTCAAACTGGCACACCACGTCCACCAGGTGCTCTAGCAGCCGCGGCCCGGCGATGGAGCCATCCTTGGTCACGTGACCCACCAGCAGGGTGGTCATGTTCCGCCTTTTGGCCGCGGCAATGATGGAAGCTGCCACTTCCCGGACCTGCGAGACGCCGCCGGCACTGCCGTCAACATCAGCGCTGCTGAGGGTCTGTACCGAGTCCACGATCAGCAGCCGCGGCTCAATCTTCTCCACCTGCCCGAGGGCCTGGCCCAGGTCCGTCTCGGCGGAGAGATACAGGGATTCCGCGACGGCGTCGATCCGCTCCGCGCGCAGCTTCACCTGCGCTGCGGACTCCTCGCCGGTCACGTACAGCACGTCCTGCGCCGTTCGGGCAAACTTCGCGGCCACGTCCAGAAGGAGGGTGGACTTGCCGACGCCGGGTTCGCCGGCGAGCAGGATGACGGCACCCGGGACCAGGCCTCCGCCCAGCACCCGGTCCAGTTCGTCAACGCCCGTTGGCAGGTAGGCGGCTGTGGTGGCGTCCACCTCGGCGATTCGGCGCGCGGGCTCCAGAACGGTGGTAGCCGCCGTCGTCCGCGCCACTGCGGTGCCGGTTTCCTCCACGGTGCCCCATGCCTGGCACTCGCCGCACCGGCCCACCCACTTGACGGTGGTCCAGCCGCATTCGGCGCACTTGTAGGCGGGCGCCTTGGATGCCCGGGAAGTCTTGGTAGCCATGCGTTCCACCCTAGTGGCGGGCACTGACATTCCCCGCCCGGCTCCAAGCCTCGAGCGGCCGTGCCCTAGGCCCGCAGGTCGTGGATCACGGTGAGAGAGCGCTCTCTTGACAGTGATCGGCGTCACCAATAGAGTTCAGGAACTTGCTAGAGAGCGCTCTCTCGGCACCGGCAGTCCCACACAAAGGAGTGATCTTGAAATTTGCACGTCGACATACAGCGGCCGCCATCGCGGGCGCAGCGGCCCTGGCCATGATGGCCACCAGCTGCAGCAGCAGTACAGGACAGGCAGCAAGCGCAGACAACGCGGTGGAGCTCACGGTCACCACCTTCGGAACGTTCGGCTATGACGATCTTTACGGTGAATACGAGCAGGCCAACCCTGGAATCAAGATCAAAGCCACCAACATCGACCGCGGAGCGAACGCACGCACCGACGCCTTCACCAAGCTCGCAGCCGGTTCCGGCCTCAGTGACGTGGTGGCCATCGAGGAGGGCTGGCTGGGATCCATTATGGAGGTTTCGGACCAGTTCGTGGACCTGAACGAGCACGGCGCAGCGGGCATCAAGGACAACTGGGTGGACTGGAAGTTCAAGCAGGGCACTGATCCGGACGGCCGTGTCATCGGGTACGGAACGGACATCGGACCGCAGGGCCTCTGCTACAACGGCAAGCTGTTCGAGGCTGCCGGCCTGCCGAAGGACCGCGAATCAGTAGCGAAACTTTTTGGCGGCGACGACGCCACCTGGGAGAACTACTTCAAGCTTGGCGAGCAGTACAAGGCGGCCACCGGAAAGGCCTGGTACGACCAGTCCGGCTTCGTCTGGAACTCCATGGTGAACCAAATGGAGGAGGGCTACTACACCAAGGACGGCGAGCTGAACATCGAGGGCAACTCCGAGATGAAGGCCAGGTTCGAGATGCTGGCTGCCGGCACCGCCTCCGGATTGTCCGCCAACCAGACCCAGTGGGACTGGGGCAACGGCAAGGCGTTCACTGACGGTTCCTTCGCCACCTTCGTCTGCCCAGGCTGGATGCTCGGCACCATCAAGGGCCAGCTGGAATCAGCGGGCGGCGGCACCGACAGTGGCTGGGACTTCGCCGACGTCTTCCCCGGCGGTGCCTCGAACTGGGGCGGAGCATTCCTCTCAGTGCCCAAGACCTCCGAGCACCCGGCAGAAGCGGCCAAGCTCGCGGCATGGCTGACTGCCCCTGAGCAGCAGGTCAAGCAGTCGGCTGCGGCCAACAACTTCCCCAGCACCCTGAAGGCGCAGGAGAAGCTCGTGGCCGACGCCACCCCCAACGTGCTGTTCAACAACGCCCCCACCGGCGTCATCCTTGCCAACCGCGCCAAGGGCGTGGTGGCCCAGTTCAAGGGGCCCGACGACTCCGTAATCCAGGAGAACGTGTTCGGCCCGGCGATGAAGATGCTCGACGGCGGCACGGCCGATGCGGACAAAGCCTGGTCCGAAGCCCTGACGCTCCTCAACGACCTGGTCGTAAACAACTAGCACCACCCGCTGTGGGGCCTCCCGGAAAGGGAGGCCCCCCGATGGAGGGCAAGAGCCCAATGACAACCACCCTGAACCGCCCCGCCAAACCCGCGGCCATCAAAGCCAAGCCAACCTTTCGGCAGAAGCTGAACGTCTTCGACGTCAAGGCGTCGCCCTACTTCTACATCGCTCCGTTCTTTATCCTGTTCGCCCTGGTGGGACTGTTCCCGCTGGTGTACACGTTCGTGGTCAGCCTCTTCGACTGGCACCTGCTCAAGGGCCAGGGCCAATTCGTGGGACTGCAGAACTTCGTAGAGGTCCTGCAGGACAGATTCTTTTGGAACTCCCTCTTCAACACGGTGAGCATCTTCCTGCTGTCCGCCATCCCGCAGCTTGCCGTTGCACTCTTCCTGGCGGCCATGCTGGACCAGAACCTGCGGGCCAGGACGTTCTGGCGCATGAGCGTACTCCTGCCCTACATCGTCACCCCGGTGGCAGTAGCCATGATCTTCACCAACATGTTCGGCGAACAGTACGGACTGATCAATAACGTGCTGGGCAACTTCGGCCTGGACCCGGTGATGTGGAAGAGCGAAACACTGCCCAGCCACATCGCCATCGCCACAATGGTGAACTGGCGCTGGACCGGTTACAACGCCCTGATCCTGCTTGCGGCAATGCAGGCCGTTCCCCGGGACCTCTACGAGTCAGCCGCCCTGGACGGAGCCGGCGCCGTCCGCCGGTTCTTCAGCATTACCCTGCCGAGCATCCGGCCCACCATGGTGTTCGTGGTCATCACCTCCACCATCGGCGGCCTGCAAATCTTCACCGAGCCCCGCCTCTTTGATCCCGCCACGGCCGGCGGCTCGCAGCGGCAGTTCCAGACCACGGTCCTGTACCTCTGGGAAATGGCCTTCCAGCGCCAGAACTTTGGCAAGGCATCCACCATCGCCTGGCTGCTCTTCCTGATCATCGTGCTGTTCGGCCTCATCAACTACCTGATCTCGCGGCGGATCGCCACGGCCGACGCCGCCAAGCCCCCACGAGCAGCCCGGAGAGCTGTGCGGAAACGCGCCGAAAGGACCAAGCGATGACCACCATCGAAGGCATTTCCACTGCGCCGGTTGAAGCCCCGAACCCAAGTAACAAACCTGTCGCCGGCCCGGCACGGTTGCGGAAGCGCCTTTTCGGCTCCGGTGAAAGACCAGGATTTCTGACCTACGGCCTGCTCCTCTCATTCCTGGTGTCCTCGGCCTATCCGCTCTGGTGGTCCGCCGTTATCGGCAGCCGGTCCAATGAGGCCCTGGGTGAGACGTGGCCGCCGCTGCTGCCGGGCGGGAACTTTTGGACCAACGTGGGTGAGGTCTTCGACACCATTCCCTTCTGGCTGGCCTTGGGAAACAGCGTCCTCATTTCCTGCATCATCACCGTCTCCGTTGTCGGCTTCTCCACGCTGGCCGGCTACGCCTTCGCCAAACTGCGGTTCAAGGGCCGGAACGGGTTGATGCTTATGGTCGTGGCCACCATGGCCATCCCCACCCAGCTGGGCATCATCCCGCTCTTCATGGTGATGCGCACCCTGGGATGGACGGGGGAGATCGGTGCTGTGGTGGTTCCTACGCTGGTGACGGCGTTCGGCGTCTTTTTCATGCGGCAGTACCTCGTGGACGTGATTCCGGACGAACTCATCGAGTCCGCAAGGATGGACGGAGCCACCATGATTTCCACTTTTTGGCACGTGGCCATCCCCGCTGCCCGGCCCGCCATGGCCATCCTGGGTCTGTTCACGTTTATGACGGCCTGGACGGATTTCCTCTGGCCCCTGCTGGTGCTCGACGCCGGCAACCCCACTTTGCAGACGGCACTCAGCCAACTGCAGTCCGCCCGCTACGTGGACTACTCGGTGGTCCTCGCCGGAGCGGTCCTGGCAACACTCCCGTTGTTGGTGCTCTTTGTGCTGGCCGGAAAACAACTTATCTCAGGAATCATGCAAGGAGCAGTGAAGGGCTAATGGAGCACCCGACGTACAAGAGGCAATGGCCCGAGGGCTTTATCTGGGGATCGGCGACGGCGGCCGCACAGATAGAGGGCGCCGGCCGCGAAGGCGGCAAGGAAGATTCTATCTGGGACCACTTTGCCCGGATCCCCGGTGCCATTGCCAACGGCGACCATCTTGAGCAGGCGGTGGACCACTACCACCGGATGCCCCAGGACGTCCGGCTGATGAAAGAGCTGGGGCTGGCCTCATACCGGTTCTCCACCAGCTGGGCCCGGGTGCGTCCCGGAGACAGGGCAGTCAACCGGGAGGGATTGGACTTCTACTCCCGGCTGGTGGACGAACTTCTTGAAGCAGGGATCCTGCCATGGCTCACCCTTTACCACTGGGACCTGCCGCAGGCACTCGAGGAAAAGGGCGGCTGGGCCAACCGGGACACCGCCTACCGGTTCGTCGAGTACGCCAACGATGTGTACTCGGCGCTGGGGGACAGGGTCCATCACTGGACCACCTTCAACGAGCCTTTTTGTTCTTCCCTCCTGGGCTACGGGTCCGGGGTCCATGCTCCCGGCCGGCAGGAGCCTTCCGCAGCAATCGCTGCCGTACACCACCAGCACCTGGCCCACGGCTTGGCGGTACATGCGCTGCGGGACAGGGGAGCACAGCATCTTGGGATCACCCTTAACCTCAGCAATTCGATCCCGCGGGACAGCCAGGACCCGGTGGACCTTGACGCTGCCCGCCGGTTTGACTCCCTGCAGAACCGGATCTTCCTCGACCCGATCCTGCGGGGAAGCTACCCGGAAGATTCCCTGCGGGACCTCGCCCCGTTCGGCCTGCCGGACGTTATCCTGCCCGGGGACCTGGAGATCATCAGCGCACCCCTGGACTTCCTCGGGGTGAACCACTACCACGATGACCTGATCAGCGGCCACGCGGACGACGCCGGAAGCGACGGCCATTCCGGCGGCGCGGAGCGCCCCTCCGTTTCACCGTGGATCGGCTCCGAGTACATTGCGTTTCCCAGCCGGGGCCTGCCCCGGACTGCAATGGGCTGGGAAGTAAACCCGGACGGGTTGCGCAAACTCCTGGTCCGGCTGGGGGAGGAGTACCCGTCCCTGCCGCCGCTGTACATCACCGAGAACGGGGCCGCCTATGAGGACAGTGTCAGCGCCGACGGCGCCGTCCACGACGAAGAGCGGACCGCGTTCATCCTGGAGCACGTGGCTGCCGTGGGCGAAGCCATCGACCAGGGCGCGGACGTCCGCGGCTACTTCGTCTGGTCCCTCCTGGACAATTTTGAATGGTCCTGGGGCTACGGAAAACGCTTTGGGATTATCCGCGTGGACTACGGCACGCTGGAAAGGACAGTCAAGGACAGCGGCAAGGCCTATTCGGAACTGATTGCCGCCGCAAAGAGGTACGCTTCCCGGCCCGCTGCATCCTTGCCCGGTTAAACTGAAATCCCCGGCCAAGTGCCAGCCAGACCACGGAGCGATGATTGTGAAGCAAGACACCAGCGGAAGCCGGCCAACGCCCACCCTTGAAATGGTGGCAGCGCTGGCCGGGGTCTCCCGCGCCACCGTCTCGCGGGTGGTCAATCACGTTCCAAGCGTGGACGAGGACATTGCGGCGAAGGTGCGCCAGGCCATCCTTGCCGTAAACTACACGCCAAACCGGGCAGCGCGGTCCCTGGCAAGCAGGCGGCCCAACTCCGTGACGCTCATCGTCCCGGAGTCCACGTCGAAGGTGTTTGCGGATCCCTTCTTCGCGTCAGTTGTCCAGGGCGTGGCGTTGTATCTGGGGGAGACTGACTACACCCTGAACATGGTCATCGCCTCGGAAGCCAAGCCCGAGAAGACGAGAGCATTCCTGCTCGGCGGCAACGTGGCGGGCGCGCTGGTGGTATCCCACCACGCCGGTGACAGGTCCTGGACCCACCTGAGTGATTACATTCCCATGGTGTTCGCCGGCCGGCCGCTGGGAGAAGGCGCCCGCTACTACGTGGACGTTGACAATGAAGCTGCAGCGGCGGGTGCAACAAGGGTCCTGGTCGAGGGCGGGCGGACGCACATTGGCACCATCGCAGGCCCGCAGGACATGCCGCCCGGCATAGACCGCCTCAACGGGTGGAGATCTGCCATGGCCGAGGCCGGGTTCGAGGATTCCCTGGTGGAGTACGGGGACTTCACCCTGGCATCGGGGGCGAAAGCGATGCGCCGTCTGCTGGCCAGCGGGCGGCAGGTGGACGGCCTGTTCGTGGCCAACGACCAGATGGCCGCCGGCGCCTACACTGTGCTCCAGGAACGCGGGCTCCGCATCCCCCAGGACGTAGCAGTGGTGGGCTTTGACGACGATTCGTTCGCGACTTCGGTAAACCCGCCGCTCACCACCGTGCACCACCCGATCATTGAGATGGGAAAAAAGATGGCCGAAATCCTGGTAGATCTGATCGAGGGCAAGGACGCTGACCGTGTCACGCGGATCCCCACCTCACTCGTGATCCGTGAGTCTGCCTGATGGCTGGCAACGCGCTGAGCGGCAGCACGGGAAGTGACGTGACGCTCCGCTGGGGCGTTGTGGCAACAGGACGCATCGCGCACCGGGTCACCCGGGACCTCGCCTGCCTTGAAGGCGCGGAGCTGTACGCGGTAAGTTCGCGCAGCAAGGGTTCGGCGGACGCATTCGCTGAAGAGCACGGCTTTGCCGTCAGTTATCACGACGGTCTTTCCGGAACCGGATACCAGCAGCTCTTTTCCGATCCCCGGGTCGATGTGGTGTACGTGGCCACCCCGCATGCACAGCACTTCGAGGTTGCCCGTGCGGCGCTGGAAGCCGGGAAGCATGTCCTGTGTGAAAAACCCTTCACCATCAACGCCGGAGAGGCCCGCGAGCTGGTCCGGTTGGCCCGTGAACGGGGTCTTTTCCTGATGGAGGCCGTGTGGACCCGCTTCCTGCCGGCAACCCGACGAGCCCTGGAGCTGACCGGCGGCGGGGAGATCGGAGCGGTCTGCTGGGTCCAGGCCGATCTGGGCTTTCCAGCTGCCTACGACCCTGCCGACAGGCTGTGGGATCCGGCGGCCGGCGGGGGAGCGCTGCTGGACCTTGCCGTTTACCCGCTGACCTGGGCCATCGCTGCCCTCGGCTTCCCCTCAGGGCTCATGGCAAGAGGCCATTTGAACCGGGACGGCGTGGACGTCCAGAATTCCATCACCCTGGAATACCCGGAAGGGGCTGCAGCGCAGCTGACCTCCTCACTGCAGGCTGCGGGACCAGGTACCGCCACCATCAGCGGAACCGCCGGCTGGATCAGGACCGGTTCCCCGCTGTACAACCCGCGCATGCTGGAGATCTGCGGGCTGGACGGGAGCATCCGTGTGGAGGAATTCGCAGAGGACACTGAGGGCTTTATCCACGAACTGCGCGAAACCGCCCGCTGCATCCGCGCAGGCCTGCAGGAGAGCCCGCTGATGCCCTGGAATGAAACCGTGCAGGTGATGGAACTGCTGGACGAAGCACGGCAGCAGCTGGGGCTGCGCTACCTGAATGATGAGCAGGCGCGTTAAACACCGGGTCTACCTAGAGCGCGGGCAACACATCCCGGGCTTCACGCGCGTCCATCCCGGTGGCCTCCAGCAGGTCCACCATCAGCGGGCGGTACAGCATCACCACCGTTTCGCCTTCCAGCCTCTGCACCTCCAGCAGCTTCGGATGCAGGCGCAGGGCTATCTCGCTCAAGTCCCGGCGGGCGGTGCGCAGATGGGCGCGGCGTACGCCGTCGTGCGTTTCCGCCAAGCCCAGCGAAAGCTCATCGATCGCGGCAGCGGTCTCCTGCAGCACCTCCGCGATGTTTTCCGTCGCCTCGTCCGAAAGCGCCGCGTGGTTGATAGCGCTCGTGAGCCGCCGCGCGAAAACCCGGCTGTTCCTCAACGCCAGGTCAATGAAGTCCAACGATTGCTTCAGCTGGTCGAGCTCTTCCCGGTGCCGCCTGTAGGCGGGCGCCAGGGTGGCCACCTCCCCGGACGCGCGGAGGGACTGGCGCATCCCGTCCACCAGCGGCTGGCAATTCCGCCCCCGGATAAGGGCATGCCAGGCCTGGGTGGAGTCGCTCTTAACCAGGGCGTCCCCGCACTCGCGCAGCACCTCGGCAAGTTCATGCAGCAGCTTCTGCACATCCTTGCGCGGCTCCCGGCGCGGATCCTTGGGGATAAGGATGGTCACCAGCAGCGCGCAGAGGCCGCCCACCACCGCGTCAATGCTCCGCGTGAAGGGTCCCCCTGCCGGCGCGGGCAGGAGTACAACCAGCAACGACTGCAGCCCCAGTTGCGTGGTGAAGATGGTGCCGCTGTCCAGGAAGCGGGCCAGCAGGATGGAGAAAAGAAGGACGACGGCGGCCTGCCAGATCCCGCCGCCCAGCCAGTGCAGGAGCAGATCACCTACGGCGATGCCGATGGTGCAGCCCATGCCCACCTCAACTACCCGCCGCAGCCGCGGTTCGCGGGAAAAACCCAGCGCAATCAGGGATGAGGTGGCGGCGAACAAGGGCCCGGAGTGCCCCAGCACATACTCGGCGAAAGCATACGCACCCACGGCACAGACAGTCATTTGGATTGCAGGAACCAACGAGTTCCGGCTGCGGATGAGCCCGGTGCGGATACGGCCGCGCAGGAACCGCCTGCCTGCTGAAAGTCCTGCTGCCGAAGCCATGCGTTCCAGTCTATTTGCTGGACGTCCACTACGGCCGGACATGTGATCTGCGCAATGGGAACCCGGCACTTGTAAGCCATTATCCCGCCGTCGTTAATGTTCCGTTCACTTTGGACAGCCCATCCCGTTACCTACGGCCCATACCTTCGATAAACGTACAGAACGTACGCATCGCGCTGCAGGGTTCTCCGTCCCTGCCCGCACCTGAATAACCCTGGAAGGGGTACATCTAGTGAAGGCACTCCGCTTCGGCCGCCACGCGGCTATCGCTGTTCTCGCAGCCGGCGCACTCGCGCTCACCTCCTGCGGTTCAGACAACGCCACGGGCACCACCCCCGCCGGCGAACAGACTTCCGGCGGCCCGAAGGTCACCGGCACCCTCACCGGCATCGGCGCATCCTCCACCGGCGCAGCCATGGACGCCTGGAAAGCCGGTTTCGCTTCCGCAAACCAGGGCGCCACCGTGCAGTACTCCCCGGACGGCTCCGGCGCTGGCCGCAAGGCCATCATCGACGGCTCCGCACAGTTCGCCGGTTCGGACGCTTACCTGAAGGACGAAGAGCTCGAAAGCTCCAAGGCAGTTTGCGGTCCCGACGGCGCCATCAACATCCCCGTCTACATCTCACCGATCGCCGTGGCCTTCAACGTTCCCGGTGTCACCGAGCTGAAGCTGGACGCAGCCACGGTCGCCAAAATCTTCCGCGGTGAAATCGCCAACTGGAATGATCCCGCCATCGCCGCCCTGAACGAGGGCGTCACCTTGCCGGACCTCAAGGTCACGCCGGTGAACCGCTCGGACGATTCCGGAACCACCACCAACTTCACGGACTACCTGGCCTCCGCAGCACCTGAGGTATGGACGGACGCGTCCTCCGGTGTCTGGCCTGCAAGCCTGCAGGGCGAGAACGCCAAAGGCACCTCCGGTGTTGTCAAGACCGTCACTGACACCCCCGGCGCCGTGACCTACGCGGATGACTCCGCAGTGGGCGGCAAGCTCGGCACCGCGGCCATCAAGGTGGGCGAGGAATTCGTCAAGATCTCCGCCGAAGCTGCCGCCAAGGCCGTGGAAGCGGGCAACCCCGTCGAGGGCCGCACCAGCAATGACGTGGCCATCAAGCTGGACCGCAAGACCACCGAATCCGGTGCCTACCCGGTGGTCCTGGTTTCCTACCACGTGGTCTGCAGCGCCTACGACAAGCAGGAAACCGTTGACCTGGTCAAGGCCTTCGAGAACTACGTAGTTTCCGAGGAAGGCCAGCAGGCCGCCGCGGATTCCGCAAAGTCCGCCCCGCTCTCCCCGGCCCTGGCCGAGAAGGCCACCGAGGCCATCGAGTCCATCAAGGTCAAGTCCTAATTACCGCTCTGAATCCGGGTTCCCCGCCTGCCGACAGGCAGTGCGGGGAACTTGGCTTTGGAAGCCACCCTTTCCAGTTCCAGTACCACCACGATCGAAGGGCCGTCGAATGACCGCCACCTCCCTGACCAGCACCCAGGGCGCCGGCCGCGCCGGGGACAAAATCTTTTCGGGTGCCGCACTGGCCGCCGGCTGCCTTATTCTCGCCGTCCTCTTCGGCGTCGCACTCTTCCTGGTGGTCCAGGCCATCCCGGCGCTGACCGCACCGGCCGCCGATATCCAGGGCGGTAAAGGCTTCTTCGCCTACATCTGGCCCATCGTCATCGGCACGCTCATCGCAGCGGTCATCGCACTGGTCATCGCCACACCCGTCGCCATCGGGGTGGCACTGTTCATCTCGCACTTCGCCCCGCGCGGCCTCGCGTCAGGGCTGGGGTACGTCGTGGACCTGCTCGCCGCCATCCCGTCCGTCATCTACGGCGCCTGGGGTGCAGCGTTCCTGGCCAGGGAAATCTCCCCGGCCTACAACTGGCTGGCGGAAAACCTGGGGTGGCTGCCCATCTTCCAGGGCCCGGCCTCGGCCACCGGCAAGACGATCCTCACTGCCGGCATCGTCCTCTCCGTCATGGTCCTGCCCATCATCACCTCCCTGTCCCGCGAGATCTTCCTCCAGACCCCCAAACTGCACGAGGAAGCCGCACTCGCGCTGGGTGCCACCCGCTGGGAAATGATCAAGATGTCGGTCCTGCCCTTCGCGCGCCCCGGCATCATCAGCGCAATCATGCTGGGCCTGGGCCGCGCACTCGGCGAGACCATGGCCGTGGCCCTGGTGCTGTCTTCCGGCGCCCTGACCGCAAGCCTGATCCAGTCCGGCAACCAGACCATTGCAGCCGAGATCGCCCTGAACTTCCCCGAGGCCAGCGGACTCAAGGTCAGCACGCTGATCGCCGCCGGCCTGGTCCTGTTCGTCATCACCCTGGCCGTGAACATGATCGCGCGCTGGATCATCACCCGGCACAAAGAATTCTCGGGAGCCAACTAAATGACCTCCACGCTTACTCCCGTCCGCAGCAAGCGCTCGCAGCTGACCAAGGGCCAGCTGCCAAAGTACGCCCCCTATGCCGTCCTCGCCGCCGCGCTGATTGCCGGCGCCGCGATCATGGCCCTGATCGGCTTCAATCCGTTCGGCTGGGGCATTGTCTCCGCGATCCTGTTCGCCATCGGACTGGTGTCCTGGAGCGCCGCCGTTGAGGGTTCCCGCAAGGCAAAGGACAAGCTCGCCACCTGCCTGGTGGTGGGATCCTTCCTGGTGGCGCTGCTCCCGCTCTTCTCGGTGATCTGGACCGTGCTGGCCAACGGTGTTCCCGGACTTATCAACCCGGGATTCCTTACCAACTCCATGAACGGGGTAACCGGCGTTTACGACAACAGGGCGGTGGAAGAAGGCGCACCCGTCCTCGGCGGCATCTACCACGCATTCCTGGGCACTGTGCAGATCACCCTGCTGGCCACCGTCATTTCAGTTCCGGTGGGCCTGCTGACCGCCATTTACCTTGTGGAGTATGGCAACGACGGCCGGCTCGCACGCGCCATCACCTTCTTCGTCGACGTGATGACCGGCATCCCGTCCATTGTGGCCGGCCTATTCTCCGCGGCTTTCTTCTTCGCCGTGGTCGGTCCCGGTACCAAGACCGGCGCCGTTGCCGCCGTCGCGCTTTCCGTGCTGATGATCCCCGTGGTGGTGCGGTCCAGTGAGGAAATGCTCAAGATCGTTCCCAACGAACTCCGCGAAGCGGCGTACGCGCTGGGCGTGCGCAAGTGGCGGACCATCATCAAGGTTGTCATCCCGACGGCGATCTCCGGCATCGCGTCCGGCGTGACCCTGGCAATCGCCAGGGTCATTGGTGAGACTGCGCCCATCCTGGTCACCGCCGGCTTCGCCACCAGCATTAACTCCAACGTGTTCAGCGGCTGGATGGCCTCGCTGCCCACGTTCATCTACACCCAGATCCTGAATCCCACGTCGCCGGCCAACCCGGACCCGTCCTCGCAGCGGGCCTGGGGCGCCGCCCTGGTGCTGATCATCCTGGTGATGGTACTGAACCTGGGCGCCCGGCTGATCGCTAGGGTCTTCGCCCCGAGGACGGGCCGCTGAGGCCCAGCTCCTTCCGGTCTTTTGGGCCGGACCATAGACTTCAATCCATACCCAGTTAGTGAAGGAACACCATGTCTAAGCGCATCGACGTCAAGGACCTGAACGTGTACTACGGCGATTTCCTTGCCGTGGAGGACGTCACCATCAACATCGAGGCCAAGTCCGTCACCGCGTTCATTGGTCCGTCCGGCTGCGGCAAGTCCACCTTCCTGCGGACCTTGAACCGCATGCACGAGGTGCTTCCCGGCGCCCGCGTGGAGGGCGAAGTCCTGCTCGACGGTGACAACCTGTACGGCCCCGGCGTGGACCCGGTTACCGTCCGCTCGCAGATCGGCATGGTCTTCCAGCGGCCAAACCCGTTCCCCACGATGTCCATCCGTGACAACGTGCTGGCCGGCGTGAAGCTGAACAACAAAAAGATCTCCAAGGGCGAGGCTGACGTCCTGGTGGAACGCTCGCTGAAGGGCGCCAACCTGTGGAACGAGGTCAAGGACCGGCTGGACAAGCCCGGTTCAGGCCTCTCCGGCGGCCAGCAGCAGCGCCTCTGCATTGCGCGGGCCATTGCCGTGGAACCTCAGGTGATCCTGATGGACGAGCCATGCTCTGCCCTGGACCCCATCTCCACCCTGGCCATTGAGGACCTCATCAATGAGCTCAAGGACCAGTACACCGTGGTGATCGTGACCCACAACATGCAGCAGGCCGCCCGCGTCTCAAACCGTACGGCTTTCTTCAACATCGCGGGCACCGGCAAGCCGGGCAAACTGATCGAGATCGGTGATACCCACACCATCTTCAGCAATCCCACACAGAAGGCAACTGAGGACTACGTTTCCGGCCGCTTCGGATAATCCCCAGCCGCGCCCCAGGCTCGCACGCTCGCCCGGGGACCCCTGCGGCCGTGGGCCCACAGCCGGCTGAACCAGGCGCGGGTGCGGCTACTCCGGCACTTCCAGCTGGAAACCGCACCGGCAGCGCAGGACCCTGGTGGGAAGTGAGACGGAGCTGAGGGCGCCACCGCCGGAACTGCTGCGGTAGCACAGGCGCTCGATTTCGAACTCTGCTTCCTCCATGGGAAAGCCGCAGTGGATGTAGTCATCACCGAACATGATGACTTTCGCCATCCAGCGCACCTGGTGCAGGGCCGCGGCCACGTCCGCCGCGTAGGCAAGGTGTTCGTGGAACCGGCGGCAGTTATTGCATGTGTAGGAAACTGTGACCAAGTCGCCGTTGGCCCCACCCATGGCCATGATGGCGTGGATGGTCAGGTGATGTTCCGTTCCGCACACTTCGCATTCCATATGCCGTGGCTGGGGCAGGGATTGCCGGGGATTCGAGTTAGCCACAATGCCTGCTCTTTTCCACAACGTGCATCCAGTCCGCCGATATGCTGCAGCGGCGTTCATCCGCGGCCCTGCACCCGGCGGCGGATATCAGCCCCCGGCAACAGCGCGTTGGAGGCGTACTTCCGAATTTACGTCACATGGATCGACCTGTACAGGCCGGCAAGGGCGGACAGACTTCCGGAAGGGTGGAAGTCCCGGCCTCCGCGGCGCCGTCGCTGCCGTTGGCGGCCAGACGTCTGGCACCGCTTATCCGGCCACCGGGGAAAGTGCCAGCGCCAGGACAAATGCCAGGGCAGCCGTTGCCGCAGGAGTCAGGATCCAGAGGCCCACGATGCGGATCACGAGCTTTCGGTTGGTCACCGAAAAATGCTGGTTCTCGCCTGCGCCCAGCACGGCTGAGGTAACGGTGTGTGTGGTGGAGAGGGACCACTGCAGCCCGATGGCGCCCACAAACAGCATGAGGGCGCTGAAGATCTGTGCCACCGAGCCGCGCAGCGGATCAACACGGGTGATCTTGTAGCCGATGGTGTGTGAGATCCGCCAGCCCCCGTACATTGTGCCGGCGGTAATCATGACCGCAGAAAGCAGCGCCACCCACACGGGGACAGTCCCGCCGTCGGAATATCCTGCCGCCAGCAGGGCGAGGAGCAGCACCGCGTTGATCCGCTGGCCGTCCTGCAGTCCGTGGCCGAACGCCACCGCCCCGGCGGCAATGGACTGGCTTCGGCGGAAGCGCTGGTTCACCACATTGGGCTGCGTGTAGCGGGCGGCCCACGTGGCCGGGTAAACCAGCAGGAAGGACCCGCTGTAGGCAACCAGCGGCGACAGCACCAGTGGCAGGACAACCTGGAACAGCAGGGAGCGGTCCACTCCACCCACACCCGTGCCGCCCACTGCGAGGCTGGCGAGGCCGGCACCGGCAAGGCCGCCCACCAAAGCGTGCGTGGAAGAGGCTGGAATGCCCCGCCACCACAGCAGGATGCCCCAGGCAACGGCGCTGCCCAAACCGGCGAGCAGTATGTTGAGGCCGTCCGTACCGCCGGGAAGGTTGATCCAGGTTTGGCTGACGGCGACGGCAAGGAGTGCGCTCAGCAGGGCGCCGAGGAAGTTGAAGAAGGCAGCCAGCAGAACGGCCACGCTGGGCGTCAGCGCCCGGGTGCGCACGGCAAGGGCAACGGAGGTGGAGACGTCGCGGAAGCCGTTGACGAAGGCGAACACGGCCGTCAGGACAACCACCGCGCCGAAGATGACTGCTGTCACGTCAGGATTCCTTGACGATGATGCTGCCTACCTGGGTGGCGATGCGCCGCATGTCCTTGGTGACCTCCACCAGCTGGTTGGCAACGTCACGGTTGCGTGAGTACTGCGCCCACTTCATGTCCCTGATCATGTCCGCCACCCAGACGCGGTGCGTCCGTTCCGCACGTTTGGCAAGCCGCAAAATTTCGATCCAGTAATCCTCGAGGTCATCGAGGTTGTCGAGCCGGCGCATGGCGTCCACCGTGAGTTCAGCCTGCCGGCTGATGACCTCCAGCTGGTCCGCAGCCCTTTTGGGCAGCCTTTCCAGCCGGTAAAGCGCCACCAGCTCCGCCGCGGCATCCAGCTTCTCGATGGCCTCATTGAGGTAGCGGGACAAGGCGTACATGTCTTCGCGGGGGAGCGGGTTCACGAAGCTGGTGCGCATGTGGGTCAGGAGGGCGAAGTGCAGCTCGGCGGACCTGGCTTCGTGGTTGTGCATGTCCTCCACGAGCTTGCCGTGCTCCTCGGCGGGGACGCCGAGGATCTCGGCCAGGGTGGCACTGGCCAGCACGATTTGCTGCGCCATCTGGGATAAGAGGTTCAGCCCGGCGGGCTCCTGGGGAAAAAGGCGCAGCTTCACGTAGTTACCGGTCTCCGGGATAAGTACAGGGCGGGAGTTGCCTGCCGTGTGACTTGACCCCGGCGCGCAACTGACGCTAACTCTACCGGGCCGGAACTGCACCCCTGAAATGGGAAAACAGGAACGCGGGCACCAGCAATTGGGCAGAAAAATGGTGCCGAACCGGATACGCCTCTCGGCGGTAGGCCGCTCTAGGCGGCTGAATGTTGAAGCCCGGGGGTTTCGCGGCTCGGCACCAGTTTCAGTGTTCTACGTTGGTTGGCCCAAGTCAACATTGACAGATCCGGGGTCTTGGGTCAGTCGAGTTCGCCAAGGCGCCACGCGTTGGCGGCGTGCTCAAGGTCCTCGGCGGTTTTAACCAACTGGTGGGAATTGCGGGTCAGTTTGCTGGCGTGCGCCTCGTTGCCGTGTTCGGCACCGTCAGCGAGAGTCGCCTGGCCGAGCGCCACAACCCGGCAGAACGCGGCGGAACGCTCCAGCGCGACGTCGAACTCGCCGTCGAACGCGCCCGAAAGGATGGCATCAGCCATCGCTTTCATCTCGTCCGCGCCGGGAGGCTCAGCGGCTCCGGCCACTACGTTGGAGACCTGTGCAGTGTCCTTCCCTGCGCGGAAGTAAACCGAAATGCGCTCCGGGTCCTGGACCGTAGCCGCCCGCAGGGCGTACAACCGCCACAGCGCGCCGGGAAGGGAACGGGCGGGGCTCTCGGCCCACATCTCCGCGATGGCTTCCAGGCCCTGCTCGTCCGCAAGTTTGACCAGCCGGTCTGTCACTACGGGATCATCGCTGTCCCGGCCGTGGCGGACCAGCGCCTGGGCAGCGAGGTGGGCGGCCTCGGACACCCGGGCGGGATCGGCGCCGCCGGCGAAGGGTTCGAAGTCCACGGGCGCGAAAGGCTTCGGCTTGTGGTGCCGGTTGGCGCCGCCGTAATGGCTGGGACCTGTTTGCTCGCTCATGCCCCCCACGCTACTCCTGTGCCCTGCGGGAAATCGAGCATCCGGACAATGCCAGTCGGTGCCACAGAATGTCCGACGGCGGGACCAGGCCTGCGTGCGAATGGTGCCGTGACGATGGGTTAGAGTATTAACGTCCAGAAATGGACTGGGCCGGGTCGGCCGGTACAGTGTGCCGAAGCAGCCCGGCAGGGGCCTTTAGCTCAGTTGGTAGAGCATCGGACTTTTAATCCGTGGGTCGTGGGTTCGAGCCCCACAGGGCCCACCGTTTACGCAGGCCAGAGGCATCTAGCCTCTGGCCTGCTTGGGTTTAAGGGCCCAATAGGCCCGGGAACACTGCTTCATTGCCTCGCCTGAAAATCCCGCTTCGGGTGCACGCTGAACCAGGTGTTGACTTTGTAGTCGCGCAGGGAGCAGCTTTGGCGTGGGCAAGAGCTTCAAGCTGTCCGATCAGGTTAAGGATCTGCCGCGACCTTGCCGCTGGTTCGAGGCCTTTTGACCGCGCGTCCATAGTGATAACGGGCCGCTTGCGGACGCCGGGATGCCCGGCGGCTCGCTGATGCGGGGTGAGTGCCGGTACGGGCATGAGTATCCCGCAGGCGCCAAGCAGCAATCAGTGCTGCTACAAACTGGGCCACCAGCCACAGCACCGACACCCCTGGTAGCCCGTAGAGATGGGCAGCGGCTGCGGCAGGCACTACTGCAATGGCTGCTGCCAGGCATGCAACAGCGGTCGCTTCCGCCTGATGCTCACGGGCCCGGCAAACGCCGTAGTAAATTTGCGTCACACAACTCAGGACCAGTGCCGGGACCAGTACCGGAAGTAGAACCCAGTGTGGGGCGTACTGAGAGCCGAGCATTTGTAGGATGAAGGGACTTGCTCCAATCAGGACGCCCCCTGCTGCAAGGGTGAGGAAGAGACTGATTCGAAGCGCCCGTACAACCAGGCCCGGATGATGGCCGGGGACCGCGAGCTTAGTCTGCAGGGAATAGCCGGCGGACTGTTGAACGAAAAAGACTGCTGTTGCCAGCATCCAGACGACGTACCAGGCCGCAGTGGCCGAGGCGCTGAGTGTAGCAGCGATGATGAGAGGCAACACGTAGCCGGGTGCCCGGTCAGCCAGCATGAGGGGATAATTCCGGAGGGCGGGATGGAGTAGATTCAGGATTTGCCGAAACCGCAGGACGTATTTGCCCCCGGGACCACTTCCGCCACGGTATACCTGTAGCAGTCCAAGAAGTACGCTGGCTGCGGCTCCAGCAGCGACCGCGCCGACGACGGTGTTGAGACTGCGGTATCCGCCGGCCAGGCAAGTAGCCAGAAGGGCCAACTGGACGAGACTCTGGAGCAAGCTGCGCATCAACGCCAAGTGGGCTTGGCATTGAGCAGCATGGATATGGTCAAGCTGGTAAGCCGTGGTAGCGAAAAAAGCGGTAGCCAGAAACGCTGCCGCTGCTGTTGGATCAGCCCAGGCCTGGCCGACCCCAGGACCGAGGGCACCAGTTGTTATGAGCAGCGCAGTCGCGACTATGAGGGATGAGAGCCCTACAGTGAGCAGGCTTGTGGTTATCAGCCGACGCTCTTCGGTTTCCGCGGGCAGGAGGGTCAGTATGGCCGGGCCAACACCAAGCATCCCTACCTGAACTGTCAGCAGCGCCGCCGCGACGACCGCGGAAGCTAAGCCGAGCTCAGCCGGGGCCAAACGAATTGCAGCCAGGGCCCAAAATAGAAGGCCCGTGACCATGGGCACCACACGGGCTGCGGTTAACCAGATCGTGTTGCCGCCCAGAGAGAGTACCTTAGCGGCCAGGCGCACGAGCTACCCCCTGGCCTTCAGAACAGGTATGTAGCAGGAACGCTGCCGGGTGGGGCAAGTGGCGGGGGCGCTTATCGCTGCCGCGGAGGCATCGAAGCTGGGAGCTGATAAAGATACACAACTGCCTCACCATTTGCTTCATTGCATGGATATGAAATTGGCCGGTAAACGCTCCAACTCCCGGGAGCACCCCACCAGCGCTCCTAAGGACATAGTCAGTCGCTGGCCTGGCAAACCAACAACCATAGCATTGCCCTACCCCGCAGACTAGTGCCTGCACGGGGAGGAAAAAGCAGTAGTAAGTACTCGTTTCTGTGGCGTGCACTTACGTGCATCGTTCCGCCCCTGGGGCCTTCAGCAGCGACCCTGGATTGGGGGTTTTATAGGTAGGATCGCCCCCTTCCACTCAAGGCTGTGAAGACGTAAATTTGTCCCCATGAATCGCCACGAACAACCCGCCACGTGCGTGTCCGCACGTTCGCTGGGATGTTCCTTTCCGTGGCCGCTTTCCTTATGACTGCAGCGATGCCTGCCTTTGCAGCACCGCCCAAGCCAGGTAATACGGGCCTGAACGCACACCCTGCTGCGCTGGGTGATTTAAATGAACGCGACCTCGGGGTGGCCAGACAACGCAGTCATACGCGGCCCTCCTGAGTGCCCGGCCGCGCACAATGCTAACCGGGCAATGTCACGCCACAACATCCCGGATCCATACCGCAAGAAAGGAGCTGAAGAGCGGGACCATGATCACCCCGGGTGTGGGTGGAAATAATCCCGGCAAAACAGCAGTTGCGAAATTCTCATAACCGAACAGGTGCTGACAAAACGGGCGGCGTATGACCAAAGCCGTACACGGTGTGTCGAGGAAAAATAACTCATGTCCATGGCGCTGTAGCGGGTCCCTGACAGGCCAGACAGTCTGCAACGGAAATTCCCAAGAACTGGGCTGCTTTTGGCCAACTCTTCAATCGTCCGACGGCGGTTCCATAGTTCCGCGCTGGCGGCGAGCAACACGGAACATTGCATGCGGATCGGGAAATGCCGCTCCTGTTGTGTCCATCAAAGGGACGTGTCCCTGAATGTCACAGTTACAGTCCACGGGACGTCAGAGCCTCGGCGTAACGACCTGTCCGCCCCTTGATATGGACGCCTTGAGAATTTAGGACCCTCGCTGGGCAGGGACCGCCACTGGAAATTTCGAACGGAGTCAGTTATGCAGATAACACCGATGTATGTCCAGCGACTCGCGCGCACCGTATTAGCCCTACTCCTCGTGGCTGGCACAGCACTCGCCGCCCCACCGGCCTTGGCCGCCCCTGATCCCCTCACCTGTGCCGGTTATCCCGAAAAGCGGCACTTCGTTGATGCCCAGTCCTGGTGGTTGCCCACCGAGGGTGCGAGTCCGGCCGGTACCAACCATGGTCACATCCACGTTGGTGCTTGTATACCCGAACGCGAAACCGTAACAGGACCATTTACGCTTGATATCCGGATGGTGTTACATGATCCTGGCCGCCAAAAGGTCAATAGCGGCAGTACCTCAACGCCATACGTCTCGGTGGTCATGAAAGATAAGTCCATTGAGAAGGTGCAGTCCAAGATCTTCCAAACCGGTTGGACGTGTCCCACCCCGGGTACCTGCACCCGCTGGGGCCAGGTTAGCGTCAACCCATCCGTATTTTCGACCGACGGTTTCAAAGAAACGCGCCTGCGCTTCTTCTCTGACGTCGATGACGCTGCTGCGGGCGGCAAGACAGTTACGGCGAGTATGACCGCCAACCTCAACTTCCAGTATTACGTTGATCTGTCGCCCACCCGCGGCAATAGCGACGTCTCCCGCGATCCTTACTTGCGCGGTAAGGGATGGTACTCAGCCCCCGGCCGCAACCTCGCTGTGGGCGGGTACTGTGAAGCCGATCTCGTGACCGTTCCGGTTCCGAATACTCCCATCAGCGGCATATGGTCACCCGTTGTCAAGATGGTCTGGCACGGCAATGCGCGCGACCCGCACGTCACGGCCCATGAAGTCCGCATCGACCCCGATTTCCATAACAATAATCCCGGTGTAGTCGTTCGCCGGGCGGCCGGGGAGTACGACGGCCCGATCAGTATCGACACCACGCAGCTGACAAATGGCAAGCACACGCTGTTCCTGCGCGCGGATTGCAACGACCAGTACGGCCGCAACTCCACCACCTCGGGCGTCCTGACGGTGCCATTTGAGGTCGGCAACGGCATCGGATAGGTCTTGCCGCCTGGCTGTGGGTCGTGGGTTCGGCCCTTACCGGCGCACCCTTTAGGCGAAGAACGGGACAATCCCAGGCGGCCTCCTCCACGCCGCCGGGGAATGTCCTGGTGGCGGCAACCGGCACAATGGGGACATGACAAAAAGCAGCACCGGGCGGCTGCCGCGCCTTGAGGACGTGGCCGAACTTGCTGGCGTCTCCCACCAGACCGTTTCCAGGGTGGTCAACGGCCATCCCAACGTCAGCAAAACGACCCGCGAAAAGGTTGAGGCGGCCATCGCGGAGCTGGGCTACCGGCGCAACACCGCGGCGCGAAGCCTGGTGACGAGGCGCTCGCAGACCATCGGTGTGCTGGGCAGTGAGCTTTCCCAGTACGGCCCGGCCAACACCATGCTGGGCGTGGAGCAGGCAGCGCGGGACGCGGGCTACTTTGTCAGTATCGCTGCGTTGCGTTCTGTGGGCAGGGACGCCATCTTCGATGCGCTGAGGCACTTTCTGGACCAGGCGGTGGACGGGATCGCCGTCCTGGTGCCGCACACCGAAACCCTGCGGATCCTGGAGGAGTTTAACCCCGGTGTGCCCGTGATGGCTGTCGGTTCGCTGGGCAACGAGGCCGTCAGCGGAGCGATGGTGGACCAGAAACGCGGGGCCGAGCTCGCCGTCGGGCATCTCATTGAGCTGGGGCACAGCAGGATCGGCCACGTTGCCGGGCCGGCGGACTGGATCGACGGCGCCTTGCGCACAGAGGGATGGCGCGCAGCGCTGCGGCACGCAGGCCTCCAGGACGACCTGCTGTTGGAAGGCGACTGGAGCGCGGGGAGCGGATACGCGCTCGGGCGGAAGCTGGCGGCGGAACGAAGGGCAACCGCCGTGTTTGTGGGTAATGACCAGATGGCCCTCGGCGTGCTGCGTGCCTTCAACGAGGCGGGGGTCCGGGTGCCCGACGACGTCTCCGTGGTGGGGTTCGACGACCAGCCGGAGTCCAGCTACTTCACCCCGCCGCTCACCACGGTGCGGCAGGACTTCGAAGAGCTTGGCCGGCGTTGCATGGACACCATGCTGAAGGAGATTGAGGCGGGCGCCGCCGTCAGCTCCACAGTGGTAACTCCGGTGCTGGTGCGCCGGGACAGCGCAGCAGCACCGAGGCATTAGCGGTTGCGTCGCTGTGGCCTGACGCGACGCCGCAGCCTGAAGTGATGCCCGTCATTATTCTGAGGCGCCCGGGACTACGCTGCGCGGGAACTTTGGCGGTCCGTGGAGCTGCGGCGGGACCAGGCGGCAATCCGGGGCCAGTAATTGATGGCCGCGTACGCTGCCAGTGCCGCGGCCATGTGCAGATGGAGCATCAGGTGGAGTGAATGGCCGGCGGGCGCAGCCACTTCACCGGCCGGCGGCACGTCCCGGATAATTCCGCCGTGGCCATGGACAGACAGTCCACTTCCGGAGCCGCCGGAAAAAACCGCGAACCCGAGATGAAGCAATTGCTGGGCCACTCCGCAAAAGAGCAGCAACACCCAGGCCGGCATCGGGAAGCGCCCCAGGATCGCGGCGGCCATGCCAAGCAGCGCGGCGAGCGCCAGGAGGATGATGAGGCCGGGTGCGGGCCCTCCGGCCGCCAGATGGGCTGCCAGTCCGAGGCCAGTGGAGATGGGGCCCGCCAGCCACGCGCCGGAGCCGGCGCGGACCTTTGGTTTCGGGTCGTCCACGGAGCTCCTTCTGGTTGGTCACTGTTCATCCTGTCCTTACCCCATGGGGCAGCGTCCCACACTTCGCACTTGCCGTCCTCCCTCCGGCAGAGAATGAAAGGCCATCCGGCATTGACATCGTTGTTGTTAGCGCTCACAATCGAAGGGTCGCGAAGCTGCGGCAGCTATCGGAGGAACTTTCTATGGACGTCAAAGTGGACACGGACAGCTACGTCATCGGTGTGGATTATGGAACGCTCTCCGGACGGGCCGTCGTGGTCCGCGTCCGGGACGGCAAGGAGCTCGGCAGCGGTGTGTTTGAGTACCCGCATGCGGTGGTCACGGATGCCCTTCCGGCAGACGTCGCGGACCTTTCCGGTGAACCAGGTGCACGGCTTCCCGGCGAATGGGCGCTGCAGGTGCCGAACGACTACCGCGACGTCTTGCGCATCGCGGTTCCCGCCGCCGTTGCTGAGGCAGGGATCGACCCCGCCGCCGTCGTCGGAATTGCCACGGACTTCACCGCCTGCACCATGGTGCCGGTCAAGGCGGACGGCACCCCGCTGAATGAGCTCCCGGGATTCGGAAACCGGCCCCATGCCTATGTGAAGCTGTGGCGCCACCACGCTGCGCAAAGCCAGGCTGACAGGATCAACCGGCTCGCGGCGGAACGGGGCGAGGAATGGCTGCCGCGTTATGGCGGACTGATTTCTTCGGAATGGGAGTTCGCGAAGGGCCTGCAGCTCCTGGAGGAGGACCCCGAAGCCTATGCGGCGATGGATCACTGGGTTGAAGCTGCTGACTGGATCGTCTGGCAGCTGTGCGGCCGCTATGTCCGGAATGCCTGCACGGCCGGTTACAAGGGAATTTACCAGGACGGCCGCTACCCGTCCGAGGACTTCCTTGCAGCCCTGAACCCGCAATTCAAGGACTTCGTCAGCAGCAAGCTCGAGCACACCATTGGCCGCCTGGGCGATGCCGCCGGCTACCTCACCGCTGAGGCTGCTGCCTGGACCGGCCTGCCCGAGGGTATCGCCGTGGCGGTGGGCAACGTGGACGCCCATGTCACCGCTCCTGCCGCGAGGGCAGTGGACCCGGGCCAGCTGGTGGCCATCATGGGCACCTCCACCTGCCACGTCATGAGCGGGACGGAACTGCGCGAAGTGCCCGGCATGTGTGGTGTTGTGGACGGCGGCATCGTGGACGGGCTGTGGGGCTACGAAGCCGGCCAGTCCGGCGTCGGAGACATCTTCGCCTGGTTCACCAAGTACGGAGTGCCGCCGGAGTACCATCAGGCAGCCGACGCCGCCGGCCTGGGCATCCACGAATACCTCACCGAACTGGCCTCCGGCCAGTCCATCGGCGAGCACGGCCTGATCGCGCTGGACTGGCACTCGGGCAACCGCTCGGTGCTGGTGGACCATGAGCTCTCCGGCATCGTGGTGGGGCAGACTCTGGCCACACGCCCGGAGGACACCTACCGCGCACTGCTGGAAGCCACCGCCTTTGGGACCAGGACCATTGTGGACGCATTCCGCGACTCGGGCGTTCCGGTGAAGGAGTTCATCGTGGCCGGCGGCCTGCTCAAGAACCCGCTCCTGATGCAGATCTATGCGGATGCCACCAACCTGCAGCTCTCCACCATCGGCTCCGCCCAGGGCCCCGCCCTCGGCTCCGCCATCCACGCCGCCGTGGCTGCCGGGAAGTACACGAATATCCGCGAAGCGGCCGCCGCTATGGGCTCCGAGCCGGGCGAGGTCTACACGCCCATTCCGGAGAACGTGGCCGCCTACGAGGAACTTTTCCGGGAGTACAAAACACTGCACGACTACTTCGGCCGCGGCAGCAATGATGTGATGCACCGGCTCAAGGCCATCCAGCGCCGGGCGGCCGGTTCGCGTCCGGCTCCCGCTGCGGTTGCTTCCGAGGCTGCCATGGAGGTGCCGGCATGAGCATCCTGGACACAATCTCCCGCGTGCGGGAGGAAGTGTGTGCCCTGCACGCCGAGCTGACACGCTACGAACTGGTGGTGTGGACGGCGGGCAACGTCTCCGCCCGGGTTCCCGGTCACGAGCTGATGGTCATCAAACCCTCGGGCGTTTCCTACCAGGACCTGACGCCGGAACAGATGGTGGTGACGGATCTCTACGGGGTGCCCGTGGAGGGGGACGCAACAGGTACGTGGGGCAATCCGCCGCTGTCGCCGTCGTCGGACACTGCGGCGCACGCATACGTCTACCGGCATATGCCGGAGGTGGGCGGGGTAGTGCACACGCACTCCACCTATGCCACCGCCTGGGCGGCCCGCGGAGAGGCCATTCCCTGTGTGCTCACCATGATGAGCGACGAATTCGGCGGATCCATCCCCGTAGGGCCGTTCGCCCTGATCGGCGACGATTCGATCGGCCACGGGATCGTGGAGACGCTGAAGAACTCCAATTCCCCGGCCGTGCTTATGCAGAACCATGGGCCGTTCACCATCGGCAAGGACGCGAAATCCGCTGTGAAGGCAGCCGTGATGTGCGAGGAGGTGGCCCGCACGGTGCACATCGCACGCCAGCTGGGCGAGCCCCTACCCATCGACCAAAGCCACATCGACTCGCTCTACGCCCGCTACCAGAACGTTTACGGGCAGTAACCGCCGGCCCTTTTACTGATGACCCAAGACTTACTCCCAAAGGAGACCCATATGAGCACCGCAGCAAACACTTCCCTTGACGGTTACGAGGTCTGGTTCCTCACCGGCAGTCAGCACCTCTACGGCGAGGACGTCCTCAAGCAGGTGGCCGCTCAGTCCCAGGAAATCGCCAACCAGTTGAACGCGTCCTCCTCGGTGCCTGTACGGATCGTCTGGAAGCCGGTCCTGACTGACTCTGACGCCATCCGCCGGACTGCGCTTGAGGCCAACTCGGACGATTCCGTCATCGGCGTCACTGCCTGGATGCACACGTTCTCGCCGGCAAAGATGTGGATCCAGGGCCTTGACCTGCTTCGCAAGCCGCTGCTGCACCTGCACACGCAGGCGAACCGGGACCTGCCGTGGGCGGACATCGACTTCGACTTCATGAACCTCAACCAGGCCGCGCACGGTGACCGCGAGTTCGGCTACATCCAGTCCCGCCTGGGCATCGCCCGCAAGACCGTGGTGGGGCACGTGTCCAACCCCGAGGTGGCCCGCCAGGTGGGTTCATGGCAGCGCGCCGCGGCCGGCTGGGCGGCCGTCCGCACCCTGAAGCTGACCCGCTTCGGGGACAACATGCGAAACGTCGCCGTCACCGAAGGCGACAAGACCGAGGCGGAGCTCCGCTTCGGCGTCGCCGTGAACACCTGGTCCGTCAACGAGCTCGCCGACGCCGTGCACGGTGCCGCGGAGGCCGACGTCGACGCCCTGGTTGCAGAGTACGAGGACCTTTACGACGTGGTCCCCGAGCTCCGCGCAGGCGCCGTACGGCATGACTCCCTCCGTTACGGCGCAAGGATCGAACTGGGCCTGCGCAGCTTCCTCGAAGCCAACGGGTCCGCGGCGTTCACCACCTCCTTCGAGGACCTTGGCGCACTCCGCCAGCTCCCCGGCCTGGCCGTGCAGCGGCTGATGGCCGCCGGTTACGGTTTTGGTGCTGAGGGCGACTGGAAGACCGCCATCCTGGTCCGCGCCGCGAAGGTCATGGGCGCGGGCCTGCCTGGCGGTGCTTCGCTGATGGAGGACTACACCTACCACCTGGAACCCGGAGCCGAGAAAATCCTGGGCGCCCACATGCTGGAGGTTTGCCCCTCGCTGACCGCCGGGAAGCCGCGCCTGGAGATCCATCCGCTGGGCATCGGCGGCAAGGAAGACCCCGTGCGCCTGGTGTTCGACGCCGATGCCTCCCCGGGGGTCGTCGTCGCCCTGTCCGACATGCGGGACCGGTTCCGCCTGGTGGCGAACGCCGTGGACGTGGTTCCCCTGGACCAGCCCCTGCCGAACCTACCAGTGGCCCGCGCGCTGTGGCAGCCAAAGCCTGACTTTGCCACCTCCGCGGCAGCCTGGCTCACCGCGGGCGCAGCCCACCACACCGTATTGTCCACGCAGGTGGGGATGGATGTCTTCGAGGACTTCGCGGAAATCGCCAAAACCGAACTGCTCACCATCGACGAGGACACCACCATCCGGCAGTTCAAGAAGGACCTGAACTGGAACGCCGCCTACTACAAGCTGGCCGGCGGGATCTAGGCTGCCTTGCCTGACAGCAGCCCCGGAACATGTCTTCCGGGGCTGCGTCAAATCTTCTTGGTGCCGCTGCCCTTCCTTCCGGGCTTCCTAATGGCCGAAGTGCGCGCGTGGAGGGCCTTCGGGCAACCGCTCGAGGATGTCCTCCGCCACCCTGCGGACCTTGATGTTCCGATGGCTTGATGCCTTGGCCAGGATCGAGAAGGCCTCGTGATACGAACATCCGTTCTGGGCCATGATCACGCCGCAGGCAACGTTGATGGACGTGCGGCTGTCCAATGCCAGCCGCAGGTCCGACGCGGTGGACCTCGCTGTGTGCAGGTCAAGGGCCATCTGCAGGCTCTTGGCTGCAAGGCCGGCGAAGGAACGGGCCTCCGAAATCACCTGCAGGGGGAATGCCTTGGCATCCTGGGCGAAGAACGCCAAGGCTGCGCTGGTAGGGCGGACCGGTGTGCCATCGTTTCGCGCCTCCCCGGCGCCCTGGTCCACAGCGAGCCGAACACCAAGGACGCTGCCCAAGCGGGCCAGCTGCAATTGGTTGCAATACCGGGGCCAACGGAAATCCCCGCTTCTCTGCAAGACGGCCACGGGATGGCCTCCGGATAGAACTTCGCTGACCGGCCCTTCACCCGCTTGCTGCTCCCACTCCAACAGCCGGATGACGTCCGGCGTGGTACCGGTGATGGCCGGAGTTCTCTTGGGTTGGCGCACCACTACAGCGCATTCGATGACTACGTCTGCGGTGAGGACGACGGCGCGGGCGGACGCCGCGGCGAGCAGCTCAAGTGAGTCGTGCAGCGTCTCCGCGCCGGTCATCAGGTCCAGCAGGATTCCGTCCGGCTTCCCGGATGCCGAAGCGGCTGTCCACGGCTGGCCCTGTCGTGCCGGCGCAGAATGGCCCAATGGATTCCCGTGGGGCCCGTGTGCCGGCGCGGCAACCCCTTGGCGGTGGTGGCTTGGTGCGGAAATGAGAGGGCCGGCGACGGCTGGGGGAGAGGCCTTGGTCTCAAAGGCCTCCTCGTCGCCGGCCCCGCTTAATGCCCGAGTCCTTTGGACCGGGAGGTTGGAGCTTGCGTATCTCGCATGCATTACGTCTCACACCCCCTCGTGAGTCAATTACTGCGAGCCGGAAGATGGCTTGTCTATGTGAAAAACCTAGTTCCGTAGCCGCCTCGGGAGAACGCGTAACCGGTACTTGTCTTTGAGATTAGGTATTACTTGGTTTTCGGCCTGCGCTGCCTGCTTTTCGATGTCCTTCGCTGGCGGGTGGCCCTTTCCCGCCCTGGGCTGCTGAAGCACGCTGCCGGGGGCAGGCTGCGGCAACGGGCTTGACTCCTGACGGGCTACCCCACAACAATGTTTCTATAACGTTGTAGAAGTCGAGCAGAATCCAGGAACGAGGACGTTTTCGTGGCAGCACCAGAACCCGCCGGCCCCACCGTGCCCAGCCAGGCAGGACCGGCAGCAGCAAAGATCACCATGGATCCCGCATTTGTGGTGGGACCCGTCCGCCGCCGCACTTTTGGTGCCTTTGTGGAGCATCTGGGACGCTGCGTCTACACCGGCATCTTCGAGCCGGAGCACCGCACTGCGGACGAGGACGGGTTCCGCGGGGACGTGCTGGAGCTGACCCGGGAACTGGGGGTGTCCACGATCCGCTATCCGGGCGGTAACTTTGTTTCCGGCTACCGCTGGGAGGATGGCGTTGGCCCCGCGGAAAAGCGCCCGGTCCGCCTTGACCTCGCCTGGCACTCCACCGACCCCAACCTGGTGGGTGTGGACGAGTTCGCCAAATGGTCTGCTAAAGCCGGTGTCGAAACCATGATGGCGGTGAACCTCGGCACGCGCGGTACGCAGGAAGCGCTGGACCTGCTGGAGTACTGCAACATCGACGGCGGCACCGCCTTTTCGGACCAGCGCAGGGCCAACGGTGCGGAAAACGGCTACGGCATCAAGATGTGGTGCCTCGGCAACGAAATGGACGGACCCTGGCAGATCGGGCACAAGAATGCCCAGGAGTACGGCCGGCTTGCTGCCGACACCGCGCGCGGCATGCGGATGATCGAGCCTGACCTGGAACTCGTGGCCTGCGGCAGCTCCGGCCCCACCATGAGCAGCTTTGGGGAATGGGAGCGCGTTGTGCTCTCCGAGACCTACGAGCTGGTAGACCTGATCTCGGCTCACCAGTACTTCGAGGACTTCGGCGACCTGCAGGAGCACCTTTCCGCCGGCCACCGGATGGAAGCCTTCATCCACGACATTGTCAGCCATATCGACCACGTAAAGTCGGTGAAGAAGTCCGCCAAGCAAATAAACATCTCCTTCGACGAATGGAACGTGTGGCACATGAGCCGGGACGAGTCCCGGGCACCGACCGGCAAGGACTGGCCGGTGGCCCCCGTCCTGCTCGAGGACACCTACACGGTGGCGGACGCCGTCGTCGTCGGCGACCTCCTGGTCACCCTGCTCAAGAACACGGACCGCGTCCACTCCGCCAGCCTGGCGCAGCTGGTCAACGTGATCGCCCCCATCATGACCGAGCCAGGCGGCCGCGCATGGAAGCAAACCACCTTCCACCCGTTCGCGCTGACCTCCCGGCACGCCTCCGGGACGGTTCTGCAGCTCGCCGTCGAGTCCCCGCTGGTCAGCGGCGGCAAGACGACGGACTTTTCCGCGGTGTCCGCCGTCGCAACCTACGACGCCGGGAAGGGCGAGGCCGTGGTGTTTGCCGTCAACCGCTCCGCCACGGACGCGCTGGGACTGGATGCCGTGGTGTCCGGGCTGGGCAACGTGCGGGTTGTCGAGGCAGTCACGTACGCCAACAAGGACCCGTACTGGCAGGCTACCGCTGATGATTCGACGTCCGTCCTGCCGTCGGAGAATGTCTCCGTCAAGGCCGACGGCGGCCGGCTCACCGCCGAGCTGCCGGCCGTGTCCTGGTCCATGATCCGGCTGGCCGTGGGCGGCTGACGCACCTGCCAACCTCTGGGAGGATGGACGGCATGGAACTGCACATCACGGGCGATCCCGCCGCGGACAAGTTGTTGAGCGAGGACGCCTTCGCACTGCTGACGGGCATGCTGCTGGACCAGCAGGTGACCATGGAATCGGCGTTTGCCGGGCCCGAGAAAATCAAGAGCAGGATCGGGTCCATACATCCGGAGGCAATTGCCTCCCAGGACCCGCAGGCCTTCGTCGAGATGTTCAAGGAACGCCCTGCCGTCCACCGTTTTCCGGGTTCGATGGCCGCACGCGTGCAGGCGCTCGCCGAAACCGTGCAGAACGAGTGGGAGGGCGATGCCACTGCAATCTGGACCAAGGGCGACCCCGACGGCCAGGAGGTGCTGCGCCGGCTGATGGCCCTGCCCGGATTCGGCGAGCAGAAAGCGAAGATCTTCCTGGCACTCCTCGGCAAACAGCGCGGTCTCCAGGCGCAGGGTTGGCGTGAAGCGGCCGGCCACTATGGCGAGGAAGGGGCCTACCTGTCGGTCGCCGACATCGTGGATCCGGAGTCGCTCACCAAAGTTCGGGCCAGCAAGCAGGCCGCCAAAGCCGCGGCGAAGGCAGCAAAAGCCAGGGACTGACGGGCTCCCCCTGGCGCCCTTTGCAGCGGCCGGTTCCCGTACGGATGGAATGGTCTGCAACGATGTATGCCAGGAACAGCGGAACCACAAGAAGGAGCCACGATGGCGGTCACCATGAACGACGTAGCAAGGGCGGCGGGTGTCTCGCTGAAAACGGTGTCCAACGTCCTGAACGACTACGAGTTCATCCGTCCCGCAACCAAGCAGCGGGTCCAGGACGCCATCGCCGAACTGGGGTATGAAGCCAACCTGACGGCCCGCAGCCTCCGCTCCGGCAAGACACGCATGCTGGGCCTGGTCCTGTCAGACCTCTCCGCGCCCTACTACGCGGAGCTCGCTTCCCGGCTGATGAAGGCTGCTTCACAGCGGGGCTACCGGGTACTTGTGGAGCAGTCGGACGCAGTGGCGGAGGTGGAACTGAACGCCCTGCAGGGGCCGTTCCGTCAGCTGACCGATGGCCTGCTGTTCACACCGCTGATGATCGACGCCGATGCCATCGCAGCACGCCTGGGCAAGAAACCCCTGGTTATGCTGGGCGAACACATCCTGGATCCCCGGTTCGACCTCGTCACCATGAAGAACGAGGAATCGGCGGCTGCCCTGACCGCCCACCTCCTGGCGGCCGGCCGCAGTCGGATCGCTGTGGTCGGTGCCCGCCCGGAGGAGTCCACGGGGAGTCCCGGCCTGCGCCTCAACGGCTACCGGAGGGCGCTGGAGCAGGCCGGGGTCCCGTTCGATCCGGTACTGATCGCACCGTGCGAGTGGCGCCGGGACAACGGCGCGGCTGCCGTCGCCGGGCTCATGGAGAAAGGCGTGGAGTTTGACGCCGTCTTCGGCCTCAACGACGTTCTCGCGTTGGGCGCCATGCATGAACTGCTGATCCGCGGCGTCCGGGTGCCGGATGAGGTGGCCGTGGCAGGCTTTGACGACATCGACGAGGCCCGGTTTGCGTCGCCGTCCCTCACCACAGTCTCGCCAGGCATGGAGGAGATCGCCCAGCGCTCCATCGCCCTGCTGCTCGACCGCATCGAGGGCCAGGAGACGGCCGGCGAGGGCGTGCACGTGAAGGCGGGGTTCCAGCTGAAGGTCCGGGAATCCGCACCCTAGGTTTCGCCCGGCCGGCCTTCGGGTACCTTTCCCGCAGAGCTCAACGAGGGAAAGATGCCACATGATTGCACTTCTTGTCATCGACATGCAGAACGCGTACTTCGAGGCGCCGGAACTGGCGGCGCAACAGGAACAACTGGTTGCGTCCTGCAACAGGTTGCTCGAAGCCTTCAAGGCAAGCGGACACAAGGCGTTGATGGTGGGAACCGAGCACGAGCGGGACAAATCCACCTGGACCCTGAACATGCTTGACGATGACCAGGGCTTCATTTTCCGCGGCAGTGAGCAGACCTGGGCCGTGCCGGGCCTCGCCATCGACGGCCTGCCCCAGCTGAACAAGACGCGTGACAGCGCTTTCGTTGGCACCAACCTGCTGTCGCGGCTGCGCAACTGGGGCGCTGACGAAGTGGTGCTTGCGGGAGTTTCCACCCACAACTGCATTGCCCAAACCGGCGCCGACGCCTTCGCACACAACATCCGGGTCACGTACGCAAAGGACGCGATGGGCTCGGAAGACAACCAGGACGCTAAGGACATGCTGCGCATCCTCTCCACCAGTTACCGCCAGCCGGTCCAGTCCACGGAAGAGATCCTGGCCCGGCTCAGCCGCTGAATCTCCCCACCTTTGAGGACGGACGACGGCGTGTCCCGGCGACGCGCCATCGTCCTCGCCTTTCCGGCGTTGGGACGCGGGGAGATTCAGCGCGTTGTCGGAGACCGGTGCTTATTACGGCGGGTGAGAGCCGCGCATAACAAACCTGAAACGTAGCGGAAACCTCCGCCCCCTACTGTGGGTCCCACGCCGTCCGCTGGCCGTCGAAGGGACCCTCATGCATCTGATGCCACGTGAGCAGGAAAAGCTCATGATCGTGGTGGCCGCCGACCTTGCCCGGCGACGCCAGGCCCGCGGACTCAAGCTCAACTATCCCGAAGCCGTGGCCATCATCAGCTACGAGCTGATCGAGGGCGCCCGGGACGGCCGTACAGTTGCTGACCTCATGAGCTACGGCACCACGCTGCTGCGCCGGGAAGACGTGATGGAAGGCGTGCCCGAGATGATCCACGATGTGCAGATTGAGGCAACCTTCCTGGACGGCACGAAGCTCGTCACCGTCCACGATCCCATCCGCTGAAGGGCAGGCCATGATTCCAGGAGAGTACGTCCTCAGGCCGGAACCGGTGACGGCGAACGCCGGGCGGGAGGCGATCGACGCCGTCGTGGTTAACACCGGTGACCGGCCCGTGCAGGTGGGGTCGCACTTCCACTTCGCCGAAGCGAACGCGGCCCTGACGTTCGACCGCGACGCCGCCTACGGCCGGCGGCTGGACATTCCCGCCGGCACCGCGGCGCGCTTCGAGCCAGGGGACTCCCGGAACGTGCGGCTGATCGAACTGGCCGGCGCCCGCGAAGTGTACGGGCTGGGCAACGCCGTCAACGGTCCACTGACAGAGGTCACAGGGTCCGCAGGCACACGGTCCGAAGAGAAGGAGGGCGGCAAGTGAGTTTCCAGATTCCCCGCCGGCAGTACGCCGACCTGTACGGCCCGACGGCGGGTGACGCCATCCGCCTGGCCGATACCGACCTGTTCCTCGAGATCGAGAAGGACCTCACCGTCTACGGCGAGGAGGTGGTGTTCGGCGGCGGCAAGGTGATCCGGGACGGCATGGGCCAGAACGGCCAGGTGACACGGGACGGTGTTGGTTCCGGCGGTGTTGGTTCCGGCGGCGGAGTGCCGGACACCGTCATCACCAACGCCGTAATCCTGGACTACACAGGCATCTACAAGGCTGATGTGGCCATCAGGGATGGACACATCTACAAAATCGGCAAAGCCGGCAACCCGCAGATCACCGACGGCGTGGACATCGTGATCGGGGCGAGCACGGAAATCATCGCCGGCGAGCGCAAGATCCTCACCGCCGGGGGAGTGGACACCCACATCCACTTCATCTCCCCGGACCAGATTCCCGCCGCACTGACCAGCGGCATCACCACCATGATCGGCGGCGGCACCGGCCCGGCCGAAGGCACCAAGGCCACCACAGTGACGCCCGGAAAGTGGCACATCCAGCGGATGCTGCAGGCGGCCGAGGGCTTCCCCATGAACATCGGGCTGTTCGGCAAGGGCCATGCGTCCGCCGTCGAACCCCTGGCTGAGCAGATCCGCGCCGGTGCCATCGGCCTTAAGGTCCACGAGGACTGGGGGTCCACCACGTCGTCCATTGACATGTCCCTGACCGTCGCCGACGAATACGACGTCCAGGTTGCCATCCACACTGACACCCTGAACGAGTGCGGCTTTGTAGAGGACACCATCCGCGCCATCAACGGCCGTGTCATCCACACCTTCCATACCGAGGGCGCCGGCGGCGGGCATGCCCCGGACATCATCAAGATCGCCGGGATGCCCAACGTCCTGCCCGCCTCCACCAACCCCACGCTGCCTTACACGCTCAACACCATCGAAGAGCACCTGGACATGCTGATGGTGTGCCACCACCTCAACCCGGACATCCCCGAAGACGTCGCATTCGCTGACTCGCGCATCCGGGCGGAGACCATTGCCGCCGAGGACGTGCTGCAGGACCTCGGCATCTTCTCCATCACCTCCTCCGACTCCCAGGCGATGGGCCGGGTTGGCGAGGTAATCACCCGCACCTGGCAGGTGGCGGACAAGATGAAGAAACAGCGCGGCGTGCTCATGGACCCCCGTGCCGGCAGCGCTGCCGGCGTCCACGGCTCAGCGCAGGGTTTGGGTTCGGGAAGCGACAACTTCCGCCTCAAGCGCTACGTGGCCAAGTACACGATCAACCCGGCGATCGCGCAGGGGATTGCGGACTCGGTGGGCTCGGTGGAGGTGGGCAAGTTCGCGGACCTCGTGTTGTGGGACCCGGCCTTCTTCGGCGTCAAGCCGGAGCTGGTGCTTAAGGGCGGCCAGATCGCCTATGCATTGATGGGGGATGCGAACGCCTCCATTCCCACCCCGCAGCCGCGCACCATGCGCCCGATGTTCGCCGCGTTCGGGAAGGCCCTTCAGCAGTCCTCCATAACGTTCCTGTCCCAGGCAGCGATCGACGCCGGTGTTCCCCACAAACTGGGTTTGGAGAAGGTCATCCGGCCCGTCTCGGGAATCCGGACCCTGACCAAGGCCGACCTGAAATACAACGACGCCACCCCGGACATCCAGGTGGACCCGGAAACGTACCAGGTGACGGTCGACGGCGAGGACGTTACCTGCGAGCCGTCCGACGTGCTGCCCATGGCCCAGCGCTACTTCCTCTTCTAACTTCCACTGAAGCCCGACGTGATCATCGACAAAGTCCTCGGCAACCTGCACGAACTGCCGGATCCGCACGCGTACGCCAACCTGCACCAGGAGAAAGTGGTGCTGCCCAGCGCCCAGCTGGTCAAGCGCATCCAGCGCGCCACCACGGACCATGGCAAGGAGATCGGCATCCGGCTCCCGTCCGGGGCGGGCGACTTGCGCGACGGCGACATCCTGCACGTGGCCGACTCCAACATGATCGTTGTATCCGTGCTCCCCACCGACGTCCTGGTGATCGCGCCCCGGACCATCCACGAGATGGGCGTCGTGGCCCACTCCCTCGGCAACCGGCACTTGCAGGCACAGTTTTTCGACTCTGCTTCGGAGTATGGGGCCGACGTCATGGTGTGCGCCTACGACCACACCGTCGAGGACTACCTTCGCCACGCCGCCGTGCCCTACTCCCGCCAGGAACGCGTTATGCCTGTGCCTTTCCGCCATGCTGAGCACTCGCACTAGTCTCCCCGACGGCGGTCTGGCTGCCCCGGGGGCTTCAGCGGGAGATAGGGGCCGTGCCCGCTTCGCGGTGCCCACCACGCCGCGGCCCCTATCTCCCGCCTCCGCCGATTCAAAAGGTTGCCTACCGCCGAGGTGCCTGAGATGAGTTTTCAGCTTGCCTTGCAGCAGTTGACTGACTCAGCGCTTCCTACCGGGGCCTTTGCGCACTCTCTTGGGTTTGAGGCGTACATCGAGCGGGGGGTCGTTTTTGATGAGGGGTCCTTTCGGGTGTGGCTCGGTGCCTTTATCGGGCAGCAGTTGACCTACTCGGATGGGTTGGCTGTTCGGTTCCTTTATGAAGGGGGTGATGTTCTTGAACTCGATGGCCTGTTGTCCGCGTCTTTGTTGCCGCGGCAGGTTCGGGAGGCCAGCGTCAAGATGGGGCTTCGGTTGCTTGAAATTGGGGCGGAGGTCTTTCCCTCGGCTGAGCTGGGACTGTACCGGGACCTGGTGAGTGGGGGCCGTGCCGCCGGGCATCAGCCGCTCGCTTTCGCCGTCGTCGCCCGCTCACTGGGCGTGCCGCTCAACGAGGCGCTCGCCGCCTACCTTTTCGCAGCCGTCACGTCCCTGACGCAGAACGCCGTCCGCGCCATCCCGCTGGGCCAGAACGCCGGCCAGCGGCTGCTCCGGCAAGCGGCCGACGACGTTGCTGCCGCCGTCGAACGCGTCCCGCGCCTGACATTGGACGACTTCGGGGCAGTCACCCCCGGACTGGAAATTTCACAAATGCGGCACGAGCGCCAACGTGCCCGGATGTTTATGAGCTAACTGCGCTTTTTACTCAGGAGGACAGAATGACTGAACCTATTAAGATCGGCATCGGCGGACCCGTCGGCGCCGGCAAAACCCAGCTGGTGGAGCGGCTCACCCGGCACATGAGCGGCGACATCTCCATGGCCGCCATCACCAACGACATCTACACCATCGAGGACGCCAAAATCCTGGCCGCCAACGGCATCCTCCCCGTGGACCGGATCATCGGCGTCGAAACCGGCGGCTGCCCGCACACCGCCATCCGCGAAGATACCTCCATGAACACCGCCGCCATCGAGGAACTCAAAGCCCGGCACCCGGACCTGCAGGTCATCTTCGTCGAATCCGGCGGCGACAACCTCTCCGCCACCTTCAGCCCCGAACTCGTGGACTTCTCCATCTACATCATCGACGTAGCCCAAGGCGAGAAAATCCCCCGCAAAGCAGGCCAGGGCATGATCAAGTCCGACCTCTTCATCATCAACAAAACCGACCTCGCCCCCCACGTCGGAGCGGACCTCGCCGTCATGGAACGGGATTCAAAGGAGTTCCGCGGTGCAAAGCCCTTCTGCTTCACGAACCTCAAGACCGACGAAGGACTCGACAAGGTCATCGATTGGATCCGTCACGACGTTCTGATGCTCGACCTGGCTCAATGACGACGACGGCGGTCCCCTTGAGTGCGGCCGGCTCCGCCGCCTCTGCGGTTGAGTCACCTCGCGGAGTGCTGGAGCTAGTCATCACTGAGCGTGGGAAGCGTTCCATTGCGTCCCGGCAGTTTCATGAGGGCGCCCTAAGAGTGATGCGGCCGCATTATCTGGATGACTCCGGGCAGGTCTGTTACGTCGTTGTTAATCCTGGCGGCGCTTATCTCGGGGCGGATCTCTTTGTGCTGGATGTGGAAGTCGGGGACGGCGCTGATCTGTTGTTGACCACTCAGTCCGCTACTAAGGTGTATCGGACTCCAGAGTCTTTTGCTGAGCAGCGGATAGCTGTTCGGCTGGGGGAGGGGGCCCGGCTGGAGCTTATGCCTGACCAACTCATCGCCTACCGGGAGGCCAGCTACCGGCAACGGACGCACGTGACTCTCCGGCCGTCGTCCTCCCTGGTCATGGCGGAAGTGGTGACTCCTGGCTGGTCGCCGGACGGGGCCGCCTTCCGGTACGAGGAACTGCGGCTGCGGAACGAAATCCAGGTCGAAACAGACGAAGGAAGCCAGTTGCTGGCGCTGGACAACCTGCTCATCCGGCCGCCGTCGGGGGATGTTACCGGGATGGGGTTCATGGAGGGCTTCAGCCACCTGGGTTCGCTGATCGTGGTGGACGCCCGGGTGGACCAGGCGCTCGCCGATGAGCTCCACAGCATCACGTCGGCGCGCGATGCCTTGACCGGAATCTCGCTGACCCGCAGCGTTGCAGGGACCACCGGGCTGGTCCTGCGGTCACTGTCGAACAGCACAGGGGAAGTGAACCTCCTCCTTGGCGCCTGCACCTCCCTCCTCCGGGAGCGGTGGCATGGGCAGGAACCACTGAACCTGAGGAAGCACTGATGACAGCCGTCACCAGCATCACAGCCCTGTACCGCGGGCGGGATGCCTTGCCGCTGCGGACCCGTCTGCTGTGGATGTTCGGTGCGGTGGCCGCCCTGCACGCCGCCGCCGTCGTACTTCTGCTCGCCGGCGGAGCAGGCAACACAGGGGGAACGGGTGCCCAGGCCCTCACCGGGGGCCTGGCCCTGACGGCCTATCTCGCGGGTGTAAAGCACAGTTACGACTGGGACCACCTTGCGGCCATCGACAACTCCACCCGCAAGTTCGTGGCACAGCGGCAGGACCCGGTGAGTGTCGGGTTCGCGTTCAGCCTAGGCCACAGCTCCGTTGTCACCCTGGCCGGTGTGCTGGTCATCACCGGCGCCGCCGCCGTGGGGGAGTTTATGCAGGACGGATCCGCCGGCAACCTGGTGCTCGGACTGATCGGCAGCGGCGTTTCCGGCCTTTTCCTGCTGGCCATGGGCCTCTTCAACGGGTCGGCCTTCGCCCGCGCTGCGCAGGCCTACCGCAGGGCTCGGTCCGGCGAGGCGATTGATCCCCAGGATCTCAAACCCACAGGACTGGTGGCGCGGCTGCTGGCCCGGCCGCTGGTCAAGGTGCGGCGGCCGCGGAACATCTACGTGATCGGTTTCCTGTTCGGGCTGGGCTTTGACACCGCCACCACCATCGGCCTGCTGATGCTGACGACGGCGGCGTCGCTGGCCGGGGTGCCGCCTATCGCCCTCCTGGCGCTGCCGCTGGCGTTCACCGCCGCCATGACCCTGTGCGACTCCCTGAACGGGATGGCCATGATGCGGTTGTACCGTTCGGCGCTTGATGACCCGCAGCGGAAGCTAGGTTTCAACGCCCTGGTGACCGGTATCTCGGCGGTCTCCGCGCTGTTCATCGCGGTGATCACGCTGGGCGGCTTCGTCAACGCCGCCTTCGCGCTGGACGACCCCCTGACCGTGTGGCTGGGATCGGTAGACCTGGGAGACGCCGGCCTGCTCCTGGTGGCGCTGCTGCTGGCGGTCTGGGCTGTGGCTGCCGTGAAAGTGCGGCTCGGATGCGGACCGCGGCACTAAGAAGGGCGACGCGGGGCTGCCCGGGCGGGATTCAGGGCGGGCGGTCGTGCCCAGGAGCAGGTCAGGCAGGCACCACCCCGGCGGCCGGGCGGGTCAAGCCGCCATCCGGCCCCTGCCCTTCCGGTGCCCACGGTTCTTCGCCTGGTCCCGAACAGCTGCCTTGGAACCCAACAGCACCTGCCCGCCGTCGGGAACCCTGCTGTCCGCGTGCAGGTGCACCCCGTGCTCGATGAGGACGCTCGAGCCGATGCGTGAATGGCTGCCTATGTGCACCCGGTTTCCGATCACAGCGCCCCGGCCTATCCGCACACCGTCGCCGATCACGGCCCGGTCACCGATGGTGGCATCCCGGTCGATCCAGCTGCCGTGGCCAATCTTGCAACCCGAGCCGATCCGGGCGCCGTACTCCACATAGGTCATCGGGCCGATGTGTGAGCTTTCGGCCGCTGTGGCACCGGGAGCGATGAGGCCGCCGCCATTGGCGTGGCGGGCGTAGCGGGTGACCTTCCCGGCGTCGTCTTCAACTGATACAAACTTCGCGTTCATTCAATCCCTCGTTAACGGCGGCGGCCTTTTCAGCCGCACATTCAGTTAACGGTTCGGAACTCAAAGGGATTCCCGGGAACCGGGACGGGAACGCCGGGGCCGCCTGTGAAGCCCGTGCCTCAGGCCACAAGGTTGGCTGCGGCGGTGTCCATGTGGGCGCGGATGGTCTTCCGGGCGAGTGATGCGTCGCCTGTTTCAATGGCCGCCACAATGTCACGATGCCGGTCAACACTCATGTTCTTAACGCCCTTTTCCAGGCCGCCGAACATGATGGACATCCGGATTGACCCTTCCAAGGACTCCCAGGAGTGAAGCAGGGTTTCATTGCCGGTCAAGCGGCAAAGAGTGCGGTGGAATTCCATGTCGGATTCAATCCGCTCTTCCAGGGACAAATCCTGGGCTGCTTCCATGACGTCAATGGTCCGGCGCAGGGACTGGATAGCGTGGGCTCGGTCCGGGAGTTCGCAGAGGGTGCGCGCAGCCAAGGATTCGAGGGCTGCACGTACAGCGAAGATGTCCCGGATTTCCTTTTCATCCAGGTGCCGGACTGACAGCCTTCCGCGGGGCCCTGCGGACAACAGCCCCTCCTGTTCAAGCTGGCGCAGAGCCTCGCGGAGCGTTCCCCGGCTGATCTGCAGCATCTCGGAAAGTTCTGTCTCCACCAGGTGCCGCCCGGGTGCGAGTTCACCGCTGGTGATGGCGGTCCTCAGCGCTGAGAGTGCCTGCTCACGCAGGCTCTTCTTTTGCAGTCCCAGCAGCGGGGCTGTGAGTCCGGCCATGGCGTCTGTCCTCGATGTTGTAAGTCGACTGTTTACAGTCGGTCGTAGTTCCGATAGTACGGCAGAAAGCACGGCACCGTGCAGGACCGGTACCGTGCTTCCCGCATTCGCCGGAGCCGTGCTAGCCGAGCTCTGCGAGCACCTTTGCCACGATGCGGTCCACGGCCAAACCGTAGCGGTCGTGGAGGGTGGGCAGTGCCCCGGCGTCGAGGAACTGATCCGGGAGTGCGACGGGAACTACGCGCTTTCCCACGCCCGCCGTGACGACGGCGGAGGCTACCGTTTCGAACAAGCCGCCCACAACAGAGTGGTTCTCCAGCGTTACGGCCAGGCGGTCGGTGTTGATTTCGGCGAGAACGGTGTCGGCATCGAACGGCTTAATGGTGGGGGTATGCACGACGGCGACGTCCACGTTGTGCGCCGCGAGGACCTTGGCTGCCTGCAGGGCGCGCATGGTCATCAGGCCGGAGGAAATGAACACAACGTCATTGCCGCCGCGCAGCACCTTGGCCTTGCCGAGTTCAAACGTGTAGTCGTATTCGTCCAACACGGTGGGGACATTGCCCCGCAGCAGGCGCAGGTAGGTGGGTCCCTCGGATGCTGCGAGCTGGGGGACGGCCTGTTCGATGTCGATCGAGTCGCAGGGGTCAACGATGGTCAGGTTGGGCATACCGCGGAAAATGGCCATGTCCTCCGTGGCCTGGTGGCTGGGGCCGTACCCGGTGGTCAGGCCGGGCAGGCCCCCCACGATGTTCACGTTCAGGTTCGGCTCAGCCGCGTCCAGGCAAAGGAAGTCGTAGGCGCGGCGGGCGGCGAACACCGAGTACGTGGACGCGAACGGGACCAGTCCGGTTTCGGCGAGCCCTGCGGCGGCGCCGAAGAGCAGCTGTTCGGCCATACCCATCTGGAAGAACCGCTCCGGGAAGGCTTTGGCGAAGATGTGCATGTCAGTGTACTTGCCCAGGTCCGCTGTAAGGCCAACGATCTTTTCGTTTTCCTGCGCGGCTTTGACCAGTGCGTGCCCGAACGGCGCGGAGCTGGTTTTCTGGCCGGGATCGGCGAAAGATGCGATCATGGCCGAGGTCTTCAGCTTAGGCTTCGCGGCTGTCGCGGTGTCGGGAGCCTCGGTGGTGGTGCTCATGCTGAAGCCTTTCCTTTGAAACCGGCGGTGAGCTGCTCGCGGCAGGTCTGCCATTCGTGTTCTTCGATGCGCATGAAGTGCGCCTTTTCGCGGTCCTCCAGCAGCGGTACGCCGCGGCCCACCTTCGTGTCGCACAGGATTACCGAGGGGCGTCCGACGGCGGCGGCCTGGGCCGCTGCGTTGTCGAACGCTTCCAGCAGGGCAGCGACGTGGTTCCCGTCCACGCGCTGCGTGTACCAACCGAAGGATTCCCACTTTTCCGTGATCGGCTCGGTACGCAGCACGGAGTCCGTCTTGCCGTCGGCCTGCAGGGCGTTGATGTCCACCATGGCGGTCAGGTTGCCCAGCTGGTGGTGGTGCGCGCCCATGGCCGCCTCCCAGGTGGAGCCCTCGTCCAGCTCGCCGTCGGAAAGGAAGTTGAACACCCTCGATTCCGAGCCCTGGTAGCGCAGTCCCAGCGCCATGCCCACCGCGATGGTCAGGCCGTGGCCCAGGGAGCCGCCGGAGATTTCCATACCGGGTGTGTAGGTGGACATCCCGGACATCGGCAGGCGGGAATCGTCCGAGCCGTAGGTTTCCAGTTCTTCCACCGGGACAATCCCGGCTTCGGCGAGGGCGGCGTAGTGGCCGATGGCGTAGTGGCCGGTGGAGAGCAGGAACCGGTCCCGCGCCTCCCAGTGCGGATCGTCAGCACGGAAGTTCAGCTGATCTCCATAAACTGTGGCGAGCATGTCCGCAGCGCCGAGGGCCTGGCCAACATAGCCCTGGCCCTGAACCTCGCCCATGTTCAGGGCGTGGTGCCGGATGCGGTAGGCAGCAGCGCTGATTTTGGTGATGCGGTCCTGCGCGACGCCGGTGGAGGTCACCCCGTTCCGGGCTGTCTGGTCCTGGACAGTAACTGTTGGCATTGCTTGCTCCGTCTTCGTTTCGTGTGTGGCAGTCATTAGACGCTCACCGTGTTGGGGGTGCTTTTGGTGGCTTCGTCAGCCAGTTCGCGTTCCCGCTTGCCCCAGGTTTCCCGCGTGACGATCGCTGCCCAGAGGCCGATGGCCGCGTAGAAGCTGAAGAGGAGGGCAGGGCCCATCCAGCCGAGGGCCACGAACAGCAGGGTGGTGACGAAGGGGGTGAATCCGGAGACCATGGCCGAGATCTGGTAGGCCAGCGAGGCTCCGGAGGAGCGGGTCTTGGCCTGGAACAGTTCGGGGAACCACGGACCCTGCGCGCCGGCAAGCGAGTTCTGGCAGACAGCGTAGGAGATGACGATGGTGGCGATGACGAAGATGAACAATCCGGTATTCACCAGCAGGAACATTGGGATGCCGAACAGTGCGGCGAAGGCGCAGGACCAGACGTAGAGGGGCCTGCGGCCGACCTTATCGGTGAGGCGGGCCCACGCCATGGTGGCGAAGATTCCAATGAACGAGGCGATGCAGAGGGCCACCAGCGTTTCGGTCTTGTCCGCCAGTTGCTGCGTGTGGAGGTAGGAAATCATGTAGGTGATGGACACTGCATAGCCCGCGGTCTCGGCGATCCGCAGGCCGATGCCACGGACAATGCTGCGCCAGTCGGTCTTGATGACCTCGATGATGGGGTTCTTGACGATTGCGCCGCTTTCCTTGACCTCATCGAAGACCGGCGACTCAGGAACTTTGGAGCGGATGATCAGGCCGACAGCGACAAGCACGATGCTCGCCAGGAAGGGCACGCGCCAGGCGAGTTCGCCGCCGAGGTTGACGCTGACCAGGAAGACCAGGTTGGCCAGCAGGAGGCCTACGGGGAAACCGGCCTGGACGATGCCGGTGTATTTGCCCTTGGATTTCCAGGGAGCGTGTTCGTAGCTCATCAGGATGGCACCGCCCCATTCGGCGCCGAACGCCAGGCCCTGGACTACCCGGACGAAGACCAGCAGGGCAGGAGCGAGCAACCCGACCTGCTCGTACGTGGGCAAGAGGCCGATGAGGAACGTGGCCACGCCCATGAGGATCAGGGAGGCCACCAGGACGGGCTTTCGGCCCACCTTGTCGCCGAGGTGCCCGCCTATGATGCCGCCCAGAGGGCGGGCAGCGAAGCCGACGCCCAGGGTGGCAAATGCAGCCAGGGTGCCGGTAACAGGATCCCCGGTGGGAAAGAATGCGGTCCCGAAGTACAGCGCAGCCGCGGTGCCGAAACCGATGAAGTCATACGTCTCAATCACAGCGCCCACACCGGAGCCAATGGCAACGCGCTTGGCGTCCTTGGTGCCGTGCACGTGGCCGCGCATCTTCAGAGCTTCATTGCTCATGGTGGTTCCTTTCGGAAAGCGGCTTACGGGGGATGTGCCGCTGTCGACGGTTAACAAATGATAGATCCAGTGTGATGCCGGTCAAGTGCAATGTCAACAGTCAACTTTGAAGGTTGACTGTTGACACTTGAACGGAATACTGTGGTCCCAGTCACTCTGACCAATTTTCACCGACGCACGCACTCATTGATCCAAGGGAGCATCATGACCACCATCCAGCGCACTGCCGTCCTCACCGGAGCAACTTCGGACCGGGGCATTGGCATCACCACTGCCCGCCGCTACGCACGCGAAGGCTGGGGCATCGTCGTCCTGGACCTCGACGGCGAGAAGTCGGCAAAGGTGGCAGCCGACATCGGCAACGAGTTCAACGTCCCCGCCTTCGGCCATGAGATCGACGTCGCCAACGAAGCCTCGGTCACAGCCGCCCAGGCAGCCGTCGCTGCTGAGGTGGCCGCCGGCAATTTGCCGCCCGTGGGTGCCCTCGCCAACATCGCCGGTATCACCTCCCCGCTCCCGTTCCTCGAAACCACCCTGGAGCTGTGGCACAAGGTGATGGACGTCAACGCAACAGGCACCTACCTGGTCACCAAGGCGTTCCTGCCGGACATGATCGACAACGGCTGGGGCCGGATTATCAACATGTCCTCCGTCTCTGCCCAGCGCGGCGGTGGCGTGTTCGGGAAAGTCCCGTACTCCGCAGCAAAGGCGGCCATCCTGGGGTTCACCAAGGCCCTCGCCCGCGAAGTGGGGACCACCGGCGTGACCGTCAACGCAATCACCCCGGGCGCCGTAGACACCAACATCCGGGTGGGCAGCACGCAAGAGCAGGAAGCCGCGATCAACGCCGGAATTCCGCTGGGCCGCAACGCCACCACGGAAGAAGTGGCTGCCGTCATCACCTTCCTTTCCTCGGAGGACTCGGCCTACCTCACCGGCACCACCATCGATATCAACGGCGGAAGCCACCTCCACTAACGGAGCCAGCGGCAAAGCCTGGCTGGAGAAAAGGCGGATTGGGGTAACGCGATGAAGCCGTATCGCTACCATGACTGGATCCGGCTCATCGGGACACCGGTGGAGGTTCGAAAGGACTTCGAAATTGTGCGCACCGGTGTGGTCGATGATGCTATGGCGGATTCGTCAGCCCTGTGGTTGGCGGCCGACGCAGGAGGGGGCCGGGCACTTTTTGCTGCCGCGGAGGGTTACGAGGTGTGGGTCCGGCCGAGGGAACTGGGTGGGAAGCTCTGTTTCAAGATGGCAGCCGTCCAACTCTCGGGGTCCGGGCAAGGGCGCGGGTCCCTATAAGCCAGCGAAGGGGTGGGCTTCCCTCCGCACGGTTCCTACACTTGGGTGATGATCACAGTAACCGGAAGTGTGGAAACCAAGCTGCCCGCCGAACAGGCCTTTGCCTACATGCGGGAGTTCGAAAACACGAGCGAGTGGGACCCCAGCACCCCGGTGATGGACAAGCTGACCCCAGGGCCTGTGGCTCTGGGGCACAGGTACCACGCCGAGTCGGAGTTCCGGGGCAAACGGCAGACCCTTGAATACGAGGTCATCGAGCTGACGGAGAACCACATCAAGCTCCGCGGCGAGAACAAAACGGTCACGGCTTTTGACTCGATCGATGTGAGCTCCAACGGTGCGGGTTCGGTGGTCACGTACACGGCGGAGTTCAGCATCAAGGGCCCGGCCAAGATCATCCAGCCACTGCTGAAACCGGCCTTCATGTCACTGCGCGACCCCGCGCTGAACGGGATCAGGGACACGCTCAACTCCCGTGCCGGAGTATAGCGAAAGCGCCCCGGACTATAACCAAAGCGTCCCGGGCGATGAACGGAGCGGGTCAATCGCCGGAGGGGGCATTACAGTCCCGTAAGGCGGGAGCAAGCATCCCACAAACGCCGGCGGGCTTCGGGATCCGAGCCCATGCCCGGCGTCGGGAGTTCCTTCCGCTTCGCCCAAAGCTTCCCGGAAACCTCCGCTGTTTCCGGTGAGGTGGCAAGCCAAACCGCCGTGTCTGCCGCCTTTTCGGCCGGGGCACCAAAGGTGTTGGTGACCCAGCGGAACGGGCCCCCGACGTCCTGCAACAGCGCCGTGTTCTTGACGAGGCCGGGATGTACGGCGTTTGCCACCACGCCCGTGCCGCGCAGGCGCTCGCCGAACTCCTGTGTAAGGAGGACACGGGCAAGCATTGTGGGCGGCGTGGACCGAAGGTAGCTGTACTTGCCCTTTGCAGTCTGGAGGTCATCGAAGTTAAGCGTGGCGTTGCCGTACCTTGAAGCAACATTCACGATTCGTGCGGTAGAAGCCGCCGGACCAGGCGTGCCTGCGGTTCCGGTGTTTGCCTGCCCTGCACGCGCGGCGCGCTTGAGTGCGTCCAGCAGCAGATTTGTCAGCAGGAAGTAGGCCACCACATTCGTAGCGAAGGTCAGTTCCAGCCCGTCCGGAGTAACGTGGCGTTCCTTGCGGAAGACCCCTGCGGCGTTGACGAGCACATCCAGCCTGTCGTGGCGGGACAGGACGTCGGACGCTGCCCGCCGGATGGAGGGCTGGGACGACAGGTCGCAGTCCAGCGGTTCGATCCTGCCATCCGGAACGAGCGTTCTGATGTCCGCTATCGCTGCCCCCACTCTGGCAGCTGAGCGTCCGACGACGATAACGGAAGCCCCCTCGCGTGCCAGGCCCGCGGCTACGGCTTTGCCCAGCCCTCCCGTCGCGCCAGTCACCAGCGCCAAGCGTCCATCCATTGTTCCCACCGCCGCCTCCTCAGCACCTCGGCCTTCCCGCCTCGGCCGTAGCTCCTTCGGTAGGAGCCCAGGAGCCCAAAGCCGAAGACCCCAAGCGCCTTCAGGTTACGCCGTCCCCCAACCTCTTCCTACTGGCATCCGGGCAATGTTGAAAGCGTAGCTGGGTAGACTGAAGGAATGGCTTGGCCTCTATCGGAAGCGCGTGGACCGCGCGGAAGGACCGCGGGAGCGCGTGCTCGCCATCTTTGACGCCTACCTCGATCATGCCCGCTTTGCGTACCACCACGGATTCCGGGGGTGCGGGCTGCTCAACGCCGCCGCGGAACTGCCCGCAGGCAGCCCAGGGCGGACGGCGGTACGGCGGCACAAGGAAAAAGTTCAGGCCCTCCTCGCAGCGCACCTGGCGGAACTGCTCCCAGGCCAGGAAGAACGCCGTATGAGGCTGGCCAGCCACCTGGCCTTCCTCCTGGAAGGTGCCATGGTCCGTGCAGGACTCGAGGGCGGGGACGCCCGGCTCCTTGAAGGCCGAGCCATCGCCGCGCAGATGCTGGACGGGCTGTGACTGCTTCAGCCGGCCTGGCGTCCGGTCCGTTCTGGGGCGCTGTTTTTGTGCTCGCCGCATCGGTGCTGTGGGGCACCACAGGAACTGCTGCCACCTTTGCCCCCGCCGTCAGCCCGCTGGCCATCGGCGCGGTTGCGATGGGAGTTGGCGGTTTGCTGCAGGCTCTGTACGCGGCACATCACATCAGCGCGCAGTGGCGACTCCTAGTGAAGCGATGGCCGCTGGTGTCCCTTGGGGCGTTGGCGGTTGCGGTATATCCACTGGCCTTTTACAGCTCAATGCATCTTGCCGGCGTGGCCGTGGGAACGGTGGTGTCCATCGGCTCCGCCCCGGTGGCAGCGGCGGTCATTGAGCGCATTGTTGACCAAAAGCCGCTCACGCGCCGCTGGATGGTCGGGGCGCTGATCGCCGTGGGCGGCGCCGTGCTGTTGTCATTTGCCGGGCACCGACCCGACGGCGGCGGCGCAGGTACCGCTGCGGAGTCCTGGGCCAGCACGTCCTGGTCCAGCGCGGCGGGAATAGCACTGGGCCTGGTCGCAGGGACCACCTACGCCCTGTACTCGTGGGCGGCCCATCGCATCATCGGCGGTGGCGTGTCCTCCCGGGCCGCCATGGGGACAGTGTTTGGGGTGGGCGGTGTCCTGCTGATGCCTGTCCTCTTTCTCACCGGCCGCCCGCTCCTTGAGACCTGGACGAACTTCACCGTAGGGGCGTATATGGCGCTCGTGCCGATGTTTGCCGGGTACGTCCTGTTCGGGTGGGGCCTGGCGCGGGTGCGCGCCAGCACCGCCACGGGTCTTTCCTTGGTGGAAACTGTGGTGGCAGCGGTATTGGCTGTCCTGGTAGTGGGGGAACGGTTGCCGGCAGCGGGTTGGATCGGAGCCGCCACGGTCCTGGCGGGCCTGTTCTTCCTGGTCCCACGTGCTACACCGCAGGGGCAGCAGAGGCTGAACGGCCCAGGGCTATGTGGGCTGCCCGTGACGGCGGCGGCGCCCGAGGAGATGCTTACTCAGCGCGAGGTAAGCCCCCAAAGGCATCAGGAACAACCCCGAGACAGCCACACCGATGACCTGGCCGCTGACACCGGCGATGAAGAGCACAAGGCCGAGCAGGCCCGCGGCTGAGCCGTAGTAGAAGCCTGCACTGAACCGGCGTGAGGGGTAGCCGGACAGCAGTTCCATGGCGAGGTGGGGGTCGTCGGCGATCAACCCGAGCTCCAGCTCCTTGAGGAGCCTCCGCTCCTCTTCGGACATTGGCATTGGACGCCCTTGAATCTAAGTCGGGAGTATCGATATCGACCGTAGGATTCTTGTCCTGTTGAGTCAAGGGTCCGGTTTGCCCGGTTGTGGCGGCTTATCCCGAGACGTCATATCTCAGTGAGTTTCCCAGCACCCTTACGCCTTGAGTCGGGACATGGGTGGTGGGCCGGGAGCGGGGCATCAGATGCTCCACGGGAAGTCCGGCCAGGAGGACGCAGTGGTCGGCGATGAGCCTTCGGTGGCATCTCCACCAGAGGGTTTCGCTGCACATGATGGCGGTGGGTTGATCCTGTGCGTCTGCCATCAGCCGTTCCGCGGCGGCGCAGAACTCCCCGGTGCGCATATAGGCAGCGTAGGCCCGGAAAGAATCGTTGCGGAGGGCCGTGTCCGGTGATTCCGGCGGAAGCTTGCGGAAACCACCCAGGAGTTGCTCCCACCGGTAACTGATGCCGGCTTCCGGCAGCCAGGCGGCCATGCTGTCCTTGCCAAAGTGGGGGTGCCTGCGGCTGCCGGGACCGATGCGCACGTCCACGAGGGATGTCACGCCAGCGCTTTTCAGCAGCTCCTCGAAGTCAGCCTGGGAGGCTGTCCCGTGCCCCACCGTAAAAAGAACGCCCACGGCAGCCATGATAGGCACGTGGGCATCTTTGCAGCAGGAACATCCGCAGCGAGGAGCCGCAACCGGGGTTCCTGAAGCAGGAGGCAGGACGACGGCGGGACTGGCCTAACGCCGTCGGAGTTCTGCGAACTCAAGCGAGGGGACGATGGCTCCGGCGTCCCGCTCCACGAAGTTCGTGCCCGGCGGTACAACGTCATCGATCGCATCCAGAACCGACTCGCCCAGCCTGACTTCGGCCGCACGCAGGTACGCGGCAAGGTGCTCTTCGCTGCGCGGCCCGATAATCACGCTGCTGATGGCCGGATGTGCCAGGGCGAAGCCGACGGCGAGGTCCACCAGCGAGAGCTCCAGCTTGTCCGCCAGCCGTGCCAGGGCATCCGCCGCGTGCAGCTTGCGTTCGCTGGAGGGCCCGGAGATGTCGTAGCGGCCGGGAAGTGAATGTACGCGGGTGGGCGGCTTTCCGGATTCCAGGGTAAAGCTGCCCGACAACCAGCCGCCCGCCAGCGGGCCGTACGCCAGTACCCCGAGGCCATACTGCTGCGCGATCGGGAATACGTCCCGTTCGTTGGCGCGCACCAGCATGGAGTACGGCACCTGGTTCCCGAGCGGCGGGATCAGATGGTTGGTGGTGGCGAGCCACTGCGCCTCCACCAGCTGCGCCGGCGTGAACACCGAGGTCCCGTAGTAGAGGATCTTTCCCTGGCGGATCAGGTCATTAAGGGTGGTGATGGTTTCCAGGACATCGGTGTTGTAGTCCGGCCGGTGCGCCTGGTACAGGTCAATCCGGTCGGTCTGCAGGCGGCGCAGGCTGCCCTCGACGGCCTGGGTGATCCAGCGCCGGGAGTTGCCGGCGTGGGCCGGATTGGGGCTCATCTGGCCGTGGAACTTGGTGGCGAGGAAGACGTCGTCGCGGCGGCCCCGCAGTGCGCGCCCCACCACTTGCTCCGATTCACCCTGCGAGTACACATCTGCGGTATCTATGGCGGTGATGCCGGCGTCCAGCGCGGACTGGATGATCCGGATGCTTTCGTCTGCTCCGGTGGGCGCGCCGGGAGCTCCACCGGCCCCCTCGCCGAAGTTCATGGTGCCCAGGGTCAGCGGGCTGATAGGGGTGCCTGATCGCCCGAACACCCGCAGTTCGCTGAGGCTCATCTCCGGTCTCCTCCGATTTTTTGGGCACGTTGCTTCCAAAGCGTCCCCTTGGTCGTCACGAGGCTACACAGATCAGCCGCGCCCCGGCGGATATGCGCCTCAGTGCTTCTCTTTTCGTCTTGGGGAGTAACGGAGGGAGCCGGGTATGACGTTTTATGGAGCGTTACGGGCAGTACTTCCGTGGGGAGGATCGTTGACGACCCCGCGGCAGGGAACCCGACCGGGTGAACGCGGGCGCGCGGTCAGCACGCATAAAGAGCACTGATGCGCTGGGTAACAGGGTGCTTGGGTTTCGCCTCTGCGCCGCCCTGCAATAATCTGAACCAACGGTTGTGCGCGGGGGTGCAAGCGCCCGGTACAACAAGCAGCACTGTAAGTTCGGGCCACATCACACCAGACGAGGCGGACACGCATGACGGCTTCAGACCAGCAGCACCCACAGCAATCGCAGATGCCCGCGGATCGGCCAGGCCTTCCCTCCGCTGCCCGTGAAGCTGCCACGGGCGCCGTGGACCCGCACCTCCTCAAGCAGTTGGCGGACGCCCATGGCGTGGGAACCTCCTTCCAGGGCTGGGACGGGTTGCCCCACAGTGTCGCCGAAGAAACACTGATCAAGGTCTTGGCCTCCCTGGGGGTCCAGGCCCACACCAACCAGCTCATCGAGGCGGCACTCGCGGAAGCCGAACTGGCGCCGTGGCGGCGCATGCTGCCTCCCGCCGTCGTTATCCAGCAGGGCGAGCCGGCGCAGGTCCCGGTCCATCTGCGGGACGGAGCCACCGCCGAAGTCAGCATCACGCTCGAAGGCGGCGCAGGGACGCGGGATGCCGTTCAGCAGGACCTCCGGGTGCAGCCGCGGGACGTGGATGGGGTTGCCACCGGACGTGCCACCTTCGCCCTTCCCCAGGACCTGCCGCTGGGATGGCATACCCTCCACGCGGAATCTGAAGGCGCCACCGCGTCCACGACCCTGGTGGTAGTGCCCGCCCGGCTGACCACCGCCGCACCGCTGGAAGCGCGCCGCGGCTGGGGATTGGCTACCCAGCTGTACTCCGTGCGTTCCAAGCGGTCGTGGGGCATAGGCGACTTCTCCGACCTGGCCGACCTCGGCGCGTTGAGTGCGGCCCATGGCGCAGACTACATTTTGGTTAATCCGCTGCACGCTGCCGAGCCGGTTCCGCCTGTCCAGCCGTCGCCGTATTCACCGTCCACCCGGCGGTTCTTCAACCCGCTGTACATTCGCATCGAGGCAATCCCCGAACTGGCCTACCTCAAGCCGCGCAAGCGTGCCGCGGTGGAAAAGCTTCACGAGGAAGTGGCCGCCCTGAATAGGGAGGGCGCCCGGCTGGACCGCGATTCCGTCTACTCGGCCAAACTCCAGGCCTTGGAGATGCTCTACCACACCCGCCGGTCGCCGGCCCGGCAAGCTGCCTTCGACGAATTCTGCCGCATCTCCGGCAGGGGCCTCGACGACTTTGCCCTCTGGTCCGCGATCCGGGAGGACCTGCCGGCCGGGGACCCCTTCTGGTCGGACCCCGCCTGTGCCCTTGGCACGCCGCAGACCGAGGCACTGCGGGAAAGGCTTGCAGACAGGATCGGGTTCTACCGCTGGCTGCAGTGGATCTGCGACGAGCAGCTCGAAAGCGCGCAGCGGGCGGCGCTTCGGTCCGGGATGCGGCTCGGCGTGGTCCACGACCTGGCGGTGGGGGTGGACCACAGCAGCGCCGACGCCTGGACGCTCCGCGACGTCCTGGCTCCCGGCACCAGCGTGGGCGCACCGCCGGACATGTACAACCAGCAGGGACAGGACTGGGGCCAGCCGCCATGGCATCCGGCCCGGCTTGCGGAGGCAGGCTACATCCCGTTCCGCAACATGCTGGCCACCGTGCTGCGGCATGCCGGCGGCGTGCGTGTGGACCACATCCTGGGCCTGTTCCGGCTCTGGTGGATTCCATCCGGCAACGCCCCGGGCGACGGCGCCTACGTGCGATACGACCATGAGGCGCTGATCGGTATCCTCGCCCTTGAGGCGCAGCGTGCCGGGGCGGTTGTGATCGGCGAGGACCTGGGCACGTTCGAACCCTGGGTGCGCGACTACCTTGCCGCCCGCGGCATCCTGGGCACGTCCATCCTTTGGTTCGAGTACGACGGCGATTCGCCCCTTGCGCCTGAGAGGTACCGCACGCAGGCACTCGCCAGCGTGAACACCCACGACCTTCCGCCCACCGCCGGGTACCTCGCCGGTGACCACGTGGCGCTGCGCAGCGGCCTGGGCCTCCTTGAGCGCTCCGAGGCGGAGGAGCGGGCTGAGCACAATGCCTCCCTGGAGAAGATGCTTGCCCTGGTGCGCGAGCGCGGCTACCTCCCCGATGATGTTTCCGGCGCTCCGGGGGCCAGCGAGGAGCGGACCATCGAGGCGCTGCACCTGCTGCTGGCGCAGGCGCCGTCGGTACTGCTTGGCGTTGCCTTGGTGGATGCCGTGGGGGAGCGCCGCGTCCAGAACCAGCCCGGCACCACCGAAGCGCTGTATCCGAACTGGCAGGTACCGCTCGGCGGGCCGGACGGCAGGCCGGTGTTCCTGGATGATCTTCCCGCCAATGCCCGGTTCAACTCCCTGCTGGCGGCGGTGGAGGAGGCCCTGCACGGCTAAGTCAACAGTCAGGAGAGCACGATGGGTGAGGGACCAGTACTGGTAGTAGGCGGCACCGGCATGCTCGGCGGCCAGGTGGTGACGGAACTGCTGAACCGGGGAAAGCAGGTGCGTGCCCTGGTACGCCCCGGCTCGGATGCCTCCCGGCTGGAATCGGCGGGTGTTGAGATTGCCCGTGGGGACATGTTGGATCAGGAATCGCTGCTGCATGCCATGGCCGGCGCGGATGCGGTTGTCACTACGGCCGCCGGCTACACCCGGCACCGCAAAGGCGACACCACGGAAACCGACACAGTCGGCAATTCGAACCTCGCTGAAGCGGCGAAGCGTACCGGCGTCCGCAGGTTTGTATTGACCAGCATCCTGACCTGTGACCAAACGCCCCGCGTCCCGCATTTCTGGCACAAAAGGCTCATGGAGGACCGGCTCCAGGCCCTGGGCGTCCCCTTTGTCGCGCTCCGGCCCGGAGCATTCCTGGATCAGGTGACCCGGTTCGGCGGCGACCCGCTCAGCAAACACAAAGTCATGTGGTTCGGCTCGGCAGGAATCCCGCTGACGTTTGTGCTCACCGCGGACGTCGCCGGGTACTTGGCCGCTGCCGTGGATGCTCCGGGTGTGGAGGGCCAGCGCATTGATGTCGGCTGGGACAGGCCCATCTCCATGCAGGAGTTCGCCGACCTTACCGAGCGGCTGACGGGTGAGGAGGTCCGTGTCCGGTCGGTTCCGGTCGGGCTCCTGCGGGCGGCAGGAAGGGTTATGGGGCCGGTTAACCCCATGGCTAAGGACCTGGCAGCAATGATTTCGTGGTTCCAGACGGGCCGGTACGTGGCTGACACCACCCGCCAGAGTGAGGTCTTTGGGGCTCCGCCCACTGCCGAGGACGCCGTTCGTAGGCTCATCACCAGCCTCGGACACGCGGTGCGAGGCTAGGCTCTCGTCCCGACGGGAAAACCAATTTCGGAGCGAGAACCCCATCAACAGCGGGGCCACCTGCCGCTTCCCCGGTTCGGGTTGGCGGCAGGTGGCCCATTGCTGTGGCGGCAGGAAAGCTTTAGCCCGCCGTGATCAGGTGCGTGAAGTGGTCGTAGCGGAAGGTGACCGCTCCGCCGTCGTGCTTGAACGCTATGTTGCCGCCGTTTGGCGAGCCGTTCGCGCCGTAGCTGACGCCCCAAGACCGGTCCAAAGCTGCCTTGAACTCGTAATTGCCGGCCGCAAGGTTGGGAACGGTCAGCTTCCACACGAGGTCAGCCGGATCCAGCACCAGTTGTGCCTGGCCGCAAGCGGGCTCCCAGTCCGTTGCGCAGCCGAGTTCAGTGTTCAGGCTGCCAGCCACGGCGACCGCCGAGGGCTGCTGGGACGCGTACACGGCACTCATGACATGCGTGCTGTTGTCATAGCGGAACGTCACCTTGCCACCGGGGTGGTCAAGCACGATGTTCCCTCCACCGGCCGAGCCGCCGGCTCCGTAGCTCACATCCCAGGTGCCGTTGAGCGCGGCCTTGTACTCGTACTGTCCCTTCGGCAGATCCACCGCCAGGCGCCAGATTTTGTCCGCGGGGTCCAGCTGCAGCATGGCCTGTGCGCAGGATGGCTGCCACGGTTCGGAGCAGCCCATCAGCTGGTTCATGGATCCGGCCACCGTCACCGAGTCCGGCTGCGGAGCGTCACCGACTGTGACAGTCCGCGGCTCGCTCACAGCGTGGAATCCAGGGCCAGCCATCGCGGCCCTGTACTGCACCTCGGTTCCGTCCTCCAGTTTTGAAACGTCGTCGGACATTGAATAGACAGGCGATGAGTCATCAATTCCGACAGCTGTCCAGTCTCCGCCGGCCACGCTGCGCTCAAAAGACACCACGTGGCTGGCCTTTTCCGGGTCCGCTGTGGCGCTGAGGTCCACCGAGCCTTTGACACTGCTTCCCTCCACTGGCTTCTGCAGGGTGAGGACCGGGGCGGGAACTGCGGCCGTGCGGGCCTGGGAGGTGGCAGTGTGTCCGCCGTTGTCCAGCACGGTGGCGCGATACTCAACGCCAGTGCCGGCATCCAGCGCCGCCACATCGTGGAACACCTGGTAAGGCGCCGTGTCGTCGGTGCCGATGGGCTGCCATTCACCGCCTGCCGTCTTGGCCTCGAAGGTGACCTGATTGAACGAGGAGCCGCCGACGTCGGCTGTCACCTTTAGGCGCCCGTTGTCACCTTGCGCCGCCACCGGCTCCTGGAGGACGACGGCGGGCGCCGCCTTGGAGTGCGGAATCCGGCCGGACGACTGGTACACCACGGCAGAAAGCGGGGGAACGGTGACTGCCAGCTTGCCGTCCGCGGAGGTTTTAGCCTCGTCGGCGCCTTCACCGTAAACGCGGGTGTAGTTGCGCTTGGCGATGTACGTTGGCACCTCTGCGCTCTGCGTCTGCTCGCTGTTGTTTAGCGCCACGACGTACTCGCGCTGGTCTCCGGCGTCCGTGCGGGAGAAGGCGTAGATGCCTTGACCTGCGGAGGCGTAACGGTGCTGGTGGGCGCCGTCGCGCAGTGCCGTGTGTTCCTTGGTCAGGCCTGCGAGCTGGCTGATCTTCGAGTAGAGCGGGTGCCCGGGGTTGAAGTTGTCCGTGGCATGGGTGGCGTCGGAGCCCAGCAGGTCGTCGTCGAGGTATTCCGGCACCTGGCTGGCGAAGAGTGTCTGCCGGGCATCCTGGTCACCGCCAGGGCCGGTGAAGCCCTGTTCGTCGCCGTAGTAGATCACAGGGTTGCCGCGGGAGAAGTACATCAGCTCGTGGGCCAGCTGATCGCGGGCCACCTGCTCCGCGTCGGTTGATCCGGGGTTGTCGGCGGCGATGAAGCTGCCGATGCGGCCCATGTCGTGGTTGCCCAGGAAGGTGGGCAATTGGTAGACGTTGGAGTCGGCGTCGGTGTACCAGTCATCGCCGGCGAAGAAGGCTTCCAGGTTCCGTGCGTCCTGGCCCTTCGAGGCGAAGTTGCGGGCAGCGTCCTGGAAGGGGAAGTCCAGCACTGACTGCATCTGGTTGCGGGTGGTGAACTGCGAGGTGAAGCTCTTGGTGGTGTCAAAAACCTCACCGAACATAAAGAACTCGTCTTTGCCCTGTTCCTTGGCGTAGTTCAGGACGTCGGGGCCGAAATCCTGCCAGAACTCGTTGTTCACGTGCTTCATGGTGTCGATCCGGAAGCCGTCCACACCGAAGTCGCGGATCCAGGCCTTATAGATCTCTTTCATGCCGTCCACCACCTTCGGGTGCTCGGTGAAGAGGTCATCCAAACCAAAGAAGTCACCGTAGTAGGCATCCTCTCCGGCGAAAGTGGTGTCACCCCGGTTGTGGTAGAGGTTGGGATCGTTCAGCCAGCCCGGAACCTTCAGATTTTCTTCGCCGGATTCGAGGACAGGTACGTAGGGGAACGACTTGGTAGCTTCCAGTTTGGGAAAACTTTCCGAGCCCGCATAGTCCCTGTCGTCGAAAGCCTCGCCGTCCGCAGTCTCATAAGTCACTTCATCCTTGGACGCATAGCGCATGCGCGGGGCTTCCTCGTAGCCGATGACGTCCGCGGTGTGGTTGGTGATGATGTCGAAGTAGACCTTCATGCCGCGGCTGTGGGCTTCGTCGATCAGGGCTTTGAGTTCGGCGTTGGTGCCCAGGTGTGGGTCGATTTGGGTGAAGTCCGTGATCCAGTAACCGTGGTACCCGGCCGATTTGTCCTCCGGCTGCACTGCCTTGTTCTTGAAACTCGGCGTCAGCCAGATGGAAGTTGTACCCAAACCCTGGATGTAGTCGATCTTGTCCAGCAGGCCGGCCAGGTCACCGCCGTTGTAGAAACCCTTTTTGGTGGGCTCGAAGCCGGACACCATGGGGTCGTTGCCCAGGCCGCCCTGGTCGTTGCCCGTGCTGCCATTGCTGAAACGGTCAGCCATGACGAAGTAGAAGTTTTCGTCTGTTACCGGGCCGCGGAGGCTGTGCAGGGCCGACCCTGCGCCCGGGCCCTTGGGGCCGGGAGTTGCCTGCGCGGGAACTACGGACGCTGAAACGGCTACTGCGGCTGCTACTGCGGCTGCCAGCAAGGCAACGGCCGTTCGGGCTGTGGTGGTCCGGGCTGTGGTGGTCTGGGCCGTGGTGGTCCGGGACCGGGCGTGGGATGCCGTGAAGTGTGGTGCTGTAGTGGAAGGTGTTTGCGTCGTCGTTCTTGCGTCTTTTGTTGTGCTTCCCTTGGCGCGTATTCTCACGCCTGTTCTATCGCTTGGGGGCATGCTCGAGAGGGTGCGGAATTTCAAGGCAGGAGACCTTTCCTGGTAGCTGCGCTGCTGTTCAGGCTTGCCGGGGCAAGGGGGTGGCATGAGGATGCCAAGCCCACAGGGCAACCCAGCTGCCCTGTGAACCAAGTCACAACTGTAAGCGCTTGCACGGAATAACTCCAGCGTTTAGGAAATGCCGCTGCCTGTAAGGCTCGTGCTATCTATTGCGCTTGGGATGAAGTGGGCTCCTCAGGTCCTCAAGCCTCGGCGGGCGAAGCTTATCCTGCGGGCACCAAGGCGGTGGGGGAGGGCACCTCCAGGTTGTGGACCAGGGTCCCCGGCAAGCCCGTGGCGGGGTCCAGCTCAAATGTGGCTACGTTGTCCGACCGTTCATGGGCAACGTGGAGCCAGCGGCCCCTGACCAGATGATGCCGCGGCCAGTTTCCTCCACTCGGAAAGTCGTGCACCGGCACCAGTTCTGTCCCGCCGGCTCCGACCTCGAGCACGCTTACCAGGTTGGAGCCGCGCACGCCCACATAGACGTGCCTGCCCTCTTGGCCGAGGCCGATTTCTGCGGCAGAATCGTCGGGCTGGCTGCCGCCTGCAGTGGCAGGGCCCCGGAAGACGAGTTCAAAGATTCCGGCTTCGGGCCTGACAACGAAGACTTCAATCGAGTATTCAGAAACCACAAAAACGTTGCCGCTGGCGTGCTGCACCAGGTGGCGCGGGCCGCACCCGAAGGGGAGGGCCACTTCGTGGTCGGCCACCAAGCCCGACCCGGGCATGTAATTCCAGATCCGGAGGGTGTCGTGGCCCAGATCCGTCGTTATGATGCGCCCGTCCGTCAGCATCAGGCTTGCGTGGGCACGGCTCTGCCGGGGCTCGCCCGGGGTCTGGCTGGCGTGCGGATCCACCGAGGGCAGCGCTGGGAAGCGTGCCGTGATGCCGCCGTCGGAATCCAATTCGTACAGCAGGACCTGGCCGTCTCCCCAACAAGTGGCGGTGAGGAAGCGTCCCTGGGGGTCGACCGCAACGTGACAGGTCGCTTCTCCGGAGGGTTGCGGGTCACCAAGCGGCTCCAGCCCGAAATCTCCGGTGCGGCGGAAGGCCCTAACCATTTTGCGCTGCTCGGCCACCGCGTACACCACAGGCAAAGTGGGGTGGACGGCAACGAACGATGGCGAATCGGTCTTGACGGCCGTTCCCAACCATTCGAGCGAGCCGTCAAGGCGGGCCGACAACGCTCCGATCCCTTCCGCGCGTCCGCCGCCGTCGGGGGTGTAGGTGCCGGTCCAAATCAGGGAGTGCGGGGCAGGGGAAGTCATAGCACTATCCTGCCAAGAAAAGCCCACTAAACCGGGGAATTGCGGATTAGCATTAGACTCCTGCGGTTCAAAAGGGGTGCGTCCGATTCCTGCTTCATCCGTTTCCGGTGGCTCCTATTGTGCCGTGCGGGCCTCCTCGCCCGGTAATGAGAGGGATCCCCATCGGATCACCGAAAGGGCTTTATGCCGGCTGCTGACTCACTTGCTTCGCCCACTTCCGCCGAGCTTGTGTCCATGCTGCGGGCAGCTGGCTGTGTCTTCGCCGAAGACGAGGCGCAACTCCTCCTGGCGGAAGCGTCCGGCCATGCTGAGCTTTTCGAGTGGGTGGAGCGCCGCGTTTCGGGTGAACCACTTGAATACATCCTTGGTTGGGCGGAGTTCTGTGGACTCCGGGTCACCGTTGACCCAGGTGTCTTTGTGCCGCGACGGCGCACCGAACTGCTCGTCTCTGAAGCTGCCTCGCTGCTGCGGGACAGCTTGAGGCCGCCCGGCCCGTCGGTATCCCCCGTCGTTGTAGACCTCTGTTGCGGATCAGGGGCCGTGGGCGTGGGCGTAGCCTCCCAAGTTTCCGTAGCGGAACTTCACTCGGCGGATATTGATTCTGCTGCAGTGGAGTGTGCCCGCCGCAACGTTTCAAAGGTGGGCGGGCACGTCCATCAAGGTGACTTGTATGCTGCACTTCCTTCCAGGCTCATGCGGCGGGTTCAGCTCATCGTGGTGAACGCTCCCTACGTGCCCACAAGCGTGCTGCCGACAATGCCGCCCGAAGCCAGGATCTACGAACAGCAGATCTCGCTCGATGGTGGTTCCGACGGACTGGACCTGCACCGGCGGGCGATCGAAGAAGCTACTGAATGGTTGGATCCGGCTGGCCACCTCGTCATCGAAACCAGTGAGCGCCAGGCCGCTGGAACCGCCGCAATCATGGTTGCTGCAGGGCTTGGGACACGGACTGTCCACTCCGACGAGCTGGACGGCACAGTTGTGGTGGGCACTCCAAGGGCATAGTTCCGCGTTCCGGAGTCTTTGGCGCGAATCGCTTTTGGGGCGGAGCTTTCCAACAACCGGGGCCAACACTCGTGCAGCCGATCCTGCAGTAACTCCTGCAGCGTCCGCGGCCGCGGCAACCGAGGGGAGAGATCCTGCAGCGTCCCCCCGCCCGGCATCCGGGGCGGGAAGTGGCATTCCCGAGTTGATTGTTGGCCAGAAGGGCCACTCAGGCCCAGAAGCCCATACTCATTTCCGGGGTGTTGGTGGGGGTGGTGGTTTGAAGTAGGTGTTTTGTTGGGGTTTTTGGTGTGGGTCGAGGTGTTTTGGGGGTGTGTACCAGGGGGTGTTGTTGATGGTGGTGATGGTCCATTGTTCTTTGTGGATCAGGTGGTGGTGGCCTGAGCAGAGGAGGGCGCCGTTGTCGGTGTTGGTGGGGCCGCCGTGGGACCAGTAGGTGATGTGGTGGGCTTCGCACCAGGGGGCGGGGACGGTGCAGTTGGGGAAGGTGCAGCCTTGGTCTCGGGCGGTGAGGGCTTGGCGTTGGGCGGGGGTGAAGAGCCGGGTTTTGCGGCCGAGGTCAAGGAGTTCGCCGTGGGTGCCGAGGAGGGCGGGGATGATGTCGGCGTCGCAGGCGATTTTGCGGATTGTGGTGGCGGCGACGGGTCCGGTGAAGGCGAAGTTCCCGGTGCCGGTGCCGGTGGTTTTGGGATGTTCGGGGTGGGGGAGGAGGTCCTGGTAGTTGATGGTGGCGATGATCTGGGGGCGGTTGCCGCCGGTGGCGGGCAGGGTGTTGGTGGCCAGGGCGGTTTTGACGGCGCTGACGATTCCCTCGAGCTGTTTCTGTGGCCGGGTGCGCCGGTCCAGGTCCACATCGCCGTCCCGCCAGGAATCAATGCCAGCACCAGCACCAGTACCAGCAGCAGCGCCAGTGCCAGTGCCTGCACCGGTGGTGGTGGGTGGGGTGGTGCGGGGGTTGGTGGCGGTGTTCATGACGGTGAGGATGTGTTCGTACTGGTCGGTGGTGGCGAAGATTTCGATGTGGTGCAGGCCGTGGCGG
>NZ_JBNHGJ010000027.1:0-71924 GCF_059091165.1 Arthrobacter sp. Hb9-2 | reverse complement strand
CCAACCAGCCGGCGGCTCCTCCGGTGCCCTGCCCGCAGTGGCGGGCGGGGTGGCAGCAGCCGTCGCCGCCCTCGCCGTTTGGTCTCTGGTGAAGGGCTACCGAAAGAGGGCCGGGCTCACTGCCAACTGAGAAATCGGCTTCAGACCTGACTGGTACGTAGCCATGGAAGAAGCCGGGATACTGCCCACTGAGGAATCGGCTTACGGGCGCCCGGTGAAGGATCCCCTTGCGGGCCGCTCCCGGCGCCAAATAGCGCCGCAAAAAGACCGCCATGAACCGTCGAAAGTCACAGATAGGAGCGCTTTTTCGATCTTTTGAAGGCTTGCCGGGGGTGGGTCAGAAACGGTCATTTTTGACCTCACATGGAAAGCCCTCGCCCCAACGAGAAATCTCCATCGACTATCCGCGTCTTCGGACGCTTATCAACAAGGGGGAATAGGTGGAGTTTCTACCGCTAGTCGGTTCAGTAATCGTTGCGGCGGTCGCATACTTTGCGATTCACGCAAACAACAGCAGAGCGGATCAAAGGGACGACAAGTCCTGGTACCGAAAGATGTTGCTCGAAAACTCTGTTGCCTTCATCGGCAAGATGGATGAAGCGCTGGCTGCGATAGCTGACAGCCATGAGGCCTGCGTTGATATGGACAACAACATTAGCGACAGAGAATGGAACGACCGCGCGGAACAGAAGCTACGGCTCAACATAAATGAGCTCCGGTCCGCCGCTCTCCTGGTCAACATGTCTTGCTCTCCCGAAACAACTAAGGTCGTGGACAAGGTCGTCAAAAGCTTTGAAGAAGCTCTAACGACCCTGAACAAGAAGTTCCGGCTTAGCGACTACGCGTCAGAGATCGAGACGCAAAAGTCCAAGGAGTATCAGGCGGCTGCTAGTCAATATGAGATATATGGGGACAACTTGCAGGCCATGAAACCTCGTGTATTGGCCGTCATCAAGGCTGACCTTGCGGCGGGCGGCTTCCCCGCCGCTGAAAAGGCGATATCTGGACAGCTAAATACCCTCGAGAAACCGGCTGCACTAGAGCAGAGCCCCAGAGGGTAGCGCTTACAAGAAAGACGAAAGCCTTGTCAGCATCCGTGCCGGCAAGGCTTTCGCGCATTCTCAAGGAATGCAGTCTACTCCTTAAGTCGACGGCCGCCGGGTAGCTTCTCCCCCCAGGCTGGGTACATCTCGCCCTGGTTGTGTTCGGCTTCGCGCCGTAGGATTTCTGCTTCGATGGCTTTAGCTACGAAGTGAGCCCAGGTGTTATCCCCCTCGACGTAGCTGGTCGCCTTGTACGCTGCCTTGGCACGGTTGCGGATTCCCATACGGGCACCCGAGGCTGCGTGTAGCCCGACTAACGTGTCACGTAACCCGGGCGTCTCGAATCCCTAGGGCTACGAAACGCCGCCGGCTCTCTCGGGCTACTTAGACCCGGGCAGTGAAAAGCTTCCCGAAATTTGGCGTTTTCTCAACGCTGCTTCGGCGCACTCCTGTCATTTCGGGAGATTACTTGAATCGGAACCGATCTTCGTACGACTCGTCATTGTCACGGGTTCTGTGCCGGAGGAGACTTGAGGCGACGGCATCCTTTCTCGAGCCGCCCGCGGGGTCATCCGGCTGCGGGGCCTCACGGTACCCGGTAGCGGCCTGGTGGATCGATGAGCTCCATGACAACCCCTGGAAAGGCTGCTCGGCGGTCGCGCCTTCTCTTGTCCCTTGTGGCTATGGCACTGTTTGGATGTCTCGGCGGATGCGATTATGAGTCCGATGACGTCCCGCTCCCGTCCGCCAGTCTTCCCACTACGGAGGCTCGCACGGTCCCACCGCTACCGGATGGCGGCGACACCGGGGTACCACCACTGCCGGAGAATGGCGACATCGCCGCCGGCACATATCTCGTCCCCGCCACTGGCTTCTCGGTGCCTTTCGAGATCACCGTCCCGGGCAGCTGGTCGAGCACCGACGGCGACGGTCTGGCTAAGGACGACCCGGATCACCCTGATGAATGGGGGGTCTTCGTGGGATGGTGGCCCGCCAAATATGTGCCGACAGACGCATGCGCGTGGCAGGACGCGCTCGTCGAGGCCGGTCCGTCGCCTCAGGATTTCGTCGACGCAATGACGGCGCAGACGTCAACGGCGAGCACTCCTCCTATCGAGGTCATGTTGGGCGATTACTCCGGGGTCGAGTTCGATCACTCCGTCGAAGGCGCCGTGGACATCAAAGCCTGCGACCGCGGCAAGTTCTGCATCCACTCAGATCTCTCAAATGAATGCTCACGCTGGTACTCGAGCGCCACTGAGCGCGAAACCTACCGTGTAATCGACTTGAACGGCCAGCGCGGTGTGATTTGGGTGGTCCAATTCCACGAATCGATCAATCCGGAGCTGACGAGCGAGGCGCGCGCCGTCTTCGACTCGATAGTGTTCAGGTCCGGCACGTCACAGTCCACTGTCACAGAGACAACTTTCGGTACGGGTTAGGCATAGAAATGGGTATGTCGAATCTCTAACAAGCCTGCGACGGAGCGTCCGGTAGAGGACCTGTTGCGGGATGTGTCCAAGCGGCCACACGGACACCCCTTGCAGATCGTTGCTGGGCTCGTCCCGTACCTCGAGCCCCCGGTTCCGAGGACCGTCCGCCGCTTTCACTAGCATCCACCATCTGCGATTGCTTGGATGCCCAACGCCCCTGTCCGCAGGATGAAACCGCAGGTCAGCGGGCTCTGCACGTATTCTTGATGATTAGTGGGTGTCGTGACATCGACCAGGGGGCAGCCGATGAATGAACAGAAGTTGGGGACATTGTGACGGGTACGGAGCAGTGGTCCTTGACTCGCTTCGCCCTAAGCGACGACGGAGGCTTCCTACGCCTGCAGTGGAAGCCCGGGGTCACCATCGAAGCTGACGACATCCACTCGACCATCGCCACCGTCACTGCTGCATCCCCCCAAGGCAAGCGGCCGTTGCTGGTGCATATCGGACCGCTGGAGCGAATCACCCCGGAAGCCAAGCAGTTGCTCATCGATGACACCTGCTCCGCTCGCACCGCCGTCGTAGGTGTCGATGACGTGGGCCGGGTAATCACTGCCTTCAACTCCAAATCCGCCACACCACGCAGGTACTTCACGGAGGAGGCCGACGCCATCGCCTGGCTCACGGGGAACGCTTATCCAGATGCCGTCTCCGGCCGCAGTTAAGCCGTTCACCGTCACCGTCATCGTGGGCGACGCTTCAATCGCCAACCGCTGACAACAGACTTTCCCCATACGGGTTGCACCGTTGCTGGCTGCAACTCGGTGCTAACTCCACCAACAGCTGCCCCGCCCACTTGTCCGGTGAGGGATCCCTATTCGTGCATAATGGCCGATCCGTTAGCGGAAGGAAAGGGGGCAGCCGGATTGGCTGACCCCTTCAGGTTGTACGTGCAGTTCAGTTGGTTCGAGAAGCCGCTGACTGAATGGCGTTGGCGAGGTCGCGGGGACGGCTCCACATTGGCCAATGCCCCGTCGGGAGGTCAACGACGTCGAGGTGCTCGATGTTCGCGACCTCGGCAAACATGGCATGGCCTGCGCGGGCCAGCTCCAGCACCTGGGCGCTCGGGATCGAGCAGCACACCATGGTGGTCCGGACCTTGCGGCGGGCCTCGTTGGTGAGCTCGACGGGCTGACGAAGCACGGGGCCGGGTTCAGGGACGGCCCGGGCCCGAAAACGCTCGAGGACTTCTGCACACAGGCCTTCGAGGCTCGCCTGCTGTGCGAGGACGTCGAAGGACGGCAGCGGAAGCTCCTCCAACTCCTCCGGGATGTCTGGGCCGGAAGCGCTTCCCGTCGCCACAGGGCCGGAGTCGACCCACACCACTCGATGGACAAGCTCAGGGTGTCGGTCAAGGACGAGGCTGACGGGGGCGTTCGCGCCGCTGTGAGCGACGAGAGTTGCGGGCTGATCCTCGGAGACCCCGAGTTGAGTGATGACGTCTAGGACCGCTGCAACTTGATCGTGGAGAGTCTTCGCCGCGCGCTCGGGATCGTCCCCGTCGAGGCCGGGCAGTGTCATCGCGATTGCACGAGAGTGGTCGGTTATCAGGTGTCCAAGCACTTCATCCCACGCCCAAGCGCCCAGCCAGTGGCCGGCGATGAGAATGATGATTGGACTGCTTGTAGTAGTTGTCATGTCACTACCCTCGCAGGCACTACGGACAAGGGTATGTCACTGTTTATGTCATGAATTTATCGGGGTATGAACTGTGAAACGAGTCGAACGGCTCCATGCTCTATCCGAGATGTTGCGCCGCAGCGGCGCGCGGGAGGTTTCCGCCGAACGGTTGGCGCGAGAGTTCGAGGTATCCGTGCGCACAATTAAGAGAGACCTCGATGCGTTAGAGAACAGCGGCGCGCCTCTATGGTCCCGCCCAGGTCCGGGCGGTGGCTACGGATTGACTACAGGAGCGTCCCTGCCGCCTGTCAGCCTGTCCCCAGCGCAGGCCGTAGCGCTCATGGCAGCCGTGTCCGCTGCACCCGATGCCCCCTACGCCGATCTGGCAGCAGCAGGTATCCAAAAGATCCTGGACGTCCTCGATCCCAAAACCAGAGCACGAGCCGACGAACTGGCCCACCGCGTCTGGGTCAACGCCCTTCCCTCCTCTTCGCGGGCAATCAAGTCGGCACTGGAAGAGGCAATGGCCGAGCAGCGAGTAATCCGCATGCGCTACACAACGAGAGACGAGACCACGACCACCCGCGACGTGGAGCCAGTGCTGTTCGCCTCCACTAACGGCCAGTGGTACCTAGTTGGGTGGTGCCGAATGCGCAACGCAATGCGATGGTTCACCGTCTCGCGCATCGAGCGAGCCAGCGTAACCAAGACGGCTTGCGGCGGCCATACCATCCACGAGGTCGGAGAACCCCCAGCAAACGCCAGACCGGTGCACAGTCGGGGCGAGTAAGTCACTCAATCAACCTCTCCGGTCAGTACAGCTGCAAACCCGCTGGGGCCCCCACGTGTCCGGTCGGGGATCCCCCTACGTGCTGGAAGGTGACAAATAGCGCTGCGGAAAGACGGCCATTTATCGCTGCGACTGACAATTTTGGAGGCTTGCCGAGTACACGTCAGAATTGGTCGTTTTGACCGATATGCCGAGGGATGCCGCAGTCTGTTGGGACCCAACCCAAACGTGCCGTCATGGATCAGGGATCGTTCACCATCGGCTCTTCCTCATTGGTTGTGATTGCGTATACGACTCGGGAAGCTTGGTCTTGGCCCCGGAGATGCGAAGTGGATCAGGCGATCCCCGTCGAAGGCGTTCCTCCCGACTGCGATACACAACCACCATTTCCCAGATGAGGTAAACGGCTGCCAGGGCCATCAGCACTGCACCGAACAAGGTTGCCCATTGGGCACTCGCCTTTCCAACCGGATTCGTGATGAATACGTATATGCCGAGGGACAGCATTGGCAGCAGGAACAACAGCCCGGGCAGGTTCTGCCACCACCGTGTACTTCCGTTAGGTGGACCTCCCAGCTCCTTTTTGGTGTAGCTGTGCAGCATCCCGTCCTTGGTTTAGTACAAAACCCGTTGTTCCCCGCGAGCAAGAGCCGCTTCATGCTCGGCATGCACCGCATCATCGTGTTTCTGGTAACCGTTGACTGCCATAATCCCCCCGACATCAAGCATTCTCTGGCCTCTCGGCCCTCAACCACCGATTTTACGGTCGTATTGACGCGTCACGTGGCGGGCAGATTTATCAGTTCCTTCGGTTCCGCGCTGGCGTAAAGGGTGTTGAGCTGGCGGTAGAGCGTTCGGGCGATGTAGCGCTTGAGGGATCTGCGGATTTCACGATAGCTGCGGCCTTCTTCGGTGCGTTTGGCGACGTAGTCCCGTGTTCCGGGGTCGTGGGCCATCCGGGTCATGGTGATGGTGTGCAGGGCTCGGTTGAGGCGCCTATCACCGCCCCGGTTTAGCCTGTGCCGGACAGTGTTACCGCTTGAGGCTGGCAAGGGATTCACCCCTGCCAATGAAGCGAAGGCAGCTTCGCTGCGCACCCTTCCTGGATGCGACCAAGCTGTCAGGACGGTGGCGACTGTGACAGCCCCGGCGCCCACCATCTCCAACAGCGGCGCCGCCGGGCTTTGCTTGATCAGCTCTGTCATGCGCTTCTGGTTCGCAGTCAGCTGAGTGGTCACTTCGAGAACGCGGCGCGCCAACCGAACCGCTTCCTCGCGCGCGATCGATAGTTCGACCTGCTCCTGTCGTTCCCGCCATCTGGTGATCGTGGCTATCTGGGCGGGAACCAGCGGTTTACGAGCGTCGATTCCCAGATCGTGTGCCCGGAGTAAGGCGATGAGTGCATTGACATTCATTGTTCGGTCCCGGGTCAACTGATCCCGGGCTGCACTCAGGATCCGGAGTCCGGCACGGGTTCCTTCATCCCGGCGCGGGGCCCGAAGCTGGGACTCCTCTAAGGCCAGGACTGCGGTTCCGATGGCTGCGGCGTCCAGCGGGTCGGATTTGCCGATCCCCCGGCGCCCCCGGGCGTTCATCCGTGGAGCTTCGGCGACGTCATAGCCGGCGTCGGCTACTGCCCTGGCCAGACGTGCCCCATAAGAGCCGATACCCTCAACGGCCCATAGACAGGCCATATCGCCGTCTGACCGTCGGCCTACCCAGGCAAGTGCGCGGGAAATCCCCTCCGAGGTGGTCGGGAACTGCTCGCACGCGACCTGTCGCCTAGTACTCGCCTCGATGATGGCGTAAGTGTGTGTGCGGGCGTGACAGTCCACACCGATTACAAATGAGCGGGTCTGCGCAACGATAGTCAACGCGGCCACCCTCCTTCCTTTCGAACGGGCAAGACTGGTCGCATCACGACCGGCACTGACCTGGGAAGAGTCACCTCGAGGCAATACTGTGATGAGCCACAACCGCAGGGGCCGGGCAAGCTTCTAATCAAGCCACCGACGTGGGACAGGTCAACGCCGGCCGCTCCACCCAGCGCGGACAAGTCGGGGGAAATGCACCCTCAAGGGGCAATTGTTTTTTCGAGTCACGCACCAGACAGAACAACCGGCATCAACACTGCCAGCTAGTCCCAGACCAGCCACTGCAAGACTCACAGTGTTTTCTGGTGGATGCTCCACGTCGTCAAAGCCGGAGCGCTCACTGCAAGGCCGGCAACGCGGGCCCGCGCGTGGGACGCTGCGACGCTGCGCAGCCTGCCTGGCCGCCCGGAAGCAATCCTGATACCGGGGCACACGCCCGGAAACGCCGCGATCCTCCTTCCAACGGCAGGAGCAATCGCGGTCGGAGATTCCTTCGCCGCAAGCCATCCGCTGAGCCGGAAGACCGGACCGCAAATGCTCCATCGCATGTACCACTCGGACCCGGACGCCGCCTTGGAAGCCACCCGACGGCTGAACGGCGTCCACGCCTCGGTGGTGCTTCCCGGCCACGGCCCGGCGTTGCGGATGCCTTTGGCCGAAGCCCTGGCGGCGCTTCACCGGGGCGAACCCGGATAGTCCTCGCTGACTCGGCCGGAGCTATTTCACGGCGTCAGTGTCAGTTGGGGCTGCCCGGTGATCCACCCCGGCCGTCAGCTCGTCGATCCGGTCCAGTGCCGAGTTCAGCTGTTGAACGGTCGCCCAGAGATCCGGATGGTCTGCACGGATCTGCTCAAGCGAGGCGCCAGCGGATCGCAGCGTCGCGAGGTCAAAACTGACGTTCGTGCGCGCGCCCGCCACCGCTGCCCGGAGGGCACCGAAAGCGACAACCACATCGGCGATCAACGCAGGGTTTCCATGGGAAGCGAGCCAGCCTAGGTCTTCGATGGCTTCCATCGCCCGTTCGCCCAGCACGGCCGAAGCCTTCGCGGCGTTAACCGACGCCCCGTGGATGGCGTCATCACGCTCCCGGCCAGGTTCCAGGCGGAACGCCGCGCCGAACGCTTCGGAGGCGGCAGCGTCGTCGTCGGCCAGCCGAAGGGCGGTCTCCCGGAGCGATCGCGCCCGCGCGTGGATGTCGGCGAGTTCCCCGGCCCTGCCGTCGCTTGGCTTTGTGTAGCCGGCCACCATCGACACCAGGGACGCGGCGATGGCAAGCATTACCCCCGTCCCTGCCCCGCCGCCCGGCGAGCCCTTGGACTCTGCCAACGCCTGCGTCCATTCCTCAACTGTCGAGCCCTGGGTTGTCACCGTTTCAGAATCAGCCATGGCACCTATTGTGCCCCGTTGGTGAGCAGACGGTGGCGGGCACAGGGCAAGGGGGGGCTGGAGAACCAGCACCAGGACTAAGTTAGTGTGGCGCCGCAGGCGCTCACCCCTTCCGTTCCGCCCGGTATGCACTGGGGCTTAGCCCGTGCATCCGGCGGAACTGGCGGGAGAAGTAGAACTGGTCATAGAATCCGATTTCGCGTCCCACCTGGGCGACAGTCAGCGCCGTAGTATCCAGCAGAAGCCTCGCCCGGGCCATCTTCAGGGCAGTGTGGTGGGCCAGCACTCCCCCACCAGTAGCTTCCCGGAACAGCTTGCTCAGCTGCGACGACGAGACACCCACCACCGCAGCCAAGTCGGGCAACCGGATGCTGCCGTCAACCCGCTCCTCCAAAAATTTCATGGCCTGCTGGAGGGGCGTCCCCTGCTCAGGGAGGCGGCGGTCTACAGCGAGGGTGGCGAGGAGCTTCCAGGCCATTCCTGCTGTGGCAACCAGGCGGGCAGGCGACTGGTCATGTTCCAAGGCGGAGATGATTTCGTCCAACATGGCCGTCAGCCGGTCCACGGCTACCAGCGGGATAATGGGCCGGTCCGGACGCACGCCGGATTCCTCAACAAGTTCAGCAGTATCAGAGCCCAAAACGTGGCACCACCAGATGGTCCACGGGTCCTCGCTGGAGGCACCGTAGCCATGGGCCTCCCCCGTACCGCCAGGAAGAACGACGGCGGTCGACTTGCCGACGTCGAACCGGGAACCGGCGGTTTCCACCCACCCCTTCCCCGCGACGCAGAGGATGACGATCGTTTCCTCGGCGCCCGACGGACGGTGCCGCCCATGGGCCTCTGCGACGGGAAAGACGCCCGCATCAGTGACCATGAGGCGGCGCGTGACGGGACGCGTGAGCACTTCCCGGACCAGCGGCCTCGGAACCACCACGAGCCGCTGGTTCTGGAAGCCCGTTGCCCGTTCCACCTGCGCTCCCTCCGTCGGATCACTCAGTGTATGCCGTGCGGGCAGGGTCCCAGCGGTGGGGGTCAGGATGACTGTTCCTTCCAGCCCGTCCACATAAGCAGCTCCACCTTCTCCACGGCACAAAGGTCGCCGTCGACCGCCTCGCGCCTGTCCTGGGCCTCCAGCGGCACCCCCACCTTCGCATCCTTCGGGAGGGGAAGGATCTGGAGCAGGACCTCAGACTCGGGGCGGATGCCGGCATCGTGCGCTTGGAGGACCCAAGGCGAACCGTCCCAGAAGCGGTCGGCAACCACGAGCCCGTCAACAAGGAGCCGGGCAGCGTCCCCGGCCCACATGATCTCAAGCTCAGAGTGCCCCTCGCCGGTCAAGGACCCCGCCGCCGTCGTCAGGTCAAGCCGGTACACCTCGGCCAGTTCCTCGATAGCTTCCTCGGTGGGGGCGGCAGCCCGCCCGGCCAGTGAACCGAACGAAGCAGGAACGGGCTGTGCGGGACGGATGAGCTCCGCAGCGAGGGTCAACCGTGTCCGTTCGGGTTCCGTCGCCGAGCTTCTAACGTCTTCGAACCGGGCGGTCCCGGTGGAGTACCGCCGAATGGAAGGCAACCCAACAGACCTGCCGGCCAGGAGTCCGTCGGCACCTACCCACAGCGGGTCCGCTGACAGAACCAGTTCACGGCCGCGCTGGGTGTCGAGGACCCACGCCTGCTCAGCCAGCTCAGCCGGCAGGACGAGGACGGCCAGGGAGCCTTCAGGGGACTTCACCGTGAGGGTGGCCGGCTGCGTGGCGTCAATCGCGTAAGTGTTGCCGCCCAGGGCAGAAACGGGGCCCTCAAGCTCCGTTCCTTCCGGCAGGCAAACCTGGGGCTCAATTCCGGCTTCGGCTGCGAGGACCAGGGTCGTTGTAAATTCCGGCCCCAAAAGGGTCAGCGGCGATGCCGTTGCCCAGCGCAGCCGGACCCCTTCAATCTCGAGGTTCACGGGCCAGGCGCTGATCGTTCCGGCGGGAATGGCCACAGCCTTGCCGGGAAAAGTCACTGTGTCCTCCCCCAGCAATAACCTGAACTGCGCCGACGGGTAATCCTTGAGCGGGATATGGGGTTGGTGCCAGGTGATGAACACAAACCCGGACTGCCCGTCGCTGCGCAGGGCCCAGCGAAGTGTCGTCGAGTCCTCGACGCCGGCAGGTACCTGATCCGGGAGGGTGGACGGCATGGGGGCGAGACGGTCGCCGAATGCGGACAGGAAAGCGTGCTGCCTGCGCAGCAGGCCGAAGCTGGGTGCCAGCCGGCCGGACGCACCGATGGGCGCGTGGAAGTCGTAGTCGAACACCGGAAGATCATTGGGATAGCCCGTTGCCTGCGACTCCTGCAGGCCACCGAAAGGATTCGTTCCGCCCGTGAACATGTAGTAGCCCTGCCAGCCGGAACCGCTGCCGATCTTGTTGTTGGCCACGGCGGCCACGTCCTTGCCCTTGGGCCACGGCCGGCGCTGGTAGGCCGTGGCCATCCCTCCCGTTAGCTCGCAGGTGGCCGGCGGGTAGAGGGCGGACGGAGAGCGAGGGGGCGCTGCGTCGCTGCCGGAGAAGCGCTCGCGGAGATCGGCACCGATGCCGGGGTCGTCCCACTCGTGGCTGAAGAAGTAGTGCTGCCGGAACGTCGGGTCCCACGGGGCGTCGGAGTCCACCCAGAAGCCGTCACCGTAGCCGCCGAAGACCGGCAGGACCTCTTCCTCGGGGATGTCGGCTCCTCCCCAGGCTGTGGCCGTCCAGATGGGGGCGCTGAGCCCGGCTGCGCGGGCCAGCTTCTTGAGTTCCGTGATGTGCCCGGGCTGGTCGTAGAGTTCGTTTTCCAGCTGGATCCCGATGACGTTGCTGTCCGCGCCGGTCAGGCCCCGCAGCTCCTTGCCGAGGCAGTTGAACCAGCGCTCCACCAAAGCCAGGTAGGCAGGGTCATTGGTGCGATGCTCGACGGCGGCTGCCTGGACCCAGTCCGGGAAGCCGCCGTTGCGCACCTCGCCATGGCACCAGGGCCCGATCCGCAGGACAACGTCCAGCTCCAGGGTGGCGCACAGGCGGACGAAGGCGGCAATATCCAGGTTGCCGTCGAAGCGGGCCCCACCCTCGACTGGTTCGTGGTGGATCCAGAAGACGTAGAAGGCCGCCACGGTGATGCCGCCGGCCTTCATCAGCCGCAGCCGCTCCTCCCACCTTGCCCGGGGAAGCCGGCTAAAGTGGATTTCACCTGACACCGGAATAGCTGGCCGGCCCCCGCATTCGAGGTAGCGGCTGGTGAGCCGCCACCTGCTGTGGGGGTCCTCGCCGTTGCTCATGGGCGGGAGCTGCAGGGGCATTTCGTGGGGCCGGTGGGTTACCTTCAAAAGCCCGTGGATTCCCTGTGATTCGAGGGTGCTGTGTTCAAGGCGCATGTGTGGATTCTTTCAGCTCCCAGGAGCGGTGAGGATGAGGGTGTTCATGCGGCGTTGCCAGGCTTCATCAGCCCAGAGGGGATGATGGGGTGCAGCGTTGGAGCACAGGACCATGCCCCAGATTCCGTGGTTCAACGCCGTGCGGATACCTCTCTCTGCAAGGTCGCGTCCGATAGGGCCTTCCTCGAAGGTGCCGTGGAGCGGGGTGTAGCCGATCCAGCCCTCTCCCACCACGGCGGGGACGTTCTTCCACCTGGCCCACTCCGCGATGGCGATGACCCGCGAGTCAATCTCCCGCCGCATCACCTCCCGGTAGGGCCCGTATTCATTAAGCAGCCAGGTGTCCCAGGCATCCGGATCAATCCAGTCGTAGCCATAGAACATCTGGTCAGTCACCACGGTGGCGCGGTACTTCCAGTCGGCCACGCGCCCGTACTCTGCGACCGCCGGCGCATCGGGGCGCAGCAGCGCACGCAGGGCCGGGTTGGGAAAGTCGGCCGTGCCCTCGGAACGGATGTCGATCTGCTGCTGGAGCGCGTCCAGCACGCCGTAGCTGTAGACGTGGAACTGCGCGGCGCCTGGCCCGTCAGGGACGGCGTGCATGGCCAGGTGCGGAGGTTTGCCGTAGCTGGCGGTGACCAAGAGGTCCGGATGCAGTGACCGCAGCCGGTGCAGCTGCTCGCTGCCGCCGTCGGCAAGGGCGGGCAGGGTGGAGAAGTCCACCTCGTTGTGCAGTTCCACCATGGCGATCCGCTCCCGGTGCCCGGCATCGGTGAGGGCATAGATGAGCCGGTGCCAGGCATCGGCGAGGACGCGGTACCTGTCGGTTAGCGGCACGGCGTCGATGGCCTCGAACCATTGCGGAGACTGGGCAAAGACTGTGGACTGCTGGTACTCCCAGCTGGCCAGGATGACCACGAGTCCATGCCCGGCTGCGGCCTCGAAAAGTTCCAGGAGCCGCTCCTTCAGGTTGAGGCGGTAACCGCCGGGAGCGTCGTACCAGCGGGTGCCCCTGCCGTAGATTCCGCCGTCCGGTGCTTTCCCGAGCCCTTCAATTTCCAACTCGCCGGCGAGGCCCTCCAGACCCAGTCCACCAAAGAGCAGCAGCGGTGCGGCACAGATCCTGATCGTGTTGTACCCAAGCTCCGCCGCCTTCGCACAAGCAGCGTCCAGGTCTGCGTACGCGCCGCCCGCCTCGGCACGGGTATACCAGGAAAAGTCCCAGAGCGTGATGGTGAGACGGGATGGCAGGTGCGACGGCGGCGCTCCTGTCAGGAAGGCAGTGTCCTTCTCGGTATTTCCGGATCCGAGGTACCTCGGTTCTTCGGTCACAGCTTCACCCCTTCTTTCTCGTGTGCCCGCCCCATGGCGGCGAGCTTCCGAAGTGAGTTCGCCATCTCGAGCCGGGATGAAGCGGTGCCGGTATCGAACAACAGCAGTTCGGGCAGGGAGGTTGCGAAGTAGTCCGGAGCCGAGGGGGCGGACTCCAGCTCGTCGGCCCGCGCTTCCAGTTTCTGCCAGACCTTTTCCGCTTCTGCCGGCCTGCCGAGCCTGCAATGGGCGATCCCCCGCCAGTAGTCTTCGCCGCTGGCGGGCTTGGGGTCCACGGCCAGCGCAGTGCCTTCCTGGCAGGCCTGCTTCCACGCGTCCACTGCCGCACTGGCGTTTCCGGCGAGATCGAGGGCATCCCCCAGCGCCACCAGTCGCTCGGCCATGGAGTCCGCCGGGTGCCGTCCCTCGCCCAGATTCGCGGGAGCTTCGACGCCGGCGCACAGCAAGGCGATGGCCGCCGTCGGTTCCTGCTCCATAAGGGTGGTTGCGTGTGCGACGGCAGCACGGTCGTAGGCTGCAAGGGCCATTCCTTCGCCGCCTTCAAAAGGCTGGAAGGTCCGTGCGGCCATCAACTGCAGGGCTTCCTCGGGGCGGCCTGCGTCCGTCAGAAGATTGACGTACAGCACTGCCAGGTCATCGCGCTCAAGGACAGCCGGATTGTGGTATGCAATGGCAGCGATGCGGTCTTCGACAGAAACCCCTCGAAGGCCGGCTAGGACTGCCCGTTCAAACACAAGCCTCGGATCATCCGGGCTCAATTCCAGTGCATGCTCCAAGTACCCGTCGGCAGCTGCGGGATTGCCCCCGGTGTTGACCGTGGCGATAGCCGCGTTGCGCCATACCACGGGGTCCGTTGAGCCGAGCAGCATGGACTTTTCAAGCATCGCCAAGGCATCCGGTACGCGGCCCGCGTCCAGCAGCCAGCACCCCAGCAGTCCGGGTGCCACCTTGTCCCTCGGGTCAGCCTCGATGGCCCGGTGCAGCGCGTCATAGTCGTCAAGCCCGTATGGAAAGGCATAAGCGGTGTTACTGCGCCTGGCAGCGGAACGTTCTGCAGAGGGCGCGTCCGGGTCCAGCAGTTCCTCCAGCCAGCTGGCCCGCAGGTAGCGGCGAAGGGGTTCGGGATTGCCAAAGACTTTATTAGTGCCCTCGGGCGCGGGATTTACCGTGAGGTCCAGCGCGAGCTGCCACTGACCAGCCCTCGCAAACCAGCAAGCCACAGTGAGCGCCGTCTTTGGATCCGCGCTGTCCAGTGAGCCGTGAAGCGCCAGGGCTACCGGGTCCAGTGCATCGGACGCGAGGATGTCCTGCAACAGCCGGGCGCTTTCCTCCCGCCGCCCGGCTTTGTCCAGGGCCAGGTACAGCAGGTGCTTCGCCTCAGGGCTGGCCGGGTCCAGTGCCAGGGCGGCGTCGGCGTGCCGGTGTGCCTCGGCGGGCTGTCCTGACCGGAGGGCCAGGCGTGCCAGCGCCAGGTGTGCCGGCTGCGCCCACGCCTTGTCCCACGCTGCCTTGCCGAACCGCTCCCGGGCCTCATCCAACCGGCCCGTGCGCTCCAGGACCAGGCCGAGGCGGTAGCTTGCCTCCCCGCTGGGCGGATTCAGGTTGCGGCGGGTGAGCCGGCCCAGGCCGTTCTCCAGCAGTTTCCGGGCCCGGGAGTACTCTCCGATTTTGTAGGCCGCGGCTGCCAGCGCAATCGACGCGCGCGAATCAAGCGGATCCCGGCGCAGCATCTCCTCGAAGTACGGCAGCGGCGAACGCGTGGGGTGCCGGTTCTGCGTCAAATGCGTTCCGGTGACGAAAAGCTCGTCCATACTTGCCATGCCGGTGGCGGGATCAGGTTCAGTGGCAACCCACGGCTCCTCCCTGTTTTCCTGTGGTTTCCTCGGGGTCCAGAGAATCAGTTCCCGGTCCCCGGCCAGGACCTGCAGCGTGAGGTCGGATTCATGTGCCGGTTCGGGCAGCTCAAAGGCTTCGGTGAAGGGGTGCGCCGGCGAGATCCGGGCAACCCATTCCCGGACTGTTGCGCCCCGGTGCTTGAGAACAACCTTTGCATCCTCCCGATCCGCCGTACTGGAAACGCCCACAGTGACCCTGCGCCACGTTCTGTCCAGCTGAAGTGACACGGCGACCTCGAGGTTCGCCTGGTGCGCCGGGCCCATCTGCCGGATGGGGTACCAGAACTCGCTGAAGGTGCGGGTCTCCCCGGGAGCAAGGTAGCTGAAGTCCGGCTGGTTGTCCGTGAAGACGCCGGACATCAGCTCAACGTACGGCCCGTCGTCGTCCGTTAAGTGCGCATCCCAAGCCTTGCCCACCGCTCCGTTCCCCCACGTCCACTGCTTTTTGCCGGGGGAAATGCTGCGGTCGGCCCAGTGGACGAACCCGGCGTCGGCCTCGTGATCGTAGCCGCCGAAGAAGCTGTCTTCCGTGTCGGTGACCATGTACGAGGTGGGGACCGGGACGTTGGCATAAAAGTCGATGCGGTCCGCGCCCTCTCCAGCCAACGCCGGGTAGTCCACACCGTAATAGGGCCGGTCAGCCTGCGGAAAAGCCGTAATCGCGCGACGGGCATGGTCGGCAACGAAGTTGACGTCGGTGGGGAAGAATGACTGGTACTTTTCATGCGTGCGCGCTGCGACGTTTGCCCACCAGAGGAAGGTCTGTGGCTCATCAGTCCGGTTATACAGCCGAGCTTCGACCTCAATCAGGGAACTGCCTGGGCGAAGGCGGACTCCGTGGGAGCCCCGCATGCGTTGCAGGGGGTCCAGGTCGCTGTGCCACACGGTAACCTGGCCTTCGTCGCTCCTGTCCACGGAGGTTTCGACGGGCAGGAACGTCGCGGGGCGGTGGTGCTGGGGCCAGTTGAACTCCACGCCGCCGGAAATCCACGGGCCCGCCAGCCCCACCAAGCCAGGTTTAATCACGTTGTTCCGGTAGAAGAAGTCGTACCCGGCCGTCTTATCGAACCCAACGTGGATGCTGCCCCCAATCTCCGGGAGGAGCATGAGGCGGATATATTCGTTCTCGAGGTGAATGGCCTGCCAAAGGCGGGGCGCCTTCGTCCCCGCGATGCTGTCGATGAAAGGCATTGGGTACACCTTGCCGCTGGAACCCTGGTACACGCGCCGGTCAAGGAACAACGGGTAGCGGTCCGGTTCCCCGGGAGAATACGTGTCAATTGACACTGGTTCGGACCAGCAGGCAACGCCACCTGTCTCCAGAACGGCCTGCTGATCCGGCGGCGCGTCTGGCAGGACTAAGTGGCTCTTGTGTTCGTTTGCATCCATCACGGGTGCAAGCCTATGAAGTTCCCCGGCCTGTTCCCATGGCATAAGCGCGCGAGCATATGGACGATCTTCTACGGAGCAGGGCTCCCTCTGCTGCCTTGCCTCAGGCCGGACCAACGCCAGGCGGACCGCTGAGCACTCGGGGGACGTACTCGAGCAACTGGAGCCGGCCGTCGAACGTCCTGCTCTCCACCATCTCCAACGAAACGTCGGGATAGCCGTCGTAGATCCGCTCCTGCCCGGTGCGGCCTGTGATCACCGGGAAGACGACCAGGCGGAACCTGTCCACGAGGCCTGCCGCCAGGAACGACCTGCACAGGCTGACACTGCCGAGAGTGCTCAACGGGCCGGTTCCGGTCCGCTTCATCTCCTTCACCGCCTCAACGGCATCCCCGGTCACCAGTTCGGAGTTCGGCCACGTCAGCGGCGCCTGCAAGGTGGACGAGAAGATTACCTTCGGCACCGCGGCAAGGCCGGTGAGGCTGGCCCCCTCTTCCTCGGAAAACGCCGAGCCTTCGGCCGCGGCCTCCTCAGACATGCCGGACATCAGCCGATAGGTGTTCGCCCCCATCAGCAGGGTGTAGTCCTTCTTCCCTTCCTGCTCGAGCCAAGCCAGGTATTCCGGCCCCTCCAGGCCCCACCAGCCCGGCCATCCCTCGGCCGAGGCGTAGCCGTCCAGCGAAATAATGAAATCAACCATCAGTTCTGATGGCGCCTCGGAAGGTGTCTCACCCATGACCGTCTCCTTTGATGGCAGGTGCCGGCAATGCTATCCCTGCCGCGATCAGGCCTTCAAGAGCCCTCCGACGTGTATGGGAAGGGACGGCCCGGTTCTCCCCGAAGGCAATCGAATCAACCTAGCCGCCCTCGGGGGGCAAGAGTCCGCCTGGTCGAAGCCCAATCACTCGAAGGTCCGGCAGATCCTGCCTGCCGCCCGCTCAGGCACGGCAGACACAGCCCTTCCGGCCGCCGTCGAACGCCAATAGCATGGCCGTTATCGATCCGCGCTCAGAACGCCCCTGCCAGGCAGAAGGAAGCCATGAACAGCGTCACCTGCGATCTCACCGTATCCCTTGACGGCTTCCTCGCCGGCCCCCATCAAAGCCACTCCAACCCGTTGGGCGAGGGTGGCGAGGACCTGCACCGGTGGCAGTTCGAAGAAGCCGAGGCCAACGCCGCAGCGCTTCAGGGCATTCTCTCCGCAGGCGCCTACATCATGGGCCGCAACATGTTCGCCGGCCCCGGGGCCGGTCCGTGGGATCAGGACTGGCGCGGCTGGTGGGGTGAGGAGCCGCCGTACCACGCCCCCGTCTTTGTGCTGACGCACCATCCCCGCCCTCCTGTACAGATGCAGGGCGGCACTACGTTCCATTTTGTGGACAACGGAGTTGAGTCCGCACTGGCCCAGGCGCGGGAGGCTGCGGCCGGCAAAGACGTGGCCATCGCCGGTGGCGCCGAAACTGCCCGGCAGTTCCTCTCGGCCGGGCTGATCGACGAGCTGCGGCTCCACATCGCGCCGCTTATCCTGGGGGCGGGCGAGAGGCTGCTGGACGGCGTCGGAAACCTCAATCTTAAACCGACCGAAGTAAGCGGCACCCGCCTGGTAACGCATGTGCGTTACCGGCTGGTTCCCAGCACCTAGGCGGAAACCGCGTTGCCGCTGGGGCAGTGGTCCTCGCGCTCAAGAATGGCGGGCGGCAGCATCCCGGGTGGTGGTGCGGATCCGGTACAGACTCGTGGTTGCGGTGATGTAGAGGTCCTGGCCGTCCGGGCCTCCGAAGCACACGTTCGATACTTTTTCTGGCACTGGGACGACACCCAGGAGATCGAAGGACGGCGAATAGATTCGTACGGTGGGGCCGGCTGAGGTCCAGATCCTGCCTTGGACGTCCACCCTCAGCCCGTCAGCGGCATAACCTTCTTCGAGCTCGAGGAGGGTTTCATTGCTGTGGCAGATGCCATCGAGCACGTCGTAGGCAACGATTCTCAACGGCACTCCGTGAGCCGGACCGGCTGTGTCCGAAACGTATAGGACCGACTCGTCCGGTGAAAAAGCCAACCCGTTCGGATACACGAGGTCAGTGATCACTGCATTGAGAGTGCCCGAAGCAGGTTCGAACCGGAAAACGTAGCAGCCGCCGTACTCCTGCGCTCCCTCGTGCCCTTCCTTGGTGCCCGGAAGGATCCCGTACGGCGGGTCCGTGAACCAAATGCTCGAGTCGCCCGCGATGACGACGTCGTTGGGCGAGTTCAGCCGGCGCCCCTGGAAGGAATCAACCAGCCCCGACACCGTTCCCCCGCAGTCACGCTCAATTCGGCGGCGCCCGTGGCTGCACTGCACCACAGTTCCGTCAGCATCGAGGGTTCGCCCGTTGGTGAATTCGACCCCGAGTCCGTACTCACGGGTCTTCCCAGTAACGGAGTTGAACTCGAGAATGCGGTTGTTGGGGATATCGCTCCAGCGCACTGTCCGCGACGACGGCACCCACACGGGACCCTCCGCCCATACCGAGCCAGTGAACAGGCACTCCAACCCGCCACTCGTCAGCTCAGCACCCATCCGGCCCCCTTCGTAGGCAGTTTTCCTGGCGTTGCACTGCAGAACGTTCGCCAGTGACAACCCTCCCGGGCACGCGCATTACGGGAAACGATAGCGCGACGAGACCCGTTGGCCTACCACCATCGAGTGGCGCTGCTCAGCGCACCGAAGACAGGGACAAAAGCTGTTGTGGCGCCTTTGCTGAGGCTGGCGGTAGCTTTGGATTACTTTTCCTTTGAAGCAGCCGAGGTACCGGAGGTACCGCTGATGCAGGGCTTGTCCACGTCATTGGTTCTGATCGCTCTGCTGGCTGTTGTGGCGCCCCTTGCGGCCCGCTTCCTTGACCGGGCGGTCAAGGTGCCCATCGTGGTGTTCGAGATTGTCCTGGGGATCGTGCTCGGCCCCAGCCTGGTGGGTTGGATCCAACCAAGCGAGTTCGTCGACACGTTGGCCCAGTTCGGGCTGGCCATGCTTTTCTTCGTTGCCGGCAATGAGGTCGATTTTGCCGCCATCCGCGGCCGGCCCATCACCCGCGCCTCCGCTGGCTGGGTCATCTCCCTGGCGGCAGGCATTGGCGCTGGCTTTGTGCTGGGCCCGACGCCGGCTGCCGCGGTGATCATCGGCGTCGCTTTATGCTCCACAGCTTTGGGCGCGCTGTTGCCCATCCTTCGCGACGCCGGCACGTCGAAGTCGCCTATGGGTATCGCTGTTACAGCACTGGGTGCCGCCGGGGAGTTTGGACCCCTGGTGGCGATCTCGCTGTTCTTCAGCGGCAGGGAATTGGGACCTGCGACGGCTGTCCTGCTCGGGTTTATTCTCCTGACCGGGCTGGCGATCCATCTCGCCTCACGGGCACGCCACTCCCTTCTCCATGCACAGGTCACGAGGACCCTTCACACCAGCGGGCAGTTCGCCGTCCGGTCCATCATGTTCATCCTTACCGTGCTTGTTGTGCTCAGCATGGTTTTGGGCCTCGATATGCTGCTGGGCGCCTTCGCCGCCGGTGTCCTCTGGAAGGTCGCCATTGCACGCGCTCCGGAGCAGGACCGGCACGTCATCGAGGCGAAAGTCGACGCCATCGCGTTCGGATTCCTGGTGCCGGTCTTCTTTATCGATACCGGCATCGACTTCGACCTGAGTGCGCTTAGCGCCAGCCCGGCCGCGCTGGCGCTGGTCCCCCTGTTCCTGCTCCTCCTGCTCGTCATCCGCGGGCTACCGTCACTGCTCGCCGCTCCGTCAAAGTCCAGCTGGGCCGATAAACGGGCCATCATTCTGTTTGGGGCCACGGGTTTGCCTATCATCGTGGCGGTGACAGCCATCGGCCGGAACGAAGGGCTCATCTCCAGCGCAATCTCGTCGGCACTTGTCGGAGCAGGAATGCTCTCGGTGCTCCTGTTTCCGCTGCTGGCACTCCGGCAGCTTCAACGGGAACCTTCAGGAACCGCCGTGCGGCACCAGGATGTTCCGTAGGGGAAATGGCAGCACCAAGAGGCGGAGGGGGCCCGGCAATGGCGCTGCGACTGCTTGATGTAGGGCCGGTTGGCCGGTTATCGGCCTTTCAAAAATCGCCGGGGAAGAGGGCTCGCAGGTCTTCGTTGATGCTGTCGACGGTTTTGAAGGGAATGATAGCCACTTCTCCTGGTGTAGTCCGAAAGGATCCCCAACGAAGACCACGTAAACGCCCGGCTGGAGCATCCAGCTGGGCGTTACTCATTGCGGTCTGGACTTCAGTTGGGACTTCCACCCAGAACGTCTACGTGTACATGGTCGAGGTGGCGCAGGATGTCGTTGCCCGGCTTTGGTGCATCGTAGTTCTGCCATCGCCCTCGGGAGCTGTGGACGCTCCAAAACCGGTCGTCGAAGATGACGTATTGGATGTTCAGGTCCTCGGCATGGGCGACGAGCCAGTGGGCCAGTATCCATCCCTGACGCCGATTTTCCTCGGTCACCGGGCGGTAGAAGATGTCAATCGCCCGGCCGTCGTAGTGCGTGGAGTCCGCTCCGTGTCCCTGCCCGATGCCACCCGGGGCGAATCCGCCCAGGCTTTGGTCGCCGAACACCTCTGTCATGGCGTCGCGCACCTGTTCGGCGCGCGGTGTCAGCCCGGTGGCAGTCAGTTGTTGTTCCTGCAGGTCCCTGGCGGCCGAGCCCCGGCAGCTCAGGGTAGGGCCGGCGTCGTAAGCTGGGCCGCCGGCGAGCCGCTGCAGTACCGCCTCATTGATGCTGGATGTGTCCGGTGCCTCCATCCCGCGCGCTTGGAGCGCGACGGCGGTGGTTGCCAGCTGCGCCTCCGCACGGTCGAGACCGACTTCTCCCTCGGAAGTTTCTACCGTGCATTCCGGGGGCAGCAGCACCGGGGTGATCTCGGTGCGTAAGCCACTGAACACGCCGGGCCCGAAGAGCACCAGTGTCGACGCAAGCGCCCCGAGCAGCAGCAGGCCTAAGAGCAGCCGAAGCGGGCCGCGCCGGGTCCGATGCGCATGATTGTGAGTCAACACGAGAGCAAACGTGCAGACCGCACGGAGACCCCATGGAGGCCGGGAGCGGCCAGCTCACAGGCCCACGCCGACGCGAAGACTCCGGGGCCTATAACAGCAGTTTCGTTTCCGATGACGTGTCCCTCTCGTTGCGTGGCAGTGATCCACTCATAGCATTTTCTCCTGGGACTTACGTCATCCTTGGAGCCTGCTCTTCACGCGGATGAAAAGGGCGGTCAGTGCCATTGCGAGGAAGGACCCCGAAAGGAGGGCCTGGACCGCCAGCGCCGGGTTCACACGCCCCCGTGACGTCGAGCTCCCGCCGACTGCAGCGCCTTGGAGGAAGACCACGAACAGCAGGAAGCCGGCGGCGATGGTGCCGTCTGAGACCGCGTGCAGCTCCGGATCTCCATGGCTCCTTATGAGCAGCGTTGAAGTGGCAAGAAAAACCCATGAACCGGGGAATTACTGGGCTCAGAAATAGGTGCGGGACGGGCTGGCTGCCTTGCTGATGGTCACTCTGGCCCATGGACGATTGACCCCATCAGCATCGGCAAATGTTTGTACCACTGCTATCGGCTGCGCGCCAGAATCGCCTCGCCCCAAGTCGATGGGACCTATTTGCAGCCCCCGAGAAGACCGGCGATGGCGTCGTGCTCGGCTTGAGTGACCCAGAGGCTGTATTTGGCCTTGACTGCAGTTTGGCGGGCGACGTATTCGCATCGGAAAGCTTTGTTCGGCGGAAGCCATGTAGCTGCGTCTTTGTCACCTTTGGCACCGTTGGTAGGGCCGTCGGCGGCCATGAGATTCAGCGGGTCATTGGCGAGTTCCTTGCGTTGGTCAGCGTTGAGCTGCTGTGCGCCCTTTTGCCAAGCGTCGCTGAGGGGAACGATGTGGTCGATCTGGACGTCGGAGCTCGTGTCCTGGCCGCGAGTGAAGGTAATCGTGGTGCCGGTGTACTTATCGGCCAGGGTCCCTGTCAGGACCACGCAGTTGTTGGTGCCTTGCTTGAACGTTTCGCTCGTCAAGTCCCGGGCCAAGATGTCATTGCGGGTGTCACAACCGTTGCGGTCAACGTCCGCCCAGGCCGGTCCAAACTTATCCCGGGTATAGCCGGTCTTCGGGGCGCGCCCTTTCACCGGGATGCCCTCCAATTGGGCAAGGGCGTTGGCGGCCTCAATGGCAAAGGACGGGTCTGCCCGGGCTGGCGCATCGGCTGCATTGCGTGGGGCCGACCCGAGGACCTCAAGGGCGTTGGCGGCAGCGTCACAACCAACTAATGACCCAGCCAGCATCATCGCAGCGACACTGGTCAGGACTTTGGCGGAATAACAGGTGGTCTTCATGGTCCTTCTGGTTATATGGCGTCACCCCACGCTAGCTTCGACCACCACCTGTGGCAGGTAACCGAGTCCGTGGTGCCTGCCACACGTCCGCATCCTTAGTACTCTGCGGAGGTCCGCTTTCGAGGGCCAATGGTTGCCTCAGCTGTTCAAACCATGGACCCACGGTGTCGCAGGCGCTGATGACGTGACGTTCACCGCGGTTGCCGCGAACGCCTCCAACCATTAGGTGCTGGTATTCCAGTCATCAGCCGTTACGGGCGGCGGCGCGGACGCTACGGCCACCGCGCAGCGGTTCATGCTTTGGATCGACACGGGCACAAACGTCCAAATTGTCCCGAATGGCAGCGACGTAACCATAGCGTGGGACGCGTTCCAATCACATCTTCAAGCTGTAGGGGAAAGATCACATGATTCGGAAAATGCGAAAGATTCTGTCCGCCCTGATCGGGGCGTTGCTGGTGGCCGTCTTCCTTGGCCCGGTCAGTCCGGCCCAAGCGGCCGGATATCGATGTATTGGCGCGCCGGCGGATGACCCGGGAGCCGCAGGCCTTGGTACAGGCATGTACCCTGAGCCGCGGACTTTCCTTGAAGCACAGTCGTGGTGGTCGGACCATGGGACTCACGCCCACCTGGGGGCATGCCTGCCTGCTGATCAGACCGTCAGGACTGGTGGCACGGTACTTACGGCCCACTGGCGGATCGACATGCACGGCATGAACGGTTACCTGCACCGGCTCACGCAAGAGGTCGCAACCGACAGCTGTTCTGCCTGCGGCGAGAAGGCCACCTTTTACAACGCCGACTCCACGAAGTTCAGGGGACCTGGCATCTTTTGGGTGACCACGTCCTTCGACGTTGGCACAGCCGATAAGACAGGGTGGCAGCAGGTGCAGAACCGGTTCGAGATAAAGGTTGCTGACGGGACGGTGCGCCCGGCCATCCGCTACATGGCTAATATCCAGCACGGCAAGACGGTGGACCACTATAACCGCCACGACACGAACGGCTACGGGTGGCACACCAACACCGCGTACGCTTACGCCCGGCTGAAGTCCAGCACGTCTTCCTACTCGCCAACGCTGCCTTACGCGCCGGTCAAGGGCAATTACTCCTTTATCGCCTCGCACGAGACGACCACCGATGGAGTGAGCAAGAACATCACCGGTTGGATGGTGTCAGTGGATCCGAAGCTTCACGCGGATCCGCCTTCCACCGGACTTGTCCTTGGCAGCGGCACCACGGCCTGCGCTCCTACCGTCAAAGGCACCTGTCATGGCCCCCGTAATGTCGTGTGGACCATCGATACGACGCAACTCACGGACGGCGTGCATTTCGTGACCATCTTCACGCACCAAAAGGACTCGTCCACCAAGGAGAACACTGGCGTGTTCAAGTACCCCATCATTGTGGACAATATCCCCGGCTAAACCTGACGTAGGGGTGCCAGCCGTGGCAGATGCTTTTTGGCCCGGCTGGCACCCGTGTGGTTCTTGGCGCGGCGACGAGTGCACACGAACTGCCTTCGGTGAACCTAACCTTTAGACTGCGCGGATCGACATGAGCTCGTAGACAATAGCCGAGCTCATTGCCGGCCCGCGGCAGGTCAGTTGGCGCGGCGGGGCGTGGCGGGCCCGCAGTTCGACGTCGACGCGCGCCGGGTGAGGCGGGCTGCCGGTGATGCGGATTCGCCAGTTATCGCCGTCGCGGGAGGTCTCCACAACCGCATAATCGTTCCGGCCGGCCGGGCCGAAACGTCCGAGCGTGGCTGCGACAGCGGCCTGCTGTGCGGGGAAGAGGTCCGTGTAACCGCGCAAGTACTCCGCGTGGATGCGGGCGGCGAGGTGTTCTTCGATCGTGGCCACGGACGACTCAGCGCCCAGATTTCCGTAGTACACGCCGTCGGGCGCGACAACGACATTGCCTGCGAACCTGTCACCGCCTACATGCGAGCATTCCCACACCAGCTCCGGCCAGCGCTCAGTCAACGCACGTCCCACAGGCCGTCCCCACACGGCGCAGCACTGGTCACGTTGACTGTGGGTGCACACCAGGATGACGGGCGGATGGCCGAGTTTTCCGGGGCCGCTGAGAGCTGTGGCAATCTCCGCCAGATCCTCATCCCGGCTCCACGTCCCCCATTGCTGACGATAGGCCCCGGAGTTCTCACGGCGCAGCACGGCCCAATGGCTCTTACCTTCACGCCATCGGGGGCCGGGCCGCCTTACCAGCAGCACCCGCGCCCGCGCCGCCTTGGCGGCGGAGAGCACGCTGGCTTTGGTCCCTGGCTCAAGATCGAGCCCCTCGAAGCCATTGAGCGGCCACCCGCCCCGGTACTCAATGAGGACCCAGACGACACCGTGCGGCGCCGTGCCGGCAATCGGGTCGCCGCGCAAACGGGCGCCATCAGAACAGAAAAAGCGCTTGGCGGCCGCTGCGGCCTGGTTATTGGTTAGATTACTGTTCAACGGGAACGAGGACCCCCGCGCGCAGTAGTCTTCCAACGAGTTCGACGCCGAGATCACCCGCGGTGTGAGTCTCCCCGTCCAGGGCGCACATCACAGACGGCAGCTCGGCGTCCGGGAAGTCGAGCCAACCCACGCGCGTGGTCAGGCGCCGTCCCTCCAGCCGTGCGTCCAGAGCATCGCGAAGCCGCACCACGGACTCGGGGCTTAGGCCGTCGACGGCGGCGAGCTGGGCCAACGGTCCCAGCGGCGCGGGGCGTCCCTGGCCCCGCCGGGTGCGGTGGAACAGGGCAGCAGTATCAGCCTCGGCGAGGGCGGCCGCCAGTCGCCGACGGACGACGTCGATCTCCCCGTTTGGCCCGTCCACGCCCAAGGGCAACGTACGGCGCATCTCGGGATCGTCGCACAGCGCTGCAAGCGCGGCCTGCGCGAGCTGTTCGGCCAATGCGTAGCGGGTCCAGCTGTGGATTCCCAGCGTGAGGTGGATGGAGACCTCGCCCTGCGCCTGGGCAGCATGCAACCAGCCGCGCGGCAGGTAGAGGACATCCCCTGGCTCTAGCGCCGTGTCGATATACGCCGCGCCTTTCGCGGCCTCGGCCACGGCGGAGCGTCGGTCGGTCCAGGGTTGGTCACGCAGCGGATCCGTATGAACCGGCTCATGAATGATCCAGCGCTTTGTCCCCTCGATCTGCAGGACGAAGACGTCGTGCACGTCGTAGTGATCGTCGAAACCCCGGTTTTGAGGCGGCGTGATGTAGGCATTGGCCTGCACCGGATGTCCGAGCTCCGTGCTCAGCCTGCTGCTGAAGTTCGAGACAGGCTCCCAGGTGCGGTGCAGTGCCTGCAGCACGAGCGTGGCGCCATCCGCGAATTTGCGCCAAAGCGCTGTGTCGTCGAGTTGGTCAGACATGGTGGCGCCGACGCCGGCGGGTGAGGTGAATGATGAGTCGGGAAATGTAGTGCCGTCCTTGGCGACGCGGAGAAAAGGTGTGCGCAGTCCACGGCGCGAGATCAGTTCGTCGACGGCCTCGGCAGAGAAGAGATCGGCGAAGTCGCTTGCCTCACGTGTGAGCAGCGCGGTGCGCCCCCAGACGTCGCCGGCGAACCTCTCACGGCCAATCTTGATCAGGCGTGTCTCCAGGACCCCGCCGCTTTCCAAGGCGTCGGGGTCCTGTTCCGTGCGGGCGGTGCTCAAAATTTAGATGCCCCGTTCTGCGGCTCCCCCGTCGGCACCGCCATCGGCACCGCTGTCAGCTCCTCCATCGGCACCACGGTCGGCACCGCCATCGGCACCACCGTCGGCACCGCCATCGGCTCCACCGTCAGCACCGCCATCGGCGCCTCCGTCTGCACCGCTGTCAGCTCCTCCGTCGGCACCCCCGTCATGCATGCCGGGGACACCAGCCGCGCCACCGTCCGCGGGGCCTTCCTGCTGGCTCGGATCCTGCTCTGGACTGGTCATGCTTCCTCCCGAGAATCGAATCGCTAGGATCAGCTCCGTCACCGGCACTGATCACCCAACCGGGCGATCCAACGGCACCGCCCGTGATCACCCTAACGGCACGGGCCAGTCCTGGGAACAACCTTCTTTTGATTCAGAACTGGGACAGTCCTATTGGCCGGCCGGCACGGCCATCCCGTCCCCTTTCGGAGATTGAATCCAGTGCCCATCGGCCCCCGGGAAACACTGCTGCCTGCAAGATTGAGCAGCTTCAGAGGCGTCATATCTGCTATGGGCTCGGCACCGCCGTCGGGTGCTCATCCGGCGAGTGTCAACTACGGCACGATTAGCAGTGGTGATCAGCTTCGGCGTTTCGGAAAAGTGCCCCCGTACGAACTTGCCCCTCGGAGAGTGTTCGGTGACCCAAGCTTCAGGGCCTGCTTGTCAGATGTGCTCAAGCAGTCGGGCTTCGTTGTTCATCAGGCGTCCTCCGTCAGCGAAGGCGTCGAAGCAGTCAGGGACTACGATCCTGTCATCATCACTATGGACGTTGATCTGCCTGGCTTCGATGGTTTCGAAGCAGCCCGCAGGATTCGTACTTTCAGCTATGCGTATCTGATTATGATTACGGGCTTGATCGCAGAATAGGACGTGCTGATGGGGCTTGCAGCCGGGGCTGACGATTACCTCGGCAAGCCTTTTCGAGCCCACGAACTCCGTGCCCGAAATCGGAGCCATGCTGCGCCGGCCCCGCACCAACTGGCCAAGATGCCTTCCATGGCCTGACGAGTCGACCGCTGACCGACGCATCAGAAGCCATACGAGATAGCGCTGCTGGTGTTTTCGGGTGAGGCGCCACTCCCTTGCAGCCGTAGCAGCGTCCTGATGAGCCAGCCAACGGCACGTTGGAGCAGTGAAAACGAGCCCAAGGCCCCACCTTCCAGGAATGGGGGCGGGGCCTTGAACTTGCATTGACGGTGCCGGGTTCCCCGGCGGGGCTGGACTTAGCGGCTGGTGCGGCCGTCGTTGTCGAGTTCGATGTTTTCCTTGCGGACTTCTTCGTTGACGGTGACGTTTTCGGTCACGGTGTCTTTGTCAAGGCGGACGCGTTCGACGGGGACGGTTTCCTTCTGCACTACGGGGCGTTCCTCGTGCAGGATCACTTCGTGCTCTTCCTCGCTGATCTCCGGGCCGCTCGTGGCTGCACCAACGTTGGCGTCGGTGATGGGTTCGCGCTCGAGGCGGACCTCTTCACGCTGGACCGGGACGGTCGTGGTGACGTTCTCGGTGACGACATATTTGCGCAGCCGCGCACGGCCGGTGGCTTGCTTTTCGGTGCCGACGTGAAGCTGCTCTTCCGAGCGGGTCATCGCATCATCAGTGGTGGGACCTGAAGTGTCATGACCGACGGCGCCGCGGGCGGTAGTTTCCCGATCGGTGGTGTCCCGTCCGGTGCCGGTGTAGGCGGCTCCGCCGGAGCGTTCGTAGTAGGTGTAGAGCCGGTCTTCTTCTTCCGGTTCGAGGTGCCCGTCGGGGGCGACGCGGGGCGCGTCCTTGACCTTGTCCTTGGTGTACGGCACGACGATGTCGTTGCCATCCTGGGTAGCTGAATCCAGCGGGACGAAGGACTCGTGGGTTCCGAAGACCCCGGTCTTGACGGTAACCCAGGTCGGTTCCGAGGTGTCGTCGTCAGCGTAGATCTGGCCTATAGACCCGATTTTGCTTCCATCGGAGCCGATGACGTTGCCGCCGGCGGTGGTGAGTGCAGAAAGGTTTTCAGTGTTGAGCATGATGTTTTTCCTTTTCGTGCTGATGAACGGCTTTGGGGATCAGGTTGGGGCTTGTGTTGTCCCCCGGTTGGGTTAGCGGCGCGTGGAGCCTGCGGTGCGGGTGGTGTTGCGGGAGAGAAGGATGGCCAGGGCGATCATGGCGATGCCCAGGACAAAGTGGAGCCAGTTATCGGCAGTGTTGACCGGGACGAAGTTGGCCGGGGTGTCGTGGCCGATGATGAGTCCGTAGAGCCACAGGATGAGGTAGATGACCCCTCCGTAGAGCAGGTAGTTCCTGGACTGATCGTTGGTGCGGGACATCAGGATGCCTGCGACGCCGAAGAGCAGGTGGACGATGTTGTGCAGGATCGAGACCTGAAAGATCCCCAACAGGAGGGCTTCGGAGCCGTGGCCGGCAAAGGAGAGGGCTTCATAGTTGCTCGTGATGCCCGGGATGAAGCCAAGCACGCCGACCAGAAGGAAGACAGCGCCTACTGCCTGGGCTGCTTTTTGAAGGGTTGTTTTGGGTCCGGAAGTCCGGTTCGTAGTAGCCAAGTATCTGCTCCTTTTTCAGTGTGAAGCGCATGGTTTGGATCCTGCGTGTTGCGCGAACCTGAGGATGCTATTGCCCGCCCTTGGGAGGGTCCGTGCCGTACACCACGGCTCGGCTCGGCGTTCCTGAGGTGGCGGATATGTTGCTCCAGCTGATTGCGGAACGACTCCTCATCTGCCGCTTCAACTTCCGTCTCAGCGCGAATGAGGTTTTCAGCGGCGGAAAGGATGTCACGTCCCTGCTCGGTGAGGCAGATGTCGGCGCTCCTGCCATCCCTGGCCGGCTCCTTGGTCAGAAGCCCCAGGCTTTGGAGGCGCCGCACGACCCTGCCCAGGCTTTGCCTGCTAACGCAGAGAATGGCGGCGAGATCGGTGACAGTGGTGGGCTCCAGTTCCGCTGCTGTCTCCAACGCGTCCAGGGATCCAGTGGTCAGCCCGAGCCGGGCAAGCCGGCGGTTAAGCCGCCGCTCATTGAGCCGGGCCGCGACACTGACCAGCCGGTACGTAGCCCACTGGTCAGGAGCCGGGCCGGGACGGGACTTCATGTGCCGCGGGCCGCCGGCAACCGGTACCTGCTGGTCCGGGTCCGGTGGCCGCCCCGCCGGGTCGCGGGGCGGCTCCGAAACCCTGTCCCGGGCACTCACGTGCTTTGGACGGTGTCCTTGGCCTCTGCCGCACGGTCTTTGACGTCCGTAACGGCGCCTTGGCCTTCGGCCTTGACGTTCTGCACGCCGTCGGCGGCGGTCGCCTTGACGCTTTCCATGGCTTCTTGGGCTGGTTCCTTCAGATCCTGAACCATGTCCTTGGCCGCGTCAGTGACCTGGGTCGCGAGGGGCTCGGCAGCGGTTTTGAGCTGCTGGGCTGCTTCGCGTTCCTTTTGGCTGGCCGGGATCAGGGAGGATATGAGCATTCCGGCGCCGAACGCGATCAGGCCCGCGGCCATCGGGTTACCCTGGGCTTTGGCCTTCACCTGTGCCGGTGCGGCGGAGATCGCGGTCCCGGCGTCGGAGAGTTTGGCTGCAACGCTTTCCCCGGCACCGTGGAGGGAATCGCCCGTGCTGTGCAGGGCGTTCCCGGTGTGGCCGGCGCCTGACGAGACCTTGTCCCCTACAGTGGACACCTTGTCACCAACAGCGGAGGTTGCGGAGTCGGCTGCTCCCATGACTTTGTCCTTCACTCCTGCGACGGCGTCCTTGACGCTGCTCCTGACCTTGTCGGTCTGGCGCTGGACGACGTTCGCCGGGGTGACTTTGTCGGCGAGGGCGTCCACGTTGGTGCCCAGGCGTGCGCGGGTTTCTTCAATGTCTTGGCGGATTGCGTCCGGGTTTTCGCTCATCGGTTTACCTCACCTGGTTTGAGAGTTTCGGGGATTTCGGAAAGTGTTTCGCCTGTTTGTGGCAGGCCCTTGATCTGTTTAAGTTCCTTGCGGCCCCTCGAGGCCAGGACCGCGGCGATGATGCCCCAAATCACGCCGACGATCACGGCGGCCCAGCCCAGCGGCATCAGGGCGCCCAGGGCGAACATCAGTCCCAGGGACAGGAAGAGCAGGACGAAATGTCCGGCGACGCCGGCGCCGGCGAGCATGCCGCCGCCCTTGCCTGCCTTGGTGGCGGACTGCTTGGCCTCTGCCTTCGCGAGTTCAACTTCCTGGCGCATCAGGGTGGAAAGGTCACGGGTCACATCACCGAGCAGGTCACCCAAGGAGGTGTTGTCTGCCTTCAGATGCGCTGCGCTTGGGGCAGGCTCCGGAATTTGGCTGCTCACAGGTGGCGTCCTTCCTTCGACGTGTAGGGGTCATCCTCGAGCCGGAGCGGCGTGTCTTCCGCCGTGCCGGAGGGCAGCGATGAAGTCGATACCGGAGCGCCTGCCCGGATGACGGGCTCATCATAGAAACCGGCCGGGCCGCCGGTGGCAAAAGTTGTGTTTTGCCCGACCGGAGCCGGACCGGAGCGCTGAGAAGCGAAGGACTGGGCGCCGCCCTGGGAGTCTGGAGCACCCGACTGGAGGCCGCGTCCGAACCGGCCAACGAGGATACCTGCCCCCGCTGCCAGCAGCAGGAAGGTGCCCGGCTTGCGGCGGGCGAAGGACTGGACATCCGCCAGAAGTGCTGCCGGGTCCTTGCCTTCAACCCAGGAAGCAACCGTAGAGGTGCGCTCGGCTGCCTGACGGATCAGGTCACTGGCAATGCCCTGCTGCTCCGGGGCCTCGGCCATGGTCTGCAACTGGTCCGAGAAGGTCCTGATGCCCTCTGCGGCCTTCTGCTGCTGGGTGCCGGCCTGGCTGGAAAGACCCGACTTGGCCTGGGACAGCAGGTCCTTTGCGCTGGACTTTGCCTCGGAAGCGACGTTCGCGACTTCTTCCTTCGCGGTCTGGGCAACGCCCTGCGCTGCAGAGGCTGCATGCCCGGCCACGTTTGAAGCCTCTTCCTTCGCGGCGTCCTTCTTCGAGACGGACCCGCCGTCAGAGGCCGGGCTTGTTCCGATGGTGGTGATGTCCGCATCCTGCGAGGAGGATCCGGGGACGTTGGTCCACTGATTTTCCGTCATCATGCTCTCTTTCCTTCATAGTCAGCTGCTGTAGACGAACCAGCACTCCCCGCAATAGTAAGCATGATTACTAAAAAATAGTAAGTAGCCTTTCTAATCAGGGAATGGTTTGTCCTGCAGCCCCGGGCGGTGCCGACGTGGGTAATTGCCACCGGCCGCCCGCAGCTGGCAACGTAGAAGGCGTCCGGAGCAGTAGGAGCGCCGCAGAGCGGCAACCCAATGGTGAAGGAGGTACCCGATGGAGGATCCACGAAGCGTGGCACGAGCATTGGCCCAAAAGGACCCGGGCTGGGTGAAGGATCTGTGGTTGAAGTACTGGGCCCACGGTGGATCTGCAGACATGTTCGAGTTCGATTCCTACCTGCGCGGCCTCACGGAACGGGACCCGTTCGAGCTGAGGCTTCTTGCCTGGGCAATCGATGACTTATCCCACGATGCGCCTGCCCAAGACTGGGTCACATGAGGCCATTCCCTCACCTCTGGTTCTTTGCATGATTACCATCCCGTGTTGTCTCCGCCTGACGGCCCCAAACCAGCACGACATTCGGCTGTAAGTCCGGCGGCTGAAGCATGAAGATTGGCCCGTGCGCGCGAATTCACGGGAAATGTGGCCACGCACTGGGGACCAGCACACCGGACCCGCCGGGACGGACAATTTAGGACACCCTGAACCTGCTACGCCCTGGTTCAGGAATGGTGGGTCGTTAGTTGGTTGCTGAGCCCCGAGAGCAGGATGCTAAGTCCTTGGTCGAGTTCTGCGGCGCCGTCATATTCGGCCAGGACCGGCCCCAATGCCCGCAGGTGGGGAAAGTCTTTGGCGGGCAGGCGGTGCAGGCCAAGGCGCAGAATAGCTTCGTTTTCGTCCGGGTCCACAATGTATTCCTGCAGTTCGTTCAGGATGTGCCCATAGAGGAACCCGTAGTAGGCGCGGTAGACGTGAAGGGCCGTTGCCGGGGTGAAGCCGGCCTCGATCAGCAGCGCCAGGATCTGCTCCAGTGGCCGCAGTGTCCCCAACGGGCGCAACCCCAGTGGTGTGGAGAGTGGCCGGGTAACCAGCAACGGCACCACATTGGGGTGCCGCAGGGCCAGGAGCCGGAGATCATGTGCGATCTTGCGCAGCTGGGCCTGCCAGTCCGGGTCATCGGGAAAGATGGCCAGTTCGTCAAAAACCATTTCGGAGACCCCGTCCAGCAGAGCTGCCCGGTTGGCCGCGTAGCGGTAAAGGCTCATGGGATCGCATTGCAGCTCCTGGCCCAAGCGACGCATCGACAATGCTTCCAGGCCATCGTTGTCCACAAGCGTCAGAGCCGTGGAGAGCACGAGTTCCCTGCTCAGGCGCGCTTTCCGTGCACCTGCTGAACTCTTGGATTCTGCGGGGGAAGCCATGGCCGGGTCCGTCCTGTTGTTTGCGTCAGGCCCACCCATTCAGGAGATACGTAAGCTTGCTTATTAAGCAGTCTACATGTAAAGTCTACATTGTAGAGAAGTTGTCGACATGGTTTCAGTAAAGGGATCAGGGTTTGCATGGCCGCCACGGCCGCTCACATCACCGTCTCAGGAGAACCATTGACTACGCACACCCAGAACGAGCACTCCACCGCTGTCCGCAACACCAACGACATCAAGATCTCCACCCGGACCCTTGAGTTCGCCGTCTATGTTGCAGCCGTCATCGCCACGATCATCACGGCAACAGTTGTTGGGGACGACGCCAGCGAAAACGGTGTTGACGTGTTCAACGCCAACGACGCAATGCAGTACATCACTTTCCTCACGGTCGGCCTGATGGTGGCCCGCGGCCTGGCGAAGGCCGGCAACCGGGTCAGCAACAACCACGCCTAAACATGCGCTCTTCCGGCACCCGTGCCGGAACGAACTGATCCTGGCGCGGCACCGAAGGGTGTTGCGCCAGGACTGTCCTGTCTTACCTTTTTGTTTGGCCTGCCTGGGTTATAGAACCCGATACTTTCGGCAGTACCGCTTGGTGTCCCGTGCAAGGGCACCGGGTTTGAGGCCGCTGTAGCCGAACGGCGGAGAATTTGCACCGTGTTTGAAAAGAGCCGTTCATGGCGCATTCGCAATTTGACCAGTTCCTCCAGGAAGCCACCTACCGTGATCCGCAGTCCGATTCGACTCTTGACGGTGATTCCTTCTACGGCCTCTACACCAGCTGGTGCCACGTCTCCCGCCATTCCCCCCGGCCGGAGCACACCTTCTGGGCCGCGATGAAGCAACGCGTCCATTCCGGGCAGTGCCTGCGCATGAGGGGCCCGGCGGCAGCGGACTACATCCTGAACAGCTACCGGGCTGTCGTCTGACCCCCGATGACCACAACGACCAATACTTACGTCCCCCGTGGCGTGCACCAGGCGCGCGGTCAACATCCGTGGTGCCGGACGTGTGACACCGACCGGCACCTCCTGGTCGAGTCACCGGCTGTCAGAGGCGGACAGGCAGGCACCCTCGCGGTGGCCATCCGCTGCTCGAAATGCCACCGGTCACGTGTACTGGAAACCACCGCAGAACACGTCGCAGGCCTTGCCGCGGCAGCACCCGTTTCGGGCGGAACAGCGGCGCGAACCTCTCCCCAGCCCCCGCCCTACGGCGAAAGGTATAGCCAGATGACGAACAACAGCAACACCACTGCGACCGACGCCACTCCCGCCAACGGGCCAGAGACCCCCGCCGTCGAGGACCTCGACCTCACCCCTGCAGGCCTCGCCGACGCACCCGCCCTACAGCAGGATCCCGACAGCCTCGTCCATACCGGAAACAGCTAGGCACCACACAGCCGAGGCCAAATCAGGACTGGACCAGGTGCCGGGGGCGCCACTCATCAATCAACCACAGCGCATAATGACCGCGGAGCGCATCATGACCACTGCACGGACCTTCGAATCAATCGTCATCATTTTCAACCCCAACAGCACCGGCGACGCACCTACACTCGCCGAGCAACTGCGGACAGAGCTCGGAGAGCTTCTCCCCTATGCCGCAGAGATCAGGCTTCAACCCACAGCCCATGCCGGCCATGCCGTCGAGTTGGCAAGGGACGCTGCCCAAACCGGCCGGGACGTACTGGTCGTCTCGGTCAGCGGCGACGGGGGCTATAACGAAGTCGTCAACGGCGTGATGCAATCCGGCAACCCGCACGCGGTATGCGCCGTTTTGGCTGCGGGCAACGCCAACGACCACAGCCGCATCATCGGCACCCAGCCCCTGGAGCACGCCATCGCCGCAGGTGCCGTGCGAAACATCGACCTCCTGCGCATCACCAAGGGCGCAACAGCAGACGCGCCCACAGAGTACGCCCACTCCTACATCGGCTTCGGCCTGACCCCGGTCATGGCAATCGACCTGGAAAAAGGCAGCAAAGGCGCCCTGAAGGAAATGTTCTCCGTCATGCGCACCTTCTCCAAATTCAAGCCTTTCGAAATCCGCCCGACAGAGGGCAAACGCCGGAAGTTCGACAGCCTTGTCTTCGCCAACATCGCCGAAATGGCCAAATACGCCACCCTCAGCGAAGCCGACGACCAGATCTCGGACGGCAAATTCGAAGTCGTGACCTTCCCTCACAGGTCAAAGTTCCGGATCCTGCTGACGGCACTGCGCGCTGCCACCCAAGGCCTGGGAGACCAGCCCAGCGTCAGCAACTACGCCTTCACCACCCTCAAACCCATCCCGTATCAAATCGACGGAGAAGTGAAATCCGTTGAAGCGCACACACGGGTCACCATCGAATCGGCCCCGGCTGCCCTCGCCACCTTGGGCTAACGAACCGATTGAACCACCCCCTTAGGAATAGGACACCCGGTGCACACCGCAACCGACCAACCAGACACTGAATCAACGCGTTACCGTCTGCTCATGCCCGGGAAGGGCCCCCGCCTGACGCCCAGGATTGTTACCACAAGGTCCTTGACCTCACACGTGCACACCCTGACAGGTCCACCGGATTCACCGGGCCCGGTCTTTGTGCTGCTGCACGGCATCGGCATGTCCCACCGCTACTACCGGCGACTGCAAGCCCTTCTGGCCCGTCACGGGAACACCCACGCCATCGACCTGCCCGGGTTCGCCGGAACGCCCACACCGGCCCGGCAACTCTCCGTCGCCGACTACGCAGCCCACACCGCGGCGACACTGGAAAAAATGGGCGCCTCCCGCGTGGTGCTGATCGGGCACTCGATGGGCACCCAGTTCGCGACCGAACTCGCGGTCCAACGCCCCGATTTGGTCTCCCACCTCGTGCTCCTGGGCCCTGTGGTGGACCCGGCCCGGAGGACCGTCCTCCAGCAGAGCCTGTCCCTGGGTCTTGACTCGCTGCTCGAAAGCCCCGCCGGCAATGCCATCGTCTTCCGCGAGTATGCCCGGTCCGGCCTGCGCTGGTACCTCACCGAACTGCCCGTCATGATGACCTACGACCTGAACGCCCGGTTGGCCCTGGCAAACCAACCCACTCTGGTCATCCGCGGATCCCGGGATCCCGTAGCACCCCGGCTCTGGTGCCAAAAACTGGCCGCTACCGCCCCGGATGGGCACTTCCTTGAAGTACCGGGCCAACCCCACATCGTCCAGCACGGCGGTGCCGCCGCCACAGCCGCTGGCATCCTGGCCCTAACTTCCCAGCAGCCGTCCTAGCCTCTCCGTCACTCCAACCCAGCGGGCTGACATGCACCGCCGAGCCATACGAAAAGGCCGGTACCACCCAGACAAGAAGTTGCTTCAAACCACTCTGGAACCGCAGGGCGGGAACCCACCGGCTGGATCGTGGCCGTTGGGTTGACGGAATCCTAGGTCCTGATCCGCCAATGTCGGGCAAACCCAAGTCCAGGGTGGTCAGGGACAAGGTTGAACCGGCTGCGGCTTTACCCTCGCTCCTGAGCCGACCGCCGGTACTTTTAACCCCGCACGACTCAACACTGCGGTAATCAGTCCCATCCGGGTCATCTTCAATGAGGCAGACGTGCTGTTCTTCTCCCAAGCGCGTCCCGGCTCCCATTGATCTGTAGATCAAAAATGGAAACTCTCCCCGTTATGGACTGTACAAGAAGCTCAGCATTCGCGGACAACGACCACCGGCCTGTCCTGTGCCTGGACGAGTTTGTCCGCCACCGTTCCCTCCATAATCCTGCCGAGTTTGGCGAGGAGACCTGGCCGTCCGTTCCCGACCATGAGCAAGCTGGCGCCAGTGCTCGCAGCAAGTCGCGCCAGTGCAGAGCTGACGTCTCCGTGCAGTTCCCGGAAGGACCACGCTGTTCCGTCAGGGCCCAAAAGACCGGTGATACGCGAACGCACCTCGTTGGCAGGGTAGAGCGCCTCTTCGTTGACAACAGGATCAAGCGAAAGCGCCGTACGGATCCGTTGAGGTTCCCATTCCGTAAGAACACTGGACGGGTCCACGAAGGCACAAACAAGGTGGATGTTAAGATCAGCGGCCAGCTCTGCACCTGCGTATACGAGCAACGGCGGCACCGACCATGGGACCCCCAGAATCAGCGACCCTGCGTAAGCCATGTCGGCGCCCAGACTGGCGGAGAAGTGTTTGTATGCATCCATGCTCCCTGACGGCACTCAGCATGCGTGCTCACGCACGCTGCCCTGACCGAATTCAAGCATGCCCCGGGGCGGCGGCGCGTCAAATGTGAACCTGCGGGTCAGTATTCACCGGATGTTCACCGCAGTGCTAGGTGGGCACAGCTGGGCCGCACGCCTGATGCCGGCGAACGGCGCCGCAAAGCTACGCATGAAGCGGTGGCCTTAACCGGCCCTTGACGCCTCCGCAAAGCGACATCCACCATTTGTCGGATGGACCAGGACCCACAGGAAACCCCTTGTGCTACGCGTCGGTGATCGAGTGGCTGCAAGTTATCCGGAGACCCCCAGGGAACATATCCAAGGTATTGTCGCTGCCGAATACACACCTTGGGCCGTGCCCGCATCCGCAGCTACATACCGATCCTGGTGGAACGCAGCGCCTGGAACCGGCTCCACCGGGAGACCTTCCACCGGCCACCAAGCTAATGATCGGCTCCAGAGCCTTTCCCAGGCGAAAGTGAATTGCCGCGACGCTGTTCATCGTCCGTTCACTCCGGCGGAGTAACTTCGGCCGGTGAATGTTTCTGATCTGACTGAACCAGCAGGCAAGCAGCCAGTATCCGTAGTGAACACCGGCGGACAGGCTCCCGGACACAATGGGCGTGCGGGGGCGTACTTGCCGCAGCTGGCTGCCGCGGAGAAGGCTGCACCGCCGCGGACCCTTGTCCAGGTCTTCGAGGAAACGGCCCGGCAGTTCCCTGACGCTTCCGCCCTCGACGACGGAAGGGTCTCCCTTAGCTACGCAGACCTGCACGCCGCCGCGAAGGAGTATGCCCGGCGCCTGCACAGCAACGGGATCGGAGCCGGCGACAAAGTTGGAATCCGCATCCCGTCGGGCACCAACGAGCTGTATGTAGCCATCCTCGCCACACTGCTGGTGGGTGCCGCCTACGTGCCGGTTGACGCGGACGACCCTGAGGAGCGGGCTGCCCTCGTCTTCGAAGAAGCCGGGGTGGCGGCCATCCTCCGCGCCGGTGGCATCTTCAACGCAGGCAGGGAGGCTCCCTTCCCGGCACCCCGGCAACCCGGGGTTGAGGATGACGCCTGGGTCATTTTCACGTCCGGTTCCACGGGCAAACCCAAGGGCGTGGCAGTGACACACCGGTCAGCTGCCGCCTTCGTCGACGCCGAAGCCAGGCTGTTCCTTCCGGACCATCCAATCAACTCCTCGGACCGCGTCCTGGCGGGACTGTCGGTCGCCTTCGATGCGTCCTGCGAGGAGATGTGGCTGGCCTGGCGGAACGGCGCCTGCCTGGTGCCTGCCCCGCGGTCTCTGGTGCGCACCGGGATGGATCTGGGCCCATGGCTGATCACCAACGGAATCACCGTCGTGTCCACCGTTCCCACCCTTGCTGGGCTATGGCCGGCCGAATCGCTGGATGCGGTCAGGCTCCTGATTTTCGGGGGCGAGGCCTGCCCGCCCGAGCTGGCAGCGCGGCTTGCCGTGGACGAACGCGAGGTCTGGAACACCTACGGGCCCACCGAGGCCACCGTCGTGGCTTGCGCGGCACGGACGGACGGATCGGGTCCCGTTCGGATCGGACTTCCCCTGGACGGGTGGGATCTCGCCGTCGTCGACGCCGCCGGCGTTCCCGTGGACGAGGGGCAGACCGGAGAACTGATCATCGGCGGTGTTGGCCTTGCCCGCTACCTGGACCCGGCCAAGGACGCGGAAAAGTATGCGCCCATGCACACGCTGGGATGGGACCGCGCCTACCGCAGCGGAGACCTTGTACGGTACGAGACTGAAGGCCTGGTCTTTGTGGGCCGGGCCGATGAGCAGGTGAAACTCGGCGGCCGCCGGATCGAACTGGGCGAAATCGACGCCGCGCTGCAGTCCCTGCCCGGCATCCAGGGCGCGGCTGCCGCGGTCCAAAGCACCGCTGCCGGAAACCAGATCCTCGTTGGGTACGTGGTGCCGGCGCCGGACACTTCCCCCGACCTTGACCAATTACGGAACCGGCTGGCAGCCCGGCTTCCCGCGGCCCTCATCCCGCTGCTGGCCGTCGTCGACAGCCTTCCGGTGAAGACCAGCGGCAAGGTGGACCGCAACGCGCTGCCATGGCCGCTGGCGCAGGCGTCCGCAGGTGAAGGCGTAGCGCCGGACCTGGACGGGCCATCAGCCTGGATCGCTGATCAGTGGGCGGCCGTCCTGGGGACGCCATCGGACAGCCTGGACGCCGATTTCTTCGCCTACGGGGGCAGCAGCCTGGCCGCCGCCCGGCTGGTCTCCGCCCTCCGGGTGCGCTACCCCACCATCACCGTGGCTGACGTGTACGCCCGCCCGCGGCTTGGAGCACTGATCGAACTTGCCCGGCTTTCATCGCCCGACGGCGGCATGGCGGCTTCCGAGCCGATGGAACGTTCAGTGCGGCCTACCGCCCGTAAATCGCAGGTCTTCCAGATCGTGGCCGGGTTGCCCCTGCACGTGCTCGTGGCCATGCGCTGGCTGACATATCTGATGGCCATCAACAACGTCCTCGCCGCGTGGGGTGTCCTGAGCGGGGCCCCGACAGTGTCCTGGTGGTGGGTGCTGGTGTCCTGGCTGGCGTTTGTGAATCCGCTGGGCCGGATGGCCATCTCCGTGGCGGCGGCGCGCCTGCTTCTCCGCGGCGTGGTTCCCGGCAGTTATCCGCGGTCCGGGAAGGTGCACCTGAGGCTGTGGCTGGCAGAACAGATCGCGGACCTGTCCGGGGCGGTCAGCCTGGCTGGCGCCCCCTGGGTTCCGTACTACGCCCGGGCATTGGGCGCCAAAGTGGGCAAGGATGTTGACCTGCATTCCGTCCCGCCCGTGACCGGCATGCTGAGCCTGGGATCGGGCTGTTCAATCGAACCCGAGGTGGATCTTTCGGGCTGGTGGATCGACGGCGACCTGGTCCATATCGGACACGTACGGGTCGGCCCGGGCGCGACTGTTGGCTCGCGGAGCACCCTCATGCCGGGCGCCCGCATCGGTGCCGGATCCGAAGTCGCCCCGGGCTCGGCCGTCTTGGGCAAGCTCAAGGCGAACCAGCGCTTTGCGGGCTCGCCTGCCCAGCGCCTCGGGAAGGCACAGCAGGACTGGCCCGCCCGGCCGCGCTCAGGCCTGAAATCGGTGCTGTCCTTTGGCGCCTACGCGCTGGCAGCGGCAGCCCTGGCGCTCATCCCCTTCGTCTCGGCAGCCCTTGGCGCCCTTCCGGTGATCTCCGCCGTCCGGGGCCAGGAGTCCCTGTTCTCGTCGTGGCCGGAACTGTTGTGGACTGTGCCTGCTGCCGCCGTCGTCTGGTTCATGTCCAATATGGTCCTGACGGCCGCCTTCGTCCGTTTGCTTGGCCTGGGACTCCGCGAAGGCCACTACCGCGTCCGCAGCTTCACCGGCTGGCGTGTGTGGGCCACCGAACGTGTCCTGGACATGGCCAGGGACCTGCTTTTCCCCCTGTACGCAAGCCTGTTCACGCCGGTGTGGCTGCGGCTGCTGGGGGCGAAAGTAGGCCGCAATGTTGAGGCGTCCACCGTACTCCTGCTGCCTTCCATGACAACGGTGGGCGACGGCGCTTTCCTGGCCGATGACACCATGATTGCCTCCTATGAGCTCGGCGGCGGGTGGATGAGGATCGCTCCGGCGAAGATCGGCAAGCGGGCGTTTCTGGGAAATTCGGGCATGACCGGGGCAGGACGCAGCGTGCCCAAGAACTCGCTGGTGGCTGTGCTGTCCGCGACGCCCGCGAAAGCGAAATCGGGGACGTCCTGGCTGGGCAGCCCGCCGGTGCGTCTCCGCCGCGCCCGGATGGAGGTTGACCAGAGCCTGACCTATGACCCGCCGCTGAGGCTGAAGATCTACCGCTCCTGCTGGGAACTGTGCAGGGCTGTTCCCGTCATCCTCACCGCAGCCATCGCCGTCGCCATCCTTGCCGTCCTGGACTGGATCGCCGGAACCGCCGGATATGCCGCCGCCGCTGTGCTCGGGGCGCCCGTGCTGCTGGCAGCCGGGGCTGTGGCCGCGGCAAGCTCGGTAGCGGCCAAGTGGCTGCTCGTGGGGAAGATCGATGCACGGGAGCACCCCCTGTGGAGTTCATTCATCTGGCGCAACGAGGTGGTGGATACCTTCATCGAGATGGTCACGGCGCCGTGGTTCGCGCGCGCTGCCGCGGGCACCCCAGCCCTTGTGTGGTGGCTGCGTGGCCTTGGTGCCAAGATCGGCTCCGGCGCCTGGTGTGAAAGCTACTGGCTGCCCGAGGCGGATCTGGTCACGTTGGGTGAGAACTCCACGGTGAACCGCGGCTGCGTCATCCAGACCCACCTCTTCCACGACCGGGTGATGAGCATCGACACCGTTACGCTTGAAGCCGGGGCAACCATGGGCCCGCACGGAGTAATTTTGCCTGCAGCCCGAATTGGTGCCGGCGGCACAGTGGGTCCGGCATCGCTTGTGATGCGTGGCGAGACCGTTCCGGCGGCCAGCTACTGGATCGGGAATCCGGTCAGCCCATGGGCTTCCCCGGCCGCAGCCGTTCCCGCCCGAGAGGCCCAGCTACAGTGACCGCACACCAGGAGCACGTACCAGGCGGGCAGCGGAGAGCCGTCCCCCGCAGTCCGCTGCCCGATCCCTACACGCCAGGTCACGGATCCGCAGATTACGGCGTCACCCGCTACGAGCTGTACCTCGACTACCGCGTGTCCACCAACAGGCTCTCCGGCCACGCCGCCATCACAGCCCGCTCCCACGTTGAGCTGGCCACCATCATGCTGAACCTGGCCGGGCTGCGGGTACTGAAGGTTCAACTGGACGGGCAGCGTGTGCAGAGATTCAGCCAGCGGGGGCACCAGCTCTTCATCGTCCCTGGCCGTCCCGTGCCCGCCGGCAGCGACTTCAGCCTTGATATCCGGTACGAGGGCTCCCCCGGTCCCCTGCGCGGCAACTGGGGCGAAGTGGGCTGGGAAGAGCTCACCGACGGGGTGCTTGTGGCCGGGCAGCCCACCGGCGCGCCGTCCTGGTTTCCCTGCAATGACCATCCCAGCCAGAAAGCCAGCTTCGGATACACCATCACCACGGAGTCCAACTACAGGGTGGTCTGCAACGGTGTGCTGGTCTCGCGCCATGCCAAGGCCAGCCGCGAAACCTGGGTCTTTGAACAGCCTGAGCCCATGGCCACCTATCTGTCCACGGTGCAGATCGGCCGCTACGACCTTGGGCCCCTGGCCTTCCAGCCCCACCTTCCGGGCCACCGCGCGGGCACCGCGGACGACGGCGGCCAGCGTCAGGTCCCGCAATTCGTTGCGGCACCCCCGGCCCTCATGGCCACCGCCGTGGCTGCCCTCGGGCGGCAAGGCCAGATGATGGAGACTTTCGAGACCTGCTTCGGCCCGTACCCCTTCCCCGGTTACACCGTGGTGGTGGCGGACGACGATCTCGAAATCCCTCTGGAAGCGCAGTCGCTGTCTGTTTTCGGTCCGAACCATCTCAACCAGCAATGGGAGGCCCAGCGGCTCATTGCCCATGAACTTGCCCATCAGTGGTTCGGAAACTCCCTGACCGCCACCTCCTGGGCCGACATCTGGCTGCACGAGGGGTTCGCCTGCTACGCCGAGTGGATTTGGTCCGAGGCCTCCGGAAACACCACGGCACAGCAGAGGGCACAGTGCGCCTGGCAGGGACTCTCCTCCCAGGCGCAGGATTTGCTGGTGGGTGACCCCTCACCGGAGCTGATGTTCGATGACCGCGTCTACAAACGCGGCGCCCTTGCCCTCCATGCTTTGCGCCACGCCACTGGGGATGCGCTGTTCTTCGAAATCCTCAGAACGTGGACGCACCGTTACCGCTTTGGCAGCGTCACGACAGCTGATTTCATGGACACGGCCGATCAGGTTTGCATCGAACTCCCCGGATTCAACGCCCGCGCCGTTCTGAACCCTTGGCTCTATGAGCCAGCACTTCCCCCGCTCCCGTGACGCCGTCAGGTCAGAGGGTCTCGCTGGCGGGCGTTCGGTTGTCCGACGTCGACCTGGGCCTGGTGCATGTCCTGGATGAGGCGGAGCTGGCCAGGGCTTCGACTTTCCGCTCCCCCGCCCTGCGGGACGCCTTCCTGGCCGGCCGCATAGCGTTGCGCCTCCACATCAGTGCGCTGACCGGGGACAGCCCAAAGTCCCTCAAGGCCGACTACTTCTGTCCAGCCTGTAGCAATCGAACCGACCCGGGACACGGGATCCCGCGGTATCAGTTCCCTTCCTCTGACGCCCGTCTTCGCGTCAGCCTCAGCCGGTCCGGGAACTGGTGCCTACTGGCCGCCAGCCTTGACGACGGTATCGCCGCTATCGGCGTGGACATCGAGAACGGGGCCGCAGCAGACTTTGACGGGTTCGCGTCGCTGGCGATGACAGCCAATGAGCGTGGCCTGCTGCAAGAAGTGCCCCCCGCGCTGACGGCCAAACTCCAAACCCGCCTCTGGGTCCGCAAGGAAGCCGTCCTGAAAGCACTAGGGACGGGCCTGGCAACGGCCCCTTCCCTGGTTGACGTGTCCACGCCGACCCCTGCAGGAGTGCGCGGGCCCGCGCTATGGAAGGTCGAAGATATCAGCCCCGCCAGTGTCGGTCTTCCGGAAGACTTTGTTGCCTCGATCGCTACCCGGCAACGGAGCGACGCCCAGTAACACTGGCCCGGGCCGGCGATCCCTGCTGCTGGCTCTGCGGGGCCCGTTTCTCCGGGGCGCCGGAGTCTTACTGCCTCCGCGACCAGTTTGAGGGCGAGGTCGGCGAGCTGTTCGGCACCGCCCCGTGTGCCGGTTATTCGACGGTGACGCTCTTGGCGAGGTTGCGGGGCTGGTCCACGTCGTAGCCCTTGGCTGCGGCGAGTTCCGCGGCGAAGATCTGCAGCGGGACGGTGGTCAGCAGCGGCATCAGCAGGGTGGGGGTTTCGGGGACGTAGAAGACGTGCTCGGCGTAGGCCTTGACCGCTTCGTCGCCTTCCTCGGCGATGACAAGGGTGCGGGCGCCGCGGGCGCGGACTTCTTGGATGTTGGAGACGACCTTGGCGTGCAGCGAGTCGCGGCCGCGCGGGGACGGGACCACCACGAACACGGGCTGGCCTTCATCGATCAGGGCGATGGGGCCGTGCTTGAGCTCGCCTGCGGCGAAGCCTTCGGCGTGGATGTACGCGATTTCCTTCAGCTTCAGCGCACCTTCAAGGGCCACCGGGTAGCCGACGTGGCGGCCCAGGAACAGCACCGACTTCTCGTCAGCCATGGACCGGGCCAGTTCCCGCAGCGGCCCTGCGTTGTCCAGGATTTTCTGGATCTTGGCCGGGATTTTGTTCAGGTCCGCGAGGACGTCCTTGATGTCACCTTCATCTACGTTGCCGTGCAGCTGTGCCAGGTACAGGCCCAGCAGGTACGCGGCGGTGATCTGCGCCAGGAACGCCTTGGTGGAGGCCACAGCGATTTCCGGGCCCGCGTGTGTGTACAGCACGGCGTCGGATTCACGCGGGATGGTGGAGCCGTTGGTGTTGCAGATCGAGATGGTCTTCGCGCCCTGCTCGCGGGCGTACCGGACGGCCATCAGGGTGTCCATGGTCTCGCCTGACTGGCTGATCGAGACCACCAGGGTGTTCTCGTCCAGGATCGGATCCCGGTAGCGGAACTCATGCGCCAGCTCCACCTCGGTGGGGATCCGGCACCAGTTCTCGATCGCGTACTTGGCCACGGTGCCGGCGTATGCGGCGGTACCGCAGGCCAGCACGATGATCTTATTGACCTGCTTCAGCCGTTCAACATCGATCCGCAGCTCATCAAGGGTCAGCTTGCCGTTGATGTCCGACCGGCCCAGCAGGGTCTGCGCCACGGCGTCGGGCTGGTCATGGATTTCCTTTTCCATGAACGAGCTGAAACCGCCCTTTTCCGCCGAGGCGGGGTCCCAGTCCACGTGGTATTCCTTGCCCTCGGCCGGGTTGCCGTAAAAGTCGGTGATCTGCACCGTGTCCGCGGTGATGGTGACGATCTGGTCCTGGCCCAGTTCGACGGCGCGGCGGGTGTAGTCGATGAACCCGGACACGTCCGAACCCAGGAAGTTTTCGCCCTCGCCCAGGCCCACTACCAGGGGTGAGTTGCGGCGGGCGGCGACGACGACGTCGGGCTGGTCAGCGTGGACCGCCAGCAGGGTGAAAGCGCCCTCGAGGCGCTGGCAGGCCAGCTCCATCGCGCGGGTCAGGCCGCCGTCGGAGGTGTCCCCGCCCAGCTTGTTCCGGAAGATATCCCCCAGCAGCGCCGCGGCCACCTCGGTGTCGGTCTCGGACAGGAACGTTACGCCCTTATCCAACAGCTCAAGCTTCAGCTCGGCGAAGTTTTCGATGATGCCGTTGTGGATCACGGCGAGCTTGCCGTCATCGGCCAGGTGCGGGTGCGCGTTCCGGTCCGTCGGACCACCATGGGTCGCCCAGCGCGTGTGGCCGATCCCCGTGACGGTTTCCGGCAGCGGCCGGGCCTCCAGCTCGGCAATCAGGTTGCTCAGCTTCCCCGACTTCTTACGCGACTCAATCAAACCCCGGGGCACCACAGCGACCCCTGCGGAGTCATAGCCCCGGTACTCCAGGCGCCGCAGTCCCTCCAGGACAACATCCAGCGCACTGTGATTCCCGCCGTTATCAGAACGGCCCACATACCCCGTGATTCCACACATAAAAGGTCTCCTGAACTAGGATCTTGGCTAATTTCCTGTGCCCTGTAAGGCACTTCCAACAGCCGCCCCCGTCCAGGTTGGATTGTGGCAGGGAAGCGGTGGTTCGAGAGCAGGGCGGTCAATAGCCCCCGTGCCGTCAGCCGCCCATGGCACGCTTCACCGCGTCGTATGCGGGGGTGGGCCGGCCGTTGTTGAACAGGTGGTCGTGGCCCTGCCGCAGGTTGCCGCCGTCGTCGATCCACCAGTCGTAGCGGTCATCCACTCCCCAGGTGGTGTAGGAGACGCAAGTGGGCGAGTGGAGGCAGGTGGCCAGCACGGTGGCGTACTGTTTCGCCTGGGCGTCCGTCCCCTGGCCGTCCGTGACGTCGTTTTCGGAGATGCGGACGTGCAGCCCGGCGTCGCCGAAGCGGTTGAGCGTGCGGGTGAGTTGTTTAGCGGAGATGGCGTCCGTCTCGAGGTCATAAACGTGGGCCTGTAGGCCTGCTCCGTAGATGTGCCCGCCCTTGGCGTTGGTGTCCCGGATGAGCTGGAGCAGGGCGTCCTGGCGCCGTCCCGGCACGTCGGCACCGTTTTCATTGATGTACTGCTTGACCTGCGGATCGGCGGCGTAAACCGCTTTGGAGATGATCGCCGGATAGTCCGGGCCGAAGACGCGGTACCAGGTGTTCTGCTGCATGCTGGTCCCCTGGTTCACGTCGAACGGCTCGTTGACGACGTCCAGGGATGCCAGCCGCCCCTTGAAGTGCATTGTTACGGTGGTGACGTAGTCCAGCAGCACGTCGGCGCTGGCCCGACGCTCCTGTTCGGAGTCTGCGGGGAGCTCCTGCATCCAGCGGGGCATGGCCTCGGTGAAGGCAATGGTATGGCCATGTACCACCATGCCTTTGGCTTGGGCCATTGCCAGGATCGCATCGGCTTCCTCGAACGTGTACACCCCCTGCTGCGGGGAAAGGAATTGCGGCTTCATGGCGTTCTCCGGGGTAAGGGCACCGAAGTTTTCGACGAACTCCCGCGCGTAGTCCCCGTCACCGGTGAGGGGGCCCAGGGCCACGGCCGCTCCGACCAGGAAGTCCGGCCGGATCCTGGCAGCCAGAGCCTGCAGTCCGTCGGCTGACCGCTGCACGCCCGAGGCGGCAGCACCGGAGGTGCGCAGGCCCGCGCTTACCGGTGCAACCGCCTTCAGAGAGGTGATTTGAAAGTCTCCGGAATCACTGGAGAAGCCAAGCCACAGGGACCCTGACGAGAACACCTTGCCGAAAGGCAGTGAGGAAAGCGCGTCGCTGCCGCTGCTGACCGTGAGCGTATCGCCCAAGCGGTGTACCGTGAGCGCGGCGCCCGGGTCCTTCACCGTTTGGTGCTCCTCGTGCACTGGCACCGGCTTGGTGACGTCCTTCTTCTGAGTTCCGTCAAACACTGCGATGTTCAGGTCAGTGCCTTGGAGCGTCAGCCGCAGGCCTGGCGGTTCGACGCGGAACTCGTCCGCGATGACGGGGGGCCGGTCATAGACAGCCCAGGACGCGTCCGCGGTTACATTCGCGAACGTTGCGCTGAGCGAAAACTCCCCGCCGACCACCAAGTGGGTGCCGGCCAGGTTGAGCGGCGGGTTCGGCTGGCCGCCCTCCCCGCTCTGCTCCACAATGCGTCTGGCGGTGGGAGTGATCTGAAGGCCGCCGATGCCCGCCCGGATCCCGGGAACTTCCCGCCAGTCCCCGCGCAGCAGGTCAACCGTGTTTTCTGGCTTAGGAGGAGAGCTGCTGTACAGGATGCCCAGTATAAAAAGGACCACGAGAATGGCGGACGCCATTCCCAACACCCGTGCTTGCCGTCGTTCCGCCATCCCGCCTCCTCTTCCCCGTGCCAGGACGTGGTGCTGTTAGGACTTGGTCCAGCGGACGTCGTCGAAGTATGCCTGCAGCCCTGAATTGCCCTGGACGATGACCTGCACACTTGCCTTGGCCACGGAGCTGGTGCTCGGTGAATAGGTGAGATCGACGTTGGTCACGCCGGCAGCCGATACCCCGAGCTTCCACTGCCCGGAGATCCACTGCCCGGCGGCGTTGTACTCGTCAATGTAGAAGCCCATCTCGCCGCTGGTCCGGGCCGTAATGTTGAGGTAGCTGGCGATTTTGTAGGTCCCGGGTGTGACAGCGACCTGAGGGGAGAACAGGTGTCTGTTCGCCGTGGTAGCCGTCATTTTCACCGAATTCACTGGATTGGCAGGGCTTCCGCGGTTGGCGCCGTCTGCCTGGATGGTGGACGCCGAGTCAGTCCTCCAGCCCGAGCTGATGCCGGCATCGAACGCGCCGTTGGGCACGAGGTTGACGGATGCCGGCGGGGTCGACCCGGCGGCAAGCGCCAGCATCTGAACATTATCCAGATACGCTGTGATGCCTGTTCCTGTGACATAGACCTGCAGGCTCGCCGACGCCACGCTGGTGGAGCTCGGGGTGTAGCTGAAGTTCATGGACTGTACCCAGCGGGTGTTCTCCCGCTTGCGGAACTGCCCGGAAATCCATTGCCCGGCGGCGTTGTACTCGTCGATGTAGAACCCGACCTCACCGGAAGAGATTGCCGCGACGTTGACGAAGGACTTGAACAGATAGTTAGTCCCTGCCGTGACCGGCACCTTCGGCGAGAACAGGTGGCCAGCCGCTGAACCGGAGACTATCTTCACCGACCTGGCGGAGTCGGGGTAGTTCCCGTTATTTCCATTGTCAGCAGTAATGGTGGACGGGGCGTCGGTGCGCCAGCCGTCGGCAATCCCATTGTTGAACGTCGGATTGGCGAGCAAGTTGGGGCTGCCGTTCACAAGGCCTTTGCTGATATTGACGTTCCTGATTTGGCCGGCCGCCACTTTGCTCTGCACGTAGGCGGCCAGCTGGTCGAGTTCGGCCGTACCGTACTGGTAGTCGTCTGGGTTCTGGCTCGGCGAGGGCCGGATGTCGTGGAACGTGAACACAGCCCAGGTCTTGTTCGTAATTGCCTCGTCCACCTTTGCCTTCAGGGTGGCGACGGGTGTGGTTCGCTCCTGCACGGGAATGTTACGGATCAGGTAGTCACCGAGCGGCCAGGGGTTGTTGCCGGTATCGGCGAAGCCGCGCATGGAGCTGTAGTACTTGGCTATCTGGGCGAGTGCTGACATGTCGTAGTCACCGTAGGGCGGGGCGAACGCGGTGGCGTTGAAGCCGTGTGCCGCCAGTGTTGCCTTGCTGTTGGCCAGCTCGGCATCGACTTGGGCTGCCGTCAGCTTGGTGGCCTGGCAGTCATCGCCCACGCTGACAAGGCATAGGTGGTTCACGGTGTGGGAGCCGATTTCCCAGCCGTAGGTGTTCTGCAGCTGGGTGATCTGGTCCCATGTCATGTAGGGCACATCGGTGCTGGCGCGGCACGTATTGGGCACGGTTGTCATGCCGACGCAGTTGGTGTTGACGTAGCTGGTTCCGGTGAGCCCGTATTTCTTGAGGGTTGGGGCGGCCTGCGTCAGGGCATTCTGCATGCCGTCGTCGAAAGTGAAGGACACCAGCGGGGTTGGTGCGGGGTTGTCCACGGCTGCGTTGGCGGCCGTCGGAGTCAACAGTGCGGCAGCGACAGCCCACACCGCCACCCCGATGGTCAGGAGCTTGGCGCGATGCCACGCCAATCTTGCTCTGGTATTGATCATGACTTTTTCCTTTTCTTGGGGTGGCGAAGGCGCCGCGAAGCACCGCATGGTGGTCAGGGGCCCTGCAGCTGCTCGACTGCCTGGGCGACCGGTTGGACTTGGATGCCGCTGTCGTCGATGAGCTGCAGCTGGGTGGCGAGGACGTCGCTGGTAATGGTGCTCCTGTCCACCGCAATGGTGTTTTTCACTGTGCCCGACGAGTCCGGGGCAGCGACTTGGTGGTAAACGAGGATGAGCCAGCCGTTGGATCTGGAGGTCTCGGCGAGTGCCTCCTTCAACGTGTCCGGCGTCGTCTGGTCAGTGATGTAGAGGACCTTCAGGTCGCGCAGGTCAAGGTTTTGCCTGGTATTGATGCCATCGTCCGTTCCGCGCACAAGCCGGAAATACTTGTTCGCGTACCAGTCCACTTGGGCGTCGGAGCGCCCATATGGGGGTGCCAAGTCATCGGTAGGAAGGCCGGCGGCCGCCAGGGACTCCTCGCTCCTGCGCAACTCGTCGTCCAGCCGGTCCCTGCCGACAGAGGTGAGGTCGACGTGCTGGTAGCTGTGGGCGGCGATTTCGTGTCCGGCCTGGTGCATCTGCTGGACCTTTGCCGCGGTGATGAAGTTGGGCGTTTCGATCGAGCTGGGGTTGACGTACTGGGTGGACCGGAAGCCATGTTTGTCCAGCAAGGGCAGGGCGCGGTCGTACACGGACTGCCAGCCGTCGTCGAATGTGAGCGAGACTATGGGCTGGCTCCAGCGCAGCGGACCCGGTTTGGTGATGTCGGTGAGCGAATAGTCACGGACGCCTGTGGTGCCGTTTCCGTGTGAAATCAGGGTGACCATTGCGGTGGTCGCCCCGTCCGGAACCTGGAACGCTTCGGTGATGGTGGTCCATTCCCCCGCCGGCGGCACGGTCTCAAGGTTCCGGAACTCGCGCCCGCCGCCCGCGAGCTCAAATTCGGCCACGACATCAACCTCGCGGTCCGACTTGTAGGCCGCGCCGAACCTGAAGTAGCGGTCCGGAGCCGCCGGAACGGGCTGGTACTGCCACTTCGCTTCGCCGTTCTGGTAGTTCCCGATGCGGGTCCAGAGGAAGCTGCCGCGGCTGTCCTCACCGCGCCCGGACTCAACCGTTGCCGTCCCCGAAGAGTACGGCGACCAGAATGCCGGCTGGCCGGGCTGGATACCGGCGAAGCCGGGATTTGGGATCAGGTTGGGTCCCGCGGTTGCGGCTGGCGGCACGAGGACATCGTCCGCTGGCTCCAGGTATGTGCCCTCTACACTGATGGTGCCCGCGGAATAGAGGCGGAAGACGTACTCCACCGCGGTGACACTTTCGCCGCTGTTGAACGCGTCGCTCACCGTGAAGGCCGACGTGCCTGGCCGTTCCAGTGGGTTCCGCAGCTGCTCCAGCCTGGAGCTGCCGTCCTTAAGGTGCTTCCTTACGAGTAGCCTGAAATTCGCATTCGTGGTGGCGAACGCCTTGAAGAAATAGCTCTTGCCGGTAGCGACATCCACCCGCGGGCTGGTGAGCGTGACATCGCCCGTGGCGTACTGGGTGATATCAAGTTTCAGAGCCTGTCCGCCCATTTGCCCAGCCACCAGCCCTAAGGAAGTCTCCGCATCCCCGCTGTGCGCGGCAGTCCAGCCGCCGGAAGAAGCCAGCGACGATCCGGCCGACGGCGACGGGCCGGGTGTCGCCGGAGGTCCCACTATGGCGGGAAAGAGCGCGGGCAGCAGGTTGGCTCCGGGCCTCGCTTGGGCGAAGCTGCCCATTCTTCCGGTATACGCCATCCATCCGGCGCTCATCAGGAGGACCAGGACGGTGATGATGACGAGTGGATTCAGCAGAACTCGGCGGACTCCCCGGAGCTTAGCCATGGCTTATCACCGCCACGCTGCCTGCCCGCTGCGGAGACTTCCAGGTGTTGATCTCGGGTCGCCGGACCAGGCCTCGCGCCCGCATGATGCAGCGGACCGCAGCCACCAGCTGCACCAAGTCCATGATGTAGAACAAAAAGTAGGCTGTCGGCGCGTACATGCACAGCCTCGTTTGTTCCCGCGGTGAAAGGTTTTCATCCATCAGGATCGTCAGCAGCGTGTAGGCAGTGATGGTCGCATAGGCGCCGATGATCAGGGCAGGGGTGTAGGTGGCCAGCGACCAGTAGATGGCGTACGTCCAGGCCAGGGGCGAGATGAGCAGGGTGAACTCGCTCAGCAGGGCCATGGGCATCCGGTAATAGGTCAAGGTGCGGCTGTAGCGTCGGCTGGAGTTCAAGGTCAGGGCGCGGTACTTAATGAGGTTCTGGATGCTTCCGTACTTCCACCTGTAGCGCTGCTTGGCCAGCGCGCGAAACGTAAGCACGCCCTCTGTCTTGGCCACGACGTCGGCGCCGTAGACCAGGCGGAAGCGGCGGTTACCCAGGTTCGTGATCTTCGCGCTGAGGCCGATGTCCTCCGTCAGCGTGTCCGTGTCGTAAAAGTCGACCTTGCGCAGAACGCGCATCCGGTACGTGGACGCCACACCGCCCACTACAAACTCACAATTCAGCAGCGAGTACAGCTTTTTGGACCGGTAGCCGATCATGTGTTCAAAGCGCTGCAGGATGCCCAGGGCCGTAGTCTCCTCCATGATCTGCACGTTGGCTGCGACACCCGCGACGTACGGGTCCTCGAAGTAGCTGAGCGCATTCTTGATGGCGTCCCGCCTGATGATGGAATCCGCGTCGAGCGTCATGACGAACTGTCCGCGTGCATGCCGGCGAAGCGCTGCATTGAGCGCCGCACCTTTGCCAACATTCTTTTTCATCCTCACGATGCGCAGGTCCATTTCCGGATGACGCAGTTGGTAATCACGGACCAGCCGCCCAGTGAGGTCACCGGAGGCATCGTCAGCGACCAGGACCTCGAAGGAACGGTAGGTACTCCGCCGGATCGATTCGAGGGTCCGCACGATCACGGCCTCCTCGTTGTGAGCCGCGATCACCACGGTCACCAGCCCTGGCACCTCGGGGAACCCTTTGCGGGTCCAGGTGGCCGTCCCCGCACACTCAGGCTGGTACGTGGCGGGGAGCCGGACACCCTTGATGCCCTTTCGCCGCTGCTGCCAAACGTCGTAAAAGTTGGCACCCGCCAGGTAGAGGCCAAAGTGCACGAGATAAAGGATGCTGACGCCCGCGAAGAGCCAAAAGACCAAGAGGGCGAAGTCCATAGTTATGCCCCCGTCGAGTTGCCGGCGAGCCCGCGCACCTGCCCGGCGGCCCGGTTCTCCAGGTCCACCTGGTGCATAGCAAAGCCTGACATTGCGGTACCCGCGACCTCGGTCTGCCGCTTGGTGGGCTCCAGGGCCTCACGGAGAGGGGAGTTCCTACCGGCGTCGGTCCTTGCTGTTGGGGACTGAACCTGAAGGGACCTGACCGCGGCGATCTTGGCTGGAGTTGCGCGCGTAGTGTCCCGATAAATCCGAATACCCACGAAGCGGACGATTATGGTGAGGACCACCAGAACCCAAAGCACCAAGCTGAGCTGAGCGATGAAGCCAACAAAGCTGTCGAACATCGCCCCGTCGCGGCCGAAGGTCGCCTGGGCAGACACAGTGATATTTTCGAGGTGCCTCACCGGAGAGGCCCCTTTGCTGAACAAACGGCACGGGACAGGTTCTGTTCTGCTGTCATTGACCATGCGGCACCTAGACGCGTGGTGCCAACGACGGGCAACGTGGAGTCCCACGATTGGTGTGGTGTGGTTGCCACGGCGCTGGAAGATCGGGGGCGGGCGGTTTGGTGATGTTTGGACATTAAAAGCTGGATCATCGCAGTCTCCCTGCCTAAAACGAATTTTTTGTTTGTCGCGCTTTTTTTTGGAAGCAGCTTCCGATTCAAGGGAACGTAGCCAATAACGGCGAAACGGCTTATGGGGTGGACGTGAAGTTTTGATGGTGAAGTTCAGGAACGTGAACGCCGGCGCCGGCGACAACCGCCCGAGCGGGTTGGCCGCTGACTTTGGTACTTCGTATGCAACACCAGCAATAGGGTCACGCGAGTCAGGCCACAAGAAGTGACTCAACGCTTCAAACATAAAAGGCGGCGGAACGAAAAACATGAGTAGTTTGTACTCAAAAAAGAAATTAGGGACTACCTGCTAATCAGCGTTTAATTCCCGCGCGAAACCGTCCCCTTTCCAAAAGTTTTCCCATTGTTCACCAAGAAATAGTTTGCCGCATCTGGCAAGGGAGGTATTCACGGAAATGGGTTCTGCGGCCCGCCCGTCAAGCGAGAGGGCATGGCTTCGTTGCGCGAATATGTCCGCGATCAAAAAAGGTCATGGTGGCAGTGTTATCGGGATCAAAGGCCAGAGTTACTAAAGAAACACCCAAGATGTCAGGCAAACATCACCCGTAGGACACGTGGAGGCCACCCTAGGCCTGCCAAATATTTAGGAAGGGGGATCCGTCGAAATTTGGAGGAAAAAATAAGGCCTGCGATGACGGCATCATCGTCTCCTGCCACGAACTCCCCGGGAGACGGAATTGAAGCGGTCTTTCATGACACCTTAGGTCCAGGGGACCCGTGACGGACACTGCGCCCGACCCTGGGCTGTTCTGGATCCTTGACATAGTCACAGGAGCGCGGCAGCTTCTCGATATTTTCACACTCACGATCGCCCCATACCTACGGCGGTGCCGTGAAGTGGTCACGGGAAGGCGCACCTATAAGTGCTGGATCAAGCTCAGTTTCTGCGAGAGTGTCCCTACTCCATCACCACGGTGAAGCGGAAATAAGGAGGATGCGTACCAGAAATGATCTGGTCGCTTTATGTGTTCATCATCTGCGCTTTTAACTCCAAGATGCCTGCAAATGGAAAAGAGAATCCCAAGGGATCATCGCATTATTGGCACTGCAACATCAAGCGCCATCTATATGACGTCACATTTCTTCGGTCGATCTGGTGATCGAATCACACTGCATCACACTGCCGAAAATCTGCATTGTGCGCGACTCGACCACCAAGTCAACGATTAGCCCCCCTTCAGAATTCGTGTTTACCCTCTGCCGTTAGGGATGTTCTGCTGCTGACGGCATTGCGCACCAAGGACATGCTTTTCGTAGTTCCGTAGGCAGGTGAATCCCCTACCGGTCCTTTTGACCTGCTGTATCGTGGGTTGCCGGCTTCGACTTTCGCCATTGTCGCATCGGTGGCAATGGGAACTTAAATCTCATTCTGACGCCGGCAATTAGTGTGCCAGGCCTATCTATCTCCGCTTGTGCGACCTTTTCCTTGCGGCGACCATGACGGGAAGATCGCTGTCCTGCCGGGCTTTTTGTGGACGGCCCAACTGGGGCGGTTCGGTCCATGATCAACGATCCGAGGAGGATAAGTTGAAGGCGGCACGCGGGCGCTTAGACCAGTGCCGGGTAGCTATTTAGGAAGTAGTCCGCCGCGGCTGGTCCCTTCATTCGCAGCCCGTTAGGGCCCGGCCTGAGCCGTTGACGCATCGCCTCCCAGAATGACGCTTCCGTGCAGGGCTGTTGGCAGGTGATGCTGCACCAACTGGTGTAGAGGCCGAAAAGGGGGTCCGGTTCAATAGTGGTGCCTGACGACGGGTCAAAAGCGGTTGCGTCCCGGAGGAACACATCAAACAGGTCAACTGCCACGAGAAGCTCGTTTCAATGGGTGCGGGTGCTTGGAGTGCGTCCGCAATTGGGGCCTTCACGTCGGTTTGGGGAGAACGGGCGCTAATGACTTGGCAGCCCGACAAGGACTTCTCGATAGTGCGTGGGCAAGCGCACAATCTCGAGTTCGGAGGTGTCGAGAAGGCGGCGGCTTCCTGTCAAGGTGTCCAGGATCCATAATAAATCCTGGCCCGGGGCGATGTCGGTGATCGGTCCTCGATGGACCAGAACGCTTCTATGAAACGCTTCGATGGCGTCCCCCGGCTTAAGTTGGTCGTAGGAGCCAATGATGTCGCGATTGCTGACCATTCCAGGTCCTTTCCATTTCGGAGGGCTCCCCCTAGTCACAGTCTGCCGTCCGAAGGTTGCGCTGAGATGTCTTTCGGGTGATCATCAGCTGACCCTTTCTGTCTCATTCGGGACGGCTCCGGGGTTTGACGGAGGCCTGCCATGCCGACGGCCTATTTCCATATTTGGACCAGCTCGAGCCGGTTTCCTTACCAACGCCTGTCAATAAGCAGGAATTCATAGCTCGCTCTTGGGAAGACGCCCATTTGCAGTACACCTAAAACTGACAGCAGGAACTGCTCACGCAGCTGTAATAGGCTCATTAGCCGCGCGGCAGAACTGTGGAACGCGCACTTAGTCCAGTGTGGAGAGGCAGGCTGTCGGGCCCACGACCGGGACAATTCTCAGAGGCTATCCACCTCTACTGCTTCTAAGGAGCTACCTCAACGGCTTCCAATTCAGTGGAGGACTTGCCGGGCGACCTCGTGTAGGGGTCACTAATTCCAAAGCCGAGGGCTGCCAATCCGAGGTGTCAGGGTCGGTTCTGGCAAAGAATCCAGCAAGTGCTGGATGCCGTCCTAGTCGGTCAAGTCCGGGTCCTGCGCGCCAGTTAGCGCTGCGAAAACGACGTCAATTACCGCTGCGGTTTACAGTCCAGGTGAAGCCAGAAAATTAGGGCCGTTCCTTATTCGTAGAACTCGATCCGCGGCTCGCCCTGCATGCCGGCTTGCTGCATGGCGTCTTTCAGACCGGGATTGCTCAAATAGGCGTGGGCCGTTTCAAGCGAATCGAAGTAGTGGAGCACCAGAATGTTGTTAGGGTCATCGGCCATGCGATGCACTGAATGATCGATTACACCGCCGGCCTGCCGCAGCCCATCCGCCGAATCGTAGACACTCCGGAAGGTGTCGTAGTCGGCAAAGCGATGGAGGAGAGTAACGAGTGCCATGGAAAACTCCTTCAACTCGTCCCGAGATACGGGTGGTCAGTAACGTCAAACTAGACCCGGGACAAAAGACTGGTCAAGGCACTCCGGCATTCACGCTCCCGCAACCTCGGTGGTCATCTGCTAGGCGGACACCAAGCGCCGCCCTGCCGGAAACGACCAAATGACTGGCCATGGTTCTGCACGGCGTACTGACGGGGAAAAACGGGTCATCAGTAGCGGCAGCCATGACTTCGTCCGGCTCTGACGCCCCGGAGCGTGACCTGCGTCAGCGGTAAGGTGGGCCTGTGAGCACCACCGAAGTCGATCACCTCGTCGTCGCCGCGGCCAGCCTGGAACAAGGCGTGGCTTGGTGCGAGGGCACGCTCGGCACCACGCCAGGGCCGGGCGGCAAGCACCCGCAGATGGGCACGCATAACCGGGTGTTCAGCATCGCGTCGGCCCCGTTCCCGGGCGCATACTTCGAGATCATCGCCATCGATCCGGATGCTCCGCCGCCACTGCGCCGGCGCTGGTTCGGCCTCGACGACCCGGAACTGCAGCAACGTATCGCCCATTCGCCAGGCCTGGTGCACGTGGTGGCGCGCAGCGGCGCTCTGGACAAACACCGAGCGGGCATTCTCGACGCCGGAATCGACCCGGGCCTTCCGGTGGCCATGTCTCGCGACACGCTGCAGGGGCGGCTAGCGTGGAAGGTCTTGGTGCGCGACGACGGCAAACTGCAGCTAGGCGGCGCGCTGCCAACTCTGATCCAGTGGGACGGCACGCATCCCACAGAACACATGGCTACCAGCACCGTCGCGCTGCGGGAGCTGCAATTGGGCGGGCTGCCCCCAACGGTGCGCCAGCTTCTGGCGCTGCAGGGCGTGGCACATGCACCGAAACCTGCGCTGCGTGCCGTATTGTCCACGCCGCTGGGCGAGGTCATCCTCGAGACTCAATGACCACCGGTGCATCTCGACCGGGCCACGATTGATGACGCTGACAGATCTACTACCCGAGGCGTCAGGCCGTATCAGCAAAGGATCCTTTGTTGTGACAGGAGAACCAACCTGTCAGCCGTTTGGAAGCCCCTTGCTTCGCAGCGGATCCAAAGTACAATGGCCGTCTCGACAACGGGTCTCACTTGGGACTATCTCAATTGAAGGGGAAGTGACGTTTGATGCTCCGTCGCACCCTGATACATCGCCCTGCACGACTCGGTTAGGAACAACTACACGGCCGGCCCACTCGAAGCCGCAGAGTAACCCGTTGACGCATCTATGGGACGTTCCAGACACTTAGAACTGGAACAAATCCGGTTAGCCCGTTCTTCATTTATCCGGTCGTCGAGTATCGCGGACCAATCGGCGGAACAGCACGGCGAGGTGCCACGTTAGCGGGCGGCAGCACCGTGAGTAACTGCCCTCCGTCCAAACACTCAAGGTGCCAGTGATCGGTCCACTCCTGTCGGCCGTCCAAGGAGCGCTCCTCCCCCACGCTCTTGAACCCCAAGGAGCCGGCTTCGCTGTTGTCCTTCTGACGGCTGCTAGGCGGCTTTCCTGCGCGGTCAGGACGCCAGGCACCGCCAGCAACCCCTAAATTCGCCCCGTCAGTCTTCCGCCCGGCGATCAAACAAAGCAGACGTAAAGTGTGGACACTGTCCACACCCTCTTTGGCAGGACAAAGCTCGGGGCGCGACTCTCGCGGGCACGCCTAAGACCGCCTCCCAGGGCACCCTTTAGCGAGATCACCGAAGTCATGTCGTCCCCGCTTTCCCGACACATGAATAGGTGGAGGCCACCCCCGGCCAACCGAAGAACCGGAACGAGGAACCTCATAGCCCACTTCAGCAGGCGGAAGGCCACCTAGCCAGGGACTTGGACCCGCCACCCCACACACCTGAATAGGCTCCAGCAGCAGCCAGGCCACAACCCGCCATCCAAGCGTCAGATGGACGCCACCACAAGCCATGTCACACGTCAAAGCAAAAACCCCTCTGACGAGGGGATCTGCTGTGCCCGAGGTGGGACTCGAACCCACACACCTTTCGATACCGCATTTTGAGTGCGGCGCGTCTGCCAATTCCGCCACTCGGGCGCGGATTACATGAAGCAAAAGGCTACGCCCACAGCTGATTGTGAGCAACGCGATCGCTTCACGTACGCGGAATTACTCTACATGCAGATAGGCTGAATTCCAGAATCGCGCCGCCGACGCCGCACCTGACCATGCAGATCAAGTACAGGACCGGGCACACCTAAGATAGTGATGTCCCCGCCGTACCTTTCCAAGGAGATCCCGTGACTGAACAGACGGAGTCAAAACCCACGTCCCAGCCGGCGCGCCGCGTCGTTGTGGCCGAGGATGAAACCCTCATCCGCCTCGACATCATCGAAATCCTGCGCGGCGAAGGCTATGACGTCATCGGCGAAGCAGACAACGGCGAGAAGGCCGTCCAGCTGGCTGAAGAGCTGAAGCCGGACCTGGTCCTGATGGACGTCAAGATGCCCGTGATGGATGGCATTTCCGCAGCAGAGAAGATCGTCAAGGCCCGCATCGCCCCCGTGGTGCTGCTGACCGCCTTCAGCCAGAAGGAACTCGTCGAGCGCGCCCGCGATGCCGGCGCCATGGCCTACGTGGTCAAGCCCTTCACCCCGGCCGACCTCATCCCGGCCCTGGAGATCGCCCTCTCCCGCCACGAGGAGATCAAGGCCCTCGAAAGCGAGGTCTCCGACCTCCAGGAGCAGTTCGCCACCCGCAAGCTCGTGGAACGCGCAAAGAGCCTCCTCACCACCAAGATGGGCCTTACAGAGCCGGAAGCCTTCCGCTGGATCCAGAAGACCTCCATGGACCGCCGCCTCAGTATGCGCGAAGTGGCAGAGACCATCATCAACCAGGTCAACTAACTGCACTGTCATAGACAGAAGAAAGGACCCCTGCCAACCGGCAGGGGTCCTTTTCTTATCCGAAAGCCTAGGCCTTCTTCTTCTTTTCCGGCCAGGGACCGAGCTTTTCCTTGTTGCTGGCGGCTTCGCCAACCCGTGTGGAGTCGGCGAGGTCGCCCACCTTGTGCACCTTGAGGGAGTTGGTGGAGCCGGCCTTTCCGGGAGGCGAACCGGCGGCAATAACCACCAGGTCGCCATCGTCAACGAGGCCCATCTCCAGGAGACTGCGGTCAACCTGTGCGGTCATTTCGTCGGTGTGATCCACCATCTGGACCAGCACCGGCTGGATGCCCCATGTCAGCGCCAGCTGGTTCCAGACCTGCTCCACCGGAGTGAACGCGAAGACCGGCTTGATGGGGCGCAGGCGCGAAAGACGGCGCGCGGAGTCGCCGGACTGGGTGAAAGCACAGATGTACTTGGCGTCCAGCTGGTCGGCGATTTCGACGGCGGCACGGGTGATGGCGCCGCCGCGGGTCTTGGGCTTGGTGCCCAGCGGAGGAACGCGCTCAAGGCCGTGGACCTCGGTGGACTCGATGATCCGGGCCATCACCTTGACCGTCTCGATCGGGTACTTGCCCACGCTGGTCTCGCCGGAGAGCATAACAGCGTCCGCACCGTCCAGCACTGCGTTGGCGCAGTCTGAGGCCTCGGCGCGGGTGGGGCGGGGGTTGTCGATCATGGATTCCAGGACCTGGGTTGCCACGATGACCGGCTTGGCCCAGCGGCGGGCCAGTTCGATGGCACGCTTCTGGACGATCGGCACTTCCTCCAGCGGAAGCTCTACGCCAAGGTCGCCACGGGCCACCATAATGGCATCGAACGCGTCGATAATCTCGGGGAGCTGCTCAACAGCCTGCGGCTTTTCGATCTTGGCGATGACCGGCACGCGGCGGCCTTCCTCGTCCATGATCTCGTGCACGCGGGCGATGTCCGAGGCGTCACGCACGAAGGACAGGGCCACCAGGTCAACACCGCGGCGCATGGCCCAGCGGAGGTCGTCCTCGTCCTTTTCGCTCAATGCGGGGACGTTGACGGCAACACCGGGAAGGTTGATGCCCTTGTTGTTGGACACCATGCCGCCGACAGTAACCTCTGCTACAACCTTGACGTCGTCCACAGCCGTGGCACGCAGGGCCACTTTGCCGTCGTCGATCAGCAGGGCGTCGCCCACGTTGACGTCCTCGGTCAGGCTCTTCAGCGTGGTGGAGCAGATGTCCTTGGTGCCAGGGACGTCCTCGGTGGTGATGGTGAAGGTGTCACCCACGGCAAGGGCGTGCGGACCGTCAACGAACCGGCCCAGGCGGATCTTGGGTCCCTGCAGGTCGGCCATGATGGCCACAGCCTTGCCAAGATCGGCTGCAGCCTTCCGCACGTTCTCGTAGGTGTTGTCATGCACGGAGTAGTCGCCGTGACTCATGTTCATACGGGCGACGTCAACGCCGGCCTCCAGCACCGCGAGGGTGTTTTCGTAGCTGGCAATTGCCGGGCCGAACGTAGCCACAATTTTTGCGCGTCTCATATACCTACCCTATTGGTCTCTTGCATTGGTTAAGTTGTCGTGGAGGTGAACCCTCGATGCTGCACTAGAGGACGGCGATGGCCCGGTCGGTGGGCGCCACGGGTGCGGGCAGGATGGTGCTGCCCATCAAGTACTTGTCCACTGCTGCTGCGGCGGCGCGTCCCTCGGCGATGGCCCAGACGATCAGGGACTGGCCACGCCCGGCATCGCCGGCAACAAAGACACCCTCGGTGTTGGTCATGTAGTAACCGTCGCGGGACACATTGCCGCGGCCGTCGAACTCTGCGTTGACCTGTTCGGTGATGCCTGCGGGCTCGGCCCCGGTGAATCCCAGCGACAGGAACACCAGATCCGCGGGGATGATCCGCTCCGTACCGGCCTTGGGCAGCCGCTTACCGTCCACGAATTCCGTTTCGGCCACCTTGACGCCGGTCAGCTTGCCGTTTTCACCGACAAACTCCACGGTGGAGGCAAGGTAGGTGCGTTCGCCGCCTTCCTCATGCGCGCTGGCCATTTCGAAGAGCGTGGGGAACGTGGGCCACGGCTGGTGGCCCGCCCGCTCTGAAGGCGGCTGCTTGCCGATGGCAAGCGTGGTGACGGACGCAGCACCGTGGCGGTGCGCCGTGCCCAGGCAGTCCGCCCCGGTATCGCCGCCGCCAAGAATGACAACGTGCTTGCCCTGGGCATGGATCTGGTTCTCCACCGTCTCCCCCGCAACCACGCGGTTCGCGGGAACCAGGTAATCCATGGCGAAGTGCACGCCTTCGAGGTCGCGGCCCGGAATGGGCAGGTCCCGCGGAACGGTGGCGCCGGTGCAGACCACGACGGCGTCATAGCGCCTGCGCAGCTGCTCCCAGGTCACGTCCGTGCCCACGGCTACACCGGTGCGGAAGCGGGTTCCCTCCGCCTTCATCTGCTCGATGCGGCGGTCGACCTGCTCTTTTTCCATCTTGAAGTCGGGGATGCCGTAGCGCAGCAGGCCGCCGATCTTGTCGTCGCGCTCGTACACGGCCACGGTGTGGCCCACACGGGTCAGCTGCTGCGCGACGGCCAGCCCGGCAGGCCCGGAGCCGACGACGGCAACGGTCTTTCCGGTCAGGCGTGCGGGAGGCAGCGGGCTGACCCAGCCGTTGTCCCAGGCTTCGTCGATGATGGATACTTCCACCTGCTTGATGGTCACGGCAGGCTGGTTGATTCCCAGCACGCAGGACGCCTCGCACGGGGCGGGGCACAACCGGCCGGTGAACTCAGGGAAGTTATTGGTGGCGTGGAGGCGCTCGATGGCTTCCTCGCCCTTGTCCCGCCACATGAGGTCGTTCCACTCAGGAATGAGGTTGCCCAGCGGGCAGCCCTGGTGGCAGAACGGCACGCCGCAGTCCATGCAGCGGCCGGCCTGGGCCTTCAGGGTGCCCTTCTCCTGCGCCTCGTACACTTCCTTCCAGTCCATGATGCGGACGGGAACGGGACGGCGCGGCTGGGTCTCACGCTGACGTACTTTCAAAAATCCGCGTGGATCAGCCACCGGTTACCTCCAGGATTCGAGACCACACTTCTTCGCCGTCGGGGTCCAGGCCCTCTTCGATGGCGTCGAGACGGGTTTGCAGCACAGCCGCGTAGTCGCGCGGCAGCACCTTGGTAATGCGGGCAGCGGTGTCATCGAAGTTCTCGAGGAGGCGCGCGGCCAGCTGGGAATCAGTTTCTTCAACGTGCTTGACCAGGAGGCCGTGCACGATGTCGCGGTCCTCGGCGTCCAGCTCGCGGAGCTGGAGTTCACCGGACTGCAGGGCGTCCTTGTTGACCTTGGCAGCGTCCAGGTCAAGGACGTAGGCGGTGCCGCCGGACATGCCGGCACCGAAGTTGCGACCGGTGCGCCCGATGATAAGGGTCTGGCCGCCGGTCATGTACTCGCAGCCGTGGTCGCCAATGCCTTCGACGACGGCCGTGGCACCCGAGTTGCGGACCAGGAAGCGTTCGCCCACTTGGCCGCGGAGGAACATCTCGCCGCTCGTGGCGCCGTAGCCGATCACGTTGCCGGCGATGACATTGGTCTCGGCCTTGAAGACGTTGGTGCGGTCCGGGCGGACGATGATGCGCCCGCCGGAAAGGCCCTTGCCCACGTAGTCGTTGGAGTCGCCGAACAGCCGCAGGGTGATGCCTGCGGGCAGGAAGGCGCCCAGGGACTGGCCGGCAGTGCCGCTGAGGGTGACGTCGATGGTGTCCGTGGCCAGGACGTCCGTGCTGAACGTCTTGGTGACCACATGGCCCAGCATGGTGCCCACTGAACGGTCCGTGTTGATCACGTCCACCGAGATCTTCACCGGGCTGCGGTCCGTGAGGGCCTCAGTTGCCATGGTGATCAGCCGCTGGTCGAAGTGCTTGTCCAGCTCGTGGTTCTGGCCGGTCATGTTCCGCAGCGGGGCGTCGTCGTCGAACTCCAGCCCGTGCAGGATCGGATCCAGGTCCAGGCCGTCGGCCTTCCAGTGGTTGACGGCATCCCGGGCGTCGAGGACCTCGGCGTGGCCGATGGCCTCTTCCAGGCTCCGGAAGCCCAGCTCTGCCAGGATTTCGCGGACTTCCTCTGCCAGGAACTCGAAGAAGTTGACCACGAACTCGGGCTTGCCGCTGAAGCGTGCCCGTAGCTCCGGGTTCTGCGTGGCCACACCCACCGGGCAGGTGTCCAGGTGGCAGACGCGCATCATGATGCACCCTTCCACCACCAGCGGGGCGGTGGCGAAGCCGAACTCCTCGCCGCCCAGCAGCGCAGCGATCACAACGTCACGGCCGGTCTTGAGCTGTCCGTCCACCTGCACCACAACGCGGTCGCGCAGACCGTTGAGCATCAGCGTCTGCTGGGTCTCGGCGAGGCCCAGCTCCCACGGGACACCGGCGTGCTTCAGCGAGTTCAGCGGCGAGGCGCCGGTTCCGCCGTCGTGGCCGGAAACGAGCACGACGTCGGCCTTCGCCTTGGTCACGCCGGATGCCACCGTGCCGATCCCGACTTCCGACACCAGCTTCACGTGCACACGGGCCGAGGGGTTGGCGCGCTTCGCATCGTAGATGAGCTGCGCGAGGTCCTCGATCGAGTAGATGTCGTGGTGCGGGGGCGGGGAGATCAGTCCGACGCCGGGCGTCGAGTGCCGGGTCCGGGCCACCCACGGGTAGACCTTCTGAGCCATCAGCTGGCCGCCCTCGCCGGGCTTCGCACCCTGCGCCATCTTGATCTGGATGTCGTCGGCGTTGGTCAGGTAAAGGCTGGTGACACCGAAACGGCCGGAGGCAATCTGCTTGACCGCGGAACGGCGCTTCGGGTCGAGCAAGCGCTCCACGTCCTCGCCGCCTTCACCGGTGTTGGACTTGCCGCCCAGCTGGTTCATGGCGATGGCCAGCGTCTCGTGGGCCTCCTGGGAGATGGAGCCGTAGCTCATGGCACCCGTGGAGAAACGCTTGACGATGCTGGAAACCGGCTCCACTTCCTCCAGCGGAACCGCGGGACGCTCATTCTTGAACTTGAGCAGGCCGCGGAGGGTCATCAGGTTCTGGGACTGGTCGTCCACTCCCCTGGTGTACGCCTTGAAGATGTCGTAGCGGCGCTCACGGGTAGCGTGCTGCAGCCGGAAGACGGTCTCCGGGTTGAACAGGTGCGGCTCGCCGTCGCGGCGCCACTGGTACTCGCCGCCGCCGAGGAGCGGACGGTGGGGCTGCTCGATGCCGCCCTCGGGGTACGCCATCTGGTGCCGTGCCGAAACCTCGGCCGCAATGACGTCCAGGCCTACGCCGCCAAGCTGCGAGTGGGTGCCGGCGAAGAATTCATCCACCAGTTCCTGGCCCAGGCCCAGCGCTTCGAAAGTCTGGGCGCCGGTGTAGGACGCAACGGTGGAGATGCCCATCTTGGACATGATCTTCAGGACGCCCTTGCCCAGGCCCTTGATGAGGTTGTAGACGCCGTCCTGCGGGGTGACCCCGGTAACGTCGCCGGCGGCAATGAGCTGCTCCACCGATTCCATGGCCAGGTAGGGGTTGACGGCGGACGCGCCGTACCCGATCAGGACTGCGACGTGGTGCGTCTCGCGGACGTCGCCGGCTTCGACCACCAGAGCAGTCTTGGTCCGGTTGGCGCTGCGGAGCAGGTGGTGGTGCACTGCGCTGACCAGGAGCAGGGACGGGATGGGCGCCCACTGCGCGTTCGAATCACGGTCGGACAGCACGATGTACTGCACGCCGCGGTTGATGGCGCCGGATACCTGCTCGCAGATTTCCGTCAGCCGGGCACGGAGCGCGTTCTCGCCGCCTTCGGGGCGGTAGAGCCCGCGGACCTTCATCGCGACGCGGTTGCCGTCGGCATCTTCAATGTTGGCGATCTTGGCGAGCTGGTCGTTGTTGATGACCGGGAACGGCAGCTGGACCTGGGGCTGGCGGACCTGCTTGGTGTCCAGGAGGTTGCCGTTGGGGCCGATGGCACAGGTGAGCGACGTGACCAGCTCTTCGCGGATGGCGTCCAACGGCGGGTTGGTCACCTGCGCGAAGGACTGCACGAAGTAGTCGAAGAGCAGCCGGGGACGCTTGGACAGCACGGCCACCGGGGTATCCGAACCCATGGCGCCCAACGGCTCTGCACCGGTACGGGCCATCGGGCCCAGCAGGATCTTCAGTTCCTCGGTGGTGTAGCCGAAGGTGCGCTGGCGGATGTTCACCGACGCGGCGGTATGGACCACGTGCTCGCGCTCGGGCAGGTCGTTCAGGTCGATCAGGTTGTCCTTGACCCATTCCGCCCACGGGTTGGCGGCAGCGACTTCCGCCTTGACCTCTTCGTCGTCGATGATGCGCCCGGCGTCGGTGTCCACCAGGAACATCTTGCCCGGGGACACGCGGCCCTTTTTGACCACCTTGGAGGGTTCGACGTCGATGACGCCCACCTCGGAGGCGAAGACGATCAGGCCGTCCTCGGTGATCCAGAAGCGGCCCGGACGCAGGCCGTTGCGGTCCAGGGTCGCGCCCACCAGGTTGCCGTCGGTGAAGGAAACAGCTGCCGGTCCGTCCCACGGCTCCATGAGCAGGGAGTGGTACTCGTAGAAAGCACGGCGGGCCGGGTCCATGGTGGCGTGGTTTTCCCACGCCTCCGGGATCATCATCATGATCGAGTGCGTGATGGGGCGGCCGGAGAGCCACAGCAGCTCGGCTACCTCGTCGAAGGACGCGGAGTCCGAGGCGCCGGGGGTGCAGATGGGGTACAGCTCTTCCGGCGAGTCGCCCAGCAGCGGGTTGGCGAGCTGGGACTGGCGGGCGCGCATCCAGTTGCGGTTGCCCTTGACCGTGTTGATTTCGCCGTTGTGCGCGATGGTGCGGAACGGCTGGGCCAGCGGCCAGGACGGGAAAGTGTTGGTGGAGAAGCGCGAGTGGACGATCGCGAGCTTGGTCTTGAAGCGCTTGTCCGAGAGGTCCGGGTAGAACGGCTCGAGCTGGGCGGTGGTGAGCATGCCCTTGTAGACGATGGTCCGCGAGGACAGCGACGGGAAGTAGACGCCGAACTTGTTCTGGGCGCGCTTGCGGATCCGCCAGGCGCGGGAGTCCAACTCGTTGCGGTCCAGCTCCTCGCCCGTGGCGGACGCCAGGAAGGGCTGGGAAAAGTAGGGCATGCAGGCGCGAGCCATGGCACCAACGAGGTCGGCGACGATGGGCACCTCACGCCAGCCGAGGACCTTGAGGCCCTCGTCAGCCGCGAGGCCCTCGATGCCTGCCTTGGCGGCGTCGGCCTCGCGCTGTTCGGCGGGGAGGAAGGCGGTGCCGGCAACGTACTGGCCCGGGGCGGGAAGTTCGAACTCCGTGACCGCGCGGAAGAACTCATCCGGGATCTGCATCAGGAGGCCTGCGCCGTCACCGGTGCCTTCGTCAGCGCCCACGGCACCGCGGTGCTCCAGGTTGCGCAGGGCGGTGAGGGCGGCGTCCACAATGTCGTACCCGGGCTCACCGCGGAGCGTGGCGATGATCGCAAGACCGCAGGCGTCCTTCTCCTGCTCCGGGTTGTACAGCCCGCTTGCCTCCGGCAGCGCGGCGAAGCGCTTGAACGGCGACATGGCAACCTCAGGCTGGTCCGGTTCGGACCAGCTGGGAGTGTGAAGAGTTTGGCTCATGGGAGACGTCCTTCCTCCTGATCGTGCGTATGGAAGGGACACCGTTGGCCCCACTCGTCGGCGCCGCGGTTATGGGCACAACAAAGTGTTGATTACTGGAAATTGTAGGTCAGCGTAGCCTGCTGAACTAACAGTTACGCAGGCCCCTGCCCCGGGCAACACTGGGCAGCAGCTCTATGCTGTCCAGGGCGGCCCCGATGCCACGACACTGTGGTGATTGGGCGCTTCGAGCGGTGGCTCTGCTGCCCTGCCTGGCCTGCGCGCTACTTGGTAGCGCCGGCTTCCGGCGCGGTTCCTGTGGCCGTGCTGCCGGAACTTCCGGCAGCGTTTGCATCCGGTCCTGGCTTGGGGCCTGCCGGCGCAGCCTTGGCTTCTTCCGTGGGGACGGAAGCACGCCGGGAACCGCTTTGGTTATCAGGGAGATTATCACGCGAACCACTATCTGAGACAACGGTGTCCGTATCACGGACCCGATCGCCGGACGCTGAAACAGCGTTTTTATCCGGCTCCGCCTCATGGTTTTCCGCCGGTTCCCGGCCCTCCAGGTATACACTGTCCGGCTCCGTGCGCTTCTTCCTTCCCAGCAGGATGAACGCCACAAGGGCTGCCAGGAAAACGAAGATGCTGGTCCATACATTGAGGCGGGTGGTGATGCCGAACAGCGAGATCTGCTCAGCGTCGTCGATGCGCATGGCTTCGATCCAGACCCGTCCCAGTGTGTAGTACATCGCGTAGAGCCAGAACAGCCTGCTGCGGCGAAAGTTGAACTTCCGGTCCAGGGCGAGCAGGATGACGACGCCGGCCAGGTTCCACAGCGATTCGTAGAGGAACGTGGGGTGGAACAGGGTGTCGGCAGCGACACCGGCGGGGAAATTGGCGTTGTCGGCGTCGATCTCCAGCCCCCACGGCAGGGTGGTGGGCCCGCCGAACAGTTCCTGGTTGAACCAGTTGCCCCAGCGCCCCACGGCCTGGGCCAGCAGCAGCCCGGGTGCGGCGGCGTCAAGGAAAGCACTCAGCTTGACCCCGCTGCGCCGACAGCCGATCCATGCCCCCACCACGCCTAGGACCACGGCGCCCCAGATGCCCAGGCCGCCCCGCTGGATCTGCGGGATCAGGGAGAGGTCCCCGGTGCCGTCGAAGCCGGGACCGAAGTAGGCGTCCGGGGACGAAACGACGTGATAAAGCCGGCCGCCGATGATGCCGAACGGGATTGCCCAGACGACGATGTCCCAGACGCTGCCTTCAGGTGCTCCGCGCTTTGCCCAGCGGGCCGAGGTAAGCCACAGGCCCACCACGATGCCTGCCAGGATGCACAGGGCGTAGGCGTGGATGCGCAGCGTCCCCCATGGCAGGGGAATGTCGAAGCCGGACCAGTCCGGGCTGGGGATGCTGGCCGGCACCATGGCGGCTGCCTGAAGGAAGGTCTGCATGGATTAGGCTTCTTCCTCTGTCAGTCCGGTGTCACGGCTCAGTCCGGTGCTGAGGTCCTTAGTGAGCGCAGCGACGGCGTCCACTCCCCCGTCGCGGATTGCGGCTACCAACGCCGTGCCCACGATGACGCCTTCGGCGTACGCGGCGATCTCGCGGACCTGGCCGGCGTTGGAGACGCCGAGTCCCACGCAGACGCGCTCGGCGCCGGCCGCGTGGGCCGCAGCCACCACGTCCTTGGCCGCCGTGCTGACCGAGGTCCGGGCGCCGGTGACGCCCATGATGGACACCGCGTAGACGAAGCCGCGGCTGGCGTCCACGGTCCGCTGCATGCGCTCGGTGGTGGAGGACGGTGCCACAAGGAACACCCGGTCCAGGCCGTATTTGTCCGACGCTTCCATCCACTCGGCGGCCTCGTCGGGGATGAGGTCCGGGGTGATGAGCCCGGCTCCCCCAGCCTCCGCCAGGCGCCGCGAGAACTCGTCCACACCCATCCTGACCACCGGGTTCCAATAGGTCATGACCAGGACGGCGGCGTCGGTCTTGCTGGTGATGCCTGCCACGACGTCAAAGACCTGGCGCACCGCGAAGCCGTTCGCCAGCGCCTCCGTGGTGGCGGCCTGGATGACCTGGCCGTCCATAACCGGGTCGGAGTAGGGGATGCCGATCTCGATGAGGTCGGCGCCGTTTTCCGCCAGCGCGATACCGGCGGCGATTGTCTGTTCCACGCTCGGGTAGCCGGCGGGCAGGTAGCCGATGAGGGCGGCGCGGCCCTCGGCGCGGGCCTTGTCGATTGCCGCCGCTGACTTGCTGATGGTCTGTGCAGTGGTCACAGCTGCTCCCCCTCTTTGCCGATTTCCGACTCGGCGGAATCCTTGTCCAACAGGTCAAACCATTCGGCTGCGGTGGCCACGTCCTTGTCGCCGCGGCCGGAAAGGTTCACGATCACGATCTTGTCCTGCGCCGTCCCGCCGCCGGCGGCGGCTTCGTCTGCAAGCCGCTGCCCCACCTTGATGGCGCCGGCCAGGGCGTGCGCGGACTCGATGGCGGGGATGATGCCTTCAGTGCGGCACAGCAGCCGGAACGCTTCCATGGCCTCGCTGTCCGTGATCGGCTCGTAGCTGACGCGCCCAATGTCGGCGAGGTAGGAGTGCTCCGGGCCGACGCCCGGGTAGTCGAGGCCGGCGGAGATCGAGTGGGACTCGATGGTCTGGCCGTCGTCGTCCTGCATGAGGTAGGAGCGGGCGCCGTGCAGAACGCCGGGCTTGCCCAGCGTGATGGTGGCCGCGTGGCGGCCGGTCTCCACGCCGTCGCCGCCTGCCTCGAAGCCGTAGATCCTGACCGACGGATCGTCAAGGAAGCCGTGGAAGATGCCGATGGCGTTGGAACCGCCGCCGATGCAGGCGCAGACGGCGTCAGGGAGCCTGCCTTCCTGCTCCAGGATCTGGGCGCGGGCTTCCTCGCCGATTACTTCGTGGAAGTACCGGACCATGGCCGGGAACGGGTGCGCGCCGGCTGCGGTGCCGAGGAGATAGTGGGTGTTGTCCACGTTTGCCACCCAGTCCCGCAGGGCGTCGTTAATGGCGTCCTTGAGGGTCTGCGAGCCGCTGGTGACGGGGATAACGGTGGCGCCAAGGAGCTCCATGCGCGCAACGTTCAGCGCCTGGCGCCGGCAGTCCTCCGCGCCCATGTAGACCACGCATTCCAGGCCCATGAGGGCGGCGGCGGTGGCGCTGGCCACGCCGTGCTGTCCTGCGCCCGTTTCGGCGATGACGCGGGTCTTGCCCATGCGCTTGGCGAGCAGGGCCTGGCCAAGGACGTTGTTGATCTTGTGTGAACCGGTGTGGTTCAGGTCCTCGCGTTTGAGGAAGATCCGGACTCCCCCGGCATGCTGGGAGAAGCGCTTTGCTTCCGTCAGGAGGGAGGGACGGCCGGAGTAGTTCTTGTTCAGGTCCGCGATCTGGGCCCGGAACTCGGGATCCTCCTTGGCCTTGTCGAAGGTCTCCTCGAGTTCGTCCAACGCGGCGATGAGGGACTCCGGCATCCAGCGTCCCCCGTAGCTGCCGAAGTAGGGTCCCGGGGCGTGCTTGAGGGAGCCGCCCTGCAGGAATGCTTCCGCGGCGTTGTTGTCAGCGTTCGCTGAGGGTGCGTCAGCCATCAGTCCCGTCCTGTTCCAGTAGGTCGTTCAGTAAGTGTGGTATCCCGGCTGGGGGCCGGGACAGATCCGCGGGCGGCAAACAGCCCCTGTCCACAGTGGTGTGCAGGGGCGTTTCGGTCAGCCGCGGGCGGCGATGGCGGCGGCGCCGGCCGCCGTAAATTCGGCAATCCGCTCACGCGGCGTGGAGTGGCTCACCAGGGCCTCACCCACCAGGACTGCGTTGGCGCCGCTGGCGGCGTAGTGCGTGACGTCGTCCACGTCGCGGACGCCGGACTCCGCGACCACGAGGGCCTCGGCCGGAATCAGCCCCGCCAAGGAGGCGAAGATGGAACGGTCGACGTCGAGCGTCTTCAGGTTCCGCACGTTGACGCCGATGATTCGCGCCTGGGCGGCGACGGCCCGTTCAATTTCCTCTTCGGTGTGCGTTTCCACCAGCACGTTCATGCCGAGTTCGGAGCTGATCGCCGAATACTCGGTGAGCTGCGCGTCGGAGAGGGCCGCCACGATCAGCAGGACCAGGTCCGCGCCGTGGGCGCGGGCTTCCCAGATCTGGTACTCGTCGAGGGTGAAGTCCTTGCGGAGCAGCGGAACGTCAACCGCGGCGCGCACGGCATCGAGGTCCGCAAGTGACCCGCTGAAGCGACGCTGTTCGGTGAGGACGCTGATGACGGAGGCGCCGCCGTCGGCGTACTGCCGTGCGAGGGAGGCGGGATCGCCGATCGCGGCGAGGTCGCCCTTGGAGGGGCTGCGGCGTTTGATCTCAGCGATGACTTTCAGCTGTTCCCGGGACGGAGAGGTACCGCCGAGGGCGGCCCAGGCGTCGCGGGCAGGCGCTGCGGCCTGGGCCCGGTCCTTGAGTTCAGCGAGGGAAACGAGGCGTTTCCGCGCGTCCATATCCTCCCTGACACCGGCGTTGATGTCATCGAGAACAGTTGCCATCAGTGGCCGGAGTTCTTCAGCTTGCTGCCTTCGACGCCGTAGCCTGCCTTGCGCATGATGAAGCCGAGGATCAGCCCAAGCACCATCACGCCGCCGCCGGCGATGAAGATGGGGGTGTTGGCGATGACGAAAGCGATGGACATGATGAGGGCGCCCACCAGCATCACGATGACGCAGGTCCAGGCCGCGGGGCTGTTGCCGTGGCCGAGTTCCTGGCTGTGGTCAATGGCGCCGGGGGCTACCGTGCGGGTGCCTGACTTGGAAACGGACGCAGGTGCTTTGCTCATGGAAAATCTCCTCAGGGTGGATACTGCTTACATTCTGCCATTTATTGGCCGGTGGCCGCGTATCGGCGGCGTGCCTGCGGCGCCGGCCCAGGGCCGGGACGCCTCAGGTGGGGTCGTCGCCGCGGGAGAGCCGGTCCCAGCTGTCGATCTCGTCCACCGGACCTGCCGGCGGGGCCGCACTGCCGGCCGCGGGCGCGTCATATTTTGTCCGGGTCTTCCAGTACCGCCCGGCAGGGATGATGAGCAGGGCTGCCAGGGCCAGCAAACAACCGGCGACGACGGCGAGCACCGGAAAAGCCGTCACGGCCACGTGCGCCTGGCTGCCGGTGATCCCGGTTGCGGCTGCGATGGCCCCCTGCGATGCGGCCAGCGGATTGGCCAGGACCGTGGCCG
>NZ_JBNHGJ010000026.1:0-72679 GCF_059091165.1 Arthrobacter sp. Hb9-2 | reverse complement strand
CCCGGGTCAGCACAGCGGTAGAACCGCCGTACTCCGCAAGCTGATCCCCACTGGCTTCCATAGGACAACTCTGCCAAAGACCACTGACAAAAGTGCCAGCCAACGACGCTATGTGGATAAACCAGCCTCGTCCCGGATATGCGGGAGTTTCAGCTTGATCGGGAGGGCAGGACGCACTATCGGGGGGTCAAACGCCGCTGGCCGCCGCGTCCCCCAAGGATCGCGACGGCCAGCAAAGCCATTCAGTTGTAGCACATCAACGAGGCGGCCTCATGTCACAAAGGAGGACAAGTGGAACCGCCACGAAAAGGACGGGCGCGTGACTACGCTTTGGAGTCCGGTTCGTCGCTGGTGGTTCCCAGGTTGTGGGTCTCGGGGTGCGTGCTGTGGGCAGGGATGTGGTCCTCGCCGAGCTCCGCGTCGCTAAGCGTTCCGGACGTCCCCGCGGCGCCGGTCGTACCGGGTGTACCGGCTGTTCCCAAGGTGGCCGAAGTCCCGAGCGTATCCGTCGTAGCGGATGTGCCGGTAGCGCCGAAACCGCCGGAGGTACCGGTAGTCCCGGCCGTGCCGGTGGCGGCGCCCGTTGTCGTGGCGTCGCCGGACGTAGAGGACTTGCCGTCCCCGGACGACCCGTCACGGTGCATCGCGGAGCCGATGACGGTGCCTGCGCGGCGGGCCGCCTCGGTCAGCTGATCCGCAACTTCCGGGGCTTTCTCCTTGATCGCCTCCGTGGCCACGGACACCTTGTCCTGGACAGGCTTGCTGTCCCAGATGCCGGCAGCGCGGGCCTTGAGCTTGTCGTAGGCTGCCCGGCCGGACCGCGACCCAAGCACGTATCCGGCGGCAATTCCAACGCCCAAAAGAAGTTTGTTTTTCATGATGAACTCCTGCTCCCTGAGAGGGTTTCACTTCCGGCCAGAGAGGCCGGGAGATGGGAAAACCGGCCTGGGGATGGTGTCCCCAGGCCGGTCTCCTGGCTGCGCGCTAGTTAGCGACGCGCACCGCGCTTGGTGACCATGCCGTACACCAGCAGCACGATAAGCGCGCCGCCGATGGCCAGCAGCCACGTCTGCAGGGAGAAGAACTCCTGCAGTCCGGTGCCGAAGATCATTCCGCCGATCCAGCCGCCGAGGAGTGCTCCGACGACGCCCAGTACGAGGGTGATGAGCCAGCCGCCACCCTGGTGGCCCGGAAGGATCGCCTTAGCGATCGCACCAGCAATAAGTCCGAGAATTAGAAATGCAATGAATCCCATTTTTTGTTCCTCTTCCTAAGTAAAGGAGGCCTCCGGATCCCGGAAGCACTTCATCCTTCTGCCTCAATAGTAATCATGCTTACTATCTATTTGCCAACCCCGGGTTCAGGAAAAAGCGCACTTCAGGCCCGTTTCAGTGCCCTGTAACGTCAGAATCGTTGCCCGCGCCGGGGCCCTCGTCCAGGACCGATAATTCCGCTAAATCCTGCAGATCCAAGGCGAAATCGAAGATGTCCAGGTTTTCCCTCATCCGGTCCGGATTCGACGTTTTCGGAATCGTTACAATTCCGTTTTGAACATGCCAGCGAAGGACCAGTTGACCAGGGGTTTTTCCGTGCTTTTCGGCAAGTTGAAAGAGGATGGGCGCACCGAGCAGGCCGGCGCCGTCCCCTCCCAGCGGGCTGTAGGACTGGGTCACAATCCCATGCTTGTCATGGAACTCGCGTTCTGCCGACCGGGTGATGGCAGGGTTCAACTGGATCTGGTTCACCGCGGGCACTACTTCTGTCTCCGCCATCAGCCGCTCCAGGTGGGCGGGCTTGAAGTTGGACACCCCGATGGAGCGGACCTTGCCCTCGGCCTGCAGCCGCTCGAAGGTCTTCCAGGTGGAGACATATTCATCGCGCTGCGGAAGCGGCCAGTGGATCAGGAACAGGTCCACGTAGTCGAGCCCCAGCCGCTTCAGCGCCCCGTCCAGCCCTTCAACTGCACGGTCGTTGCCTTGGAACTGGCCGTCCACCTTGGTGGTGATGAACAACTCCTCCCGGTCCACCCCGCTGGCCCGGATACCGTTGCCCACGCCACGTTCGTTGCCGTACTTCACGGCAGTGTCGATGTGCCTGTACCCGGCTTCCAGAGCCTGTACGACGGCGGTGGCCGCCTGATCGTCGTCCAGCGGCCAGGTGCCAAGACCCACCTGTGGAATGGAGTAGCCGTCGTTGAGTTTGATCAGCGGTGCACGTGTCATTGCAACAGTCTCTCCCTTATGTGCTGCCCGTCCTAGTCCCCAAACGCCCGCAGGATGTTTTCGGCGTTGTAGGTCAGGGCCACGCGTGCGGTGTCCGATACCTTGTCCGGGCCCTTCTGCTGGCCCAGGAAGTCCGTAAAGCGCTGCAGTGCCTGCGCGGCCCTGGCTTCGTCGCCGTCCTCGACTGCCTTCGCCGCCTGCTGGATGCTCGCCGTCAATTGGCTTCCTACCGGTCCTGCGACGTCCCCTGACTCGACCAGGTCTTCCAGGACGTGCTGCAGCGCCTTCACGCTGCCCGGCAGCCACGCCGCCCGCAGGGGCACGTCAGCGAAGTCCATGTCGGAGGCGAGGTAGAAGTCCGTGTAGGCCGGCTGGTTATAGGCGGTGTTTTGCCGTGCAATTTCTGCGCGGTACTGCGGATCGTGCATCAACGTGTAGAGCTTGTGGTTTGTCACTTCGGTGCTGAGGTACATCCGCAGGGCCGAGCTGTCCACGGTCCTTACCAGCAGTTCTTCCCGCCAGTCACCCACCACGTCCGCCACCAGGCTCGGGTTGCCCTTGGTGTCGTTGTTGGTGCGGGTGCCTGTAGCAGTGAGGAGCCGGCCGCGCTTCCAGTCGTCGATCGAGGGCGTCTGGTCCCTGGAGCCGTTGACGAGCTGTGTGGTCATGTCCGCGGCCCACTTGATGTTCATGTTGGTACCGGGGCCTGTGGAGGAGAGCTTGCGGCCGTCGGCTGACTGCATGCCGATGGCCCAGTTCTCGATGCCTGGGACAGTCTTATCCACGTCGCCGATCATGCCACGGCCGGTGTCCCTGCCGGAGTAGGCGCCGAACAGCACCTCGCCGGTAGCGGCGTCGCGCATTGCGTAGCCGTAGGGGGCATAGGTTCCGCCCTCGTGCACGCTGAAGATTTCCTTGCCAGGACGGGCGGGGTCAATGTCGGTGACGTGCATGGCGTCGCCGTGGCCCAGGCGGGCTTCTTCCCCTGGCGTGGCGCTGCCGGCCGGCATGGTGTCGAAGGAGCTGTAGAGAAGCGACCCGTCGTCGTCGATCGTGGCGGAGCCGTAGACGATTTCCTGCTTGCCGTCACCGTCCACGTCCGAGGCACTCAGGGAGTGGAAGCCTTGCGTGGTGAGCGTTCCGAACTTAGGGTCGGTGCCGTTCCGGCCATGGGGGCCGTCGTTGAACGGGTTGGTCATGGGGGTCCAGCCTGAGTCCACATTCCACACGGGGGAGAGGTTAAAGCCGTCCCAGGTGTAGGCAGCCAGCGTGCTGCGCGTGTAGTAGCCACGGGCGAAGACGGCTGCCGGCTTCGTGCCGTCCAGGTAGGCGACGCCGGCGAGGAACCGGTCCACGCGGTTGCCGGGTTCGATGCGGGCCATGGCGTAATCGCCCCACATCAGGCCGTCGTCGTGCCTGCCGGGCTGGTAGGCGACCGTCTTCAACTCCTTGCCGGTGGCACCCTCGAAGACGGTGAGGTACTCCGGGCCGGAGAGAATGAAGCCCTCGAAGGCGCGCAGGTTGTTCCGGGCGCTGCGCGCCGGGGCGTAGACGTCCATAAAGTAGTCGGTCAGTGCTTGGGCGTCGGCCTGGGACAGGGGGTACTGGTACTTCGGGGCGATCCCGAACGCTTCCTCCAGGGTGGCTGGCCAGTTGCCGGCCTTCACTTCCGGATGTTCGGTCCAGCCCTGGAACGTCTTCACCACGTGTTGGTAGTAGTCAGCGGCGCTCATCCGGTAGTCGTCGGCATTGGCGTAGCCGGCATTAGTGTCGGACTGCAGCAGTGTGATGAAGCTTTCCGAGGCAACGCTGCCGTCAGCATTGAAGTTGGTGCTCTTGGTTCCCGGGGCGGTCTTCATCATCATCTCCGCGCGGCCGTCGCCGTCGAAGTCGTTGACCAGGAGCTGGGTGTAGTGGGCGCCCGAGCGGATGTTCACGCCGAGGTCGATCCGGTGGAGGAGGGTGCCGTCAGCCTTGTACGTGTCCACGTAGGTGTTCCCGGTGTAGCCCACCTGGGAGACGTCCTTGGAGTTGTTGGGATCCCACTTGACGATGAACTCGTACTGGCCGTCGCCGTCCACATCGCCGATGGACGCGTCATTCGCGGCGTATGTGTATGCCTGGCCCGTGGGGGTGACGCCGTCGGCAGGCTTCTTGAGCGGGATGTCCTTGAAGTTGCCGCCCCAGGAGGTGGCGGTGGCGCTGCGGTCGAGTTCAACGCCGCCGACGACGGCCCGCACCTGGTATCCCGACGCGGTTGTCCCAATGGGGTCGAGGAAGTTGGTGCTGTCCGTGACCGTGGCCAGCTTCTGGCCGTCACGGTAGACGTTGAAGTCCGTGCCGGTCAGGCCCGTGGCGGATGATCCGGTAGCTTCGTGGCCCAGGAGGCGCCAGCTCAGGAAGACACCTTCGGAGGTTTTGGCAGCCACGAGGCCGCGGTCAAGGTGGTCAAGCTGGACGCCGGGAGTGCCGGGCTTAGGGGAACGTTCGACGGCGGATGCGGGGGCGGAGAGGCAGCCGAAGGTGAGGGCAAGGCCCAAGGCACCTGCCGAAAGGAGGCGGGCAGAGTTCCTGCTCGGATTCATCGGTGAATCCTTTCAACTTGAGATTGGGAAAACGCTTCCCCAGTAACCTAGTGGTGGGTAGTGGGTTAAACAAGCCCTTGCGGCGCGGAAGGAAAGCCGCTATTTAGAACGTTGTAGAGGCCCCGCCCGGAAAAGCCGGACGAGGCCTCACGGAGGGTCAGGCGCCGCTGCGGGCCCAGCCGGTCAACCGGTCACTGAGGTCCATAAACTGCTGGTTAATAACCTGCAGTCCGGGATTGGCGTCGTACCAGTCCACGATTTCCCGGGCTCCGTCAGCAAACGGGATTGTGGCGCAGTAGTCCGGCACCAGGGACTTGATCTTGGTGTTGTCGAAAACCACAGAGTGGGAGCGGTCGCCCAGCAGGTTGGGTCCAAGTTCGTCACTGTGCGCAGCAATGGTTTCAGAAGCCACGTGCACCAGCTCCGGCTCCGGCACGCCCGCCGCCCGGGCAAACAGCTGGTAGATCTGGTTCCAAGGCAGGTATTCATCAGAGGTGATGGTGTAGCTCTCGCCAACAGCCTGGGGCCGGCCCAGCAGCCCCACGAAGGCCTTCGCAAAGTCCCTGCTGTGGGTGAGGGTCCAGAGGGACGTGCCGTCGCCATGCACCATGACGGGCAGCCCGGCCCGCATTCGGTGAAGGTCCGTCCAGCCACCCACCATGGCAATCTTGGTGCGGTCGTAGGTATGCGAGGGGCGCACCACGGTGAGCGGGAAGTCCTGTTCCCGGTAAGCCTCGTAGAACAGCTCCTCGCAGGCAATCTTGTCCCGTGAGTACTGCCAGAAGGGATTCTTCAGCGGCGTGGACTCGCGGATCGGCAGCCGGGTTGGCGGCTTCTGGTACGCGGACGCGGAGCTGATGAACACATACTGGCCGGTATATCCGGCGAACAGGTCGAGGCTGGCCTTGGCCTGGTCCGGCTTGTAGGTAATGAAGTCTGCGACAGCGTCGAACTCGCGTCCCGCCAGCGCTTCCCGGACTGCGGAGACGTCCCGAACGTCCGCGCGCAGAGTCTCCACCCCTTCCGGGACCGGCCTCGTGGACCGGCCCCGGTTGAGGATTGTCAGCCGGTGCCCCAGCGCGACGGCGCGTTCCGCCGCCGTCGCGCTGATGACCCCGGTGCCGCCGATGAAGAGGATGCTCCTCGGCGCCACCGTGTCGGCTTCGCGAACGAGTGGGTTCACCACGCGTAGTCTTCCGGCGCTGTCCGGTGGCCCGGGAAGATGTCGTCGAGGCGCTTGAGCGCATCGGCGTCCAACGAGACATCCAAAGCACGGACGGCGGCGTCGAGCTGTTCCTGGGTCCTCGGCCCGATGATGGGCGCCGTAACGACGGGCTGATGCAGCAGCCAGGCGAGGGCGACGTCACCGGGCTCCTGGCCCAGCTCCTCGGCGAAGTCCTCGTACTGCTGGATCTGGTCCTGGTGCTTCTTCAGGGTCTCGGCTGCCCGGCCCTCGGTCCGGCGGACGCCCTGCCGTTCCTTCTTCAGCACCCCGCCCAGGAGTCCGCCCTGCAGTGGCGACCAAGGGATGAGCCCCAACCCGTACTGCTGGGCCGCCGGAATGACTTCCAGCTCCACCTGGCGCATAAAGAGGTTATAGATGGACTGCTCGCTGACCAGCCCTGTGTAGTTGCGCCGACGCGCGGCCTCCTGCGCCTGGGCGATGTGCCAGCCCGCGAAGTTGCTGCTGCCGGAATACAGGATCTTGCCCTGCTGGACGGCCACGTCGATGGCCTGCCAGATCTCATCCCAGGGGGTGTCCCGGTCAATGTGGTGGAACTGGTAGATGTCGATGTAGTCCGTCTGCAGGCGCTTCAGGCTCGCATCCAGGGCGCGGCGGATGTTCAACGCGGACAGCTTTGATTCGTTGGGCCGGTCCGTCATGGTTCCGTAAAGCTTGGTGGCCAGCACCGTGCGCTCCCGGCGCTCGCCGCCCTTGGCAAACCAGCGGCCGATGATCTCCTCGGTCCAGCCGCGATGCCCGGCTCCGCCATACACGTTGGCAGTGTCAAAGAAGTTGATGCCGTGGTCCAGTGCGGAGTCCATGATGCTGTGAGCGTCGGACTCCTCCGTCTGCGGGCCGAAGTTCATGGTGCCCAGGCAGAGCCGGGAAACCTTCAGGCCGGAGCGGCCCAGATGGGTGTACTGCATTTGTGGATCCTTTCGTGGCAGGGCCTGTCGGGGGCCCTGGCTCAGCTGGGTGGGCTACAGCTGGATGGACTACATCTGGGTGAAGGAGGCGACGGCGGGATCCGAGCCCTGCCGCGCTCCGGACTCGAGCGCGGTGATGGCCGCAAGCTCCTCATCCGAAAGGGTAAGGGCCGAGGCCGCGAAGTTTTCCCGGATCCTGGCAGGCTGGCTGGACTTGGGGATCACGATGTTGCCGGCCGCCAGGTGCCAGGCGAGCACCACCTGGGCAGTGGTGGCGTTGTGGGCGTTGGCAATGGCTGTCACGGCATCACCGTTCAGGTCTGCGCCCCGTCCCAGCGGGCTGTAGGCTTCCACCGCGATGCCAAGGCGGCGGCACTTATCCGCCAGTTCCGCCTGCTGGTAGCTGGGGTGGAGCTCGATCTGGTTCACGGCGGGGACAATTTCGGCGGACTCCAGCAGGTCGTCCAAGTGGCCGGCAAGGAAGTTGGAGACTCCTATTGCACGAATCTGGTTGTTTTCGTACAGCCGCTCCATCTCCTTCCAGGCCTGGACGTACAGGCCCTGCGACGGGACGGGCCAGTGGATGAGGTAAAGGTCGACGTAGTCCAGGCCAAGTGCTAAACGGCTGTTCTGGAACGCTTCCTGTGCCCGGTCCTGCTCGCCGTTGCGGAGCTTCGTGGTCACAAAGATGTCCTCGCGGGGGATGCCGGTGGCATCGATCGCTGCCCCGACGCCGGCCTCGTTGCGGTATGCGGCAGCAGTGTCAATGTGGCGGTATCCGGCCTCGAGCGCGTCCTCCACAGTCCGCTGGGTGTCTTCGGGCGGTACCTGGAAAACACCGAAACCAAGCTGGGGGATGGTGACGCCGTTGTTCAGTGTCAGCTCTGACATAGTGGGGCTCCTTGAAAGGTGCGGGTGTGGGTGCCGGTGGCTCGACGCCGAGAAAGCGGTTTCCGCTGGCTCGTTACTGAGCCTATGCACTTTTGGCTCCGATGTCAGTAAGCAAGGCTGATCTTGTTTTTCCTAGGACTGCCAGTCCTACCTTCGTTGTAGAAGCTGCCGGACAGCTCGGGTCACAATGGTTTGCATGGGTCAAAGCGCCGAGTTCGGAAAATTCCTCAAAGCCATGCGGTCCCGGCTGAGCCCCGAGGATGCAGGGGCGGGGCCTACCTCCGGGGCCCGCAGGGTGCCCGGACTTCGGCGTGAGGAAGTGGCAAGGCTGGCGGGGGTCAGTCCCGATTACTACGTCCGCCTCGAACAGGGCCGGAACATCCACCCCTCGCGCACAGTGCTGGACGCCGTGTCCCGGGCGCTCCGCCTCAGCAGCAGCGAGCAGGCGCACATGATGGATCTGTTGGAGAACTGCGCTGCGAACCCGCGCTCAGCCGGGCAAACGGCGCAGTCGGTCCGCCCGGCCCTTCGCCACCTCCTGCAAGCCGTGGGAGACGTGCCGGCGATGGTGTTGGGGCGCCGGAGCGACGTATTGGCCGGGAACCGTTTGGCGTTCCTGCTCTTCACCGATTTTCCGGCGCTCCCGGTGGCGGAAAGGAACCTGACCCGCTGGCTCATCCTCGACCCCGCAGCCCGGGAGCTGTTCCGCGACTGGAAGACGGTGGCTGCAGAAGCCGCCGGAGCGCTCCGCCTTGACGTTGGCCGGCATCCCAACGACGCCCAGGCCAACCAGCTCGTGGGTGAACTGGCGGTCAACAGCGAGCACTTCCGGCAATGGTGGGCGGGACATCGCGTGGCAACCAGGTCCGCAGGGACCGTCCGTCTGCACCACCCCGCCGTCGGGGACCTGGAACTGAACTTTGAGAACCTTGTCCTCCCGGAGGACCCCGACCAGACGCTTAGGGTCTATTCCGCCCGGCCCGGGTCGCCGTCGGCCGATGCCCTTGCCTTGCTCGGCAGCCTCGGTGCGGTAGCGAATCCGGAGCAGCCGCGCAGTGCCGTGGCGGACGCCCCTGCAACCGTTGCCGAAAGCGGCGGCTAGCTGCTGCCTGCGCCGCCTCCGCTGTGCGTTTGACCAGCCGTACGGACGGATTCTGGCCACGAGCCCATTGGGCAGGACAGCAAGCCTTCCTAGGCTGGAGGAACAAGTTCTTACTCCAAGGATGGTCTCAAAGATGAAACGCATCGCCCTGCTTAAGGAACGCCAGGCTGCTGCCGCCGTCGGTGCTCCCTCTACCGCTACCGGTTCGCACTGCCCGGTGTCGGGCCTCTGGAGCCCGGACCAGGACCCGCACACGGTCCTGTCCTTCTTCGAAGGCCACGTGTTCCCGGCGTTCGACGGCGTCCCCACCGTGTGGCGGCGGCGCTCAGCAGGTGCCGTTTCAGCGAATTAGCCTTTTTGCGTTAAAGCCGAACTGGCCCGCAGGTTAACGCCGGAAAACGGGTGTTATCTGCGGGCCAGTTGGGCTTTGGATTAGTGGTCTTCCAGCCGGAATCCGAGCTTGATGGTGACCTGCCAGTCGGCGATCTTGCCCTCTTCCAGGTGGCCCCGGATCTCCTTGACCTCGAACCAGTCAAGGTTCCGCAGGGTCTGGGATGCCTTGGCGATTCCGTTCCGGACGGCGTCGTCCACTCCCTGATCCGACGTGCCGACAATTTCAGAAATGCTGTACGTGTGGTTGGACAACTTCGCTCCTCGTGATTGCCTTGGGGCTCCCGGTTGCGGGCCGTTCTTGAAGACTAGTAGGACTTCAAGAACGTTGACCACCCCTTATTCGGATGTTCCATTGAGAACCGCCACGTTCGAATAGCTGACGTTCCTTCCCGTGGTACGCAGGACGGTGCTGTTCTGTGGGGTGTCGGACGTGACCGTGAGGTCCTTCACTGTTGACCCGTCGGCCGCCACCAGCAAGGTAAGGCCTTTGCTGTTCGTCAGGACCACATCCTCAGCTTGTCCGGTAGCCCCCGCCAGGGTAATGTTCCGCCGGTCGCTCCAGACGACGGCGGGTTCGCGGTACGTTCCGGGCTGGACCAGCACAGTGACGGGGCCGTTGTTGGTGGGAATCGCCCCTACCGCCGCCCTGATGCTGGCGAAGTCTCCCGTGCCGTCCAGTGCCACCGTAATGACCTTCCGGGCAGCAGGTTGCGTGCCGCGCAAGGGCCCGCCGAACGCCCGGACAAGTGCCGGCACCGCAGCCGTGGGCGTCAGTTCGTAGGTGTACGCCTCGGTGGGATCAAACGACTGTCCCCGCTCATGGCCGGTGTTGCCGGTGCACGCCTCGAAAATGTTGCCGCGGGCCACCAGCTCACCGCCCGGTCCCTGATGGTGCAGTGGGTTCCGGACGTCGCGGAAGTAGTTGCCCTCCACCACCAGCAAGGCAGCGTTTCGCCCGAGCATCCCATAACTGGATATGTTCTCGAGGTAGTTGTTGTAGACGTGCGATGCTGCTGTGTTGTCCAGGCTTGCATTGCGCTGGTGGGTGTTCCGGGTCCAGTTGTGGTGCAGGGTGAGCCGCGTGACTACGTTCGAGGTCCAGCCTTCGCCGAGCGCCTTGTTGTGGTCCGAGAAAACGTTCCAGGACAGGGTGACGTTGTCGCAGTCCTTGCGGATGTCCACCAGGCCGTCGCCCAGCCGGGTGAAGTGCATGTGGTCCACCCAGACGTGGGTGCAGGTGTCCATCTGGATACCGTCCCTGTCGTTGTCCGGGCGCTTTCCCTCGAAATCGCCCGGAATGTAGGAGTCCCGGACGGTGAAATTGCGGAACACCACGTTGGAGACGTTGATGAGCTTGAATCCTGCATTGACCACCGCAGCTCCGTCGCCTGCCCCGAGGAAGGACTTGTTGGCGCTGACAACCAGCTTCTCGTAGTGAGGGAATACCAGTTCGCCGTGCAGGATCACCACCAGGGGTTCGGGGCTCCTGGCAAAGCCACGGAGCTGGTCCGGGGTGACGGCATGGACGACGTCACCGCCGGCCCCTCCGGTGGTGCCGGCGCGGCCGTGGGCTGCCACCCCGGCAAAGCCTGTGGGCTCGTCACTCCAGGCATTGCCTCCCAGGGTGCGGTTCACCGGCAGGCCGGCTTCGGCAAAGCCGTGGGAGCTGGAAGCGGCGTCCCGGCTGCTCGGAGCCGCCGTCGCCCTCGGGGCAAGAAGGCCGGACCCCGCCAGGCCAGTTGCGGTGAGGCCGGCTGCCAGGAGGGTCCGCCGTCGGAGGTTCACCCCAGGTGTGCGGGCCATCTTAACCACGTCCCGCCGGAGTCCAGTCACCGAGGAAGGCTTCCTTGGTGAACTTGTTGGCCTCTTCCGGGGTGAGTTGGGGGTGGAATTCGTTGACGAGGGCGCCGGGTCCGCTGTTGTTGTACTCAGCGAACCGGCCCTCGGTCCACGAGTGGCCGCTCATATCCGCCCAGCCGCGCACTGCGATGTGGCTGCCCAGGACGGAGTCCCGGATCACGGCCATGGGATGCGCGTCAGGATCACTGCTCGCGAACCAGGGGCGTCCCAGGCTGACCGTTCCCGCGGCGGCGTTGGAGGTGAGGTTGCTGTCGACGATCAGGATGCCGTACGGATTGGAGTTCTTGGTGCTCGGAGCCACGATGTAGCCGTTGTTGGTTGCACTGCCGCGGTCCAAAGAATGGATGGTGCAACCGTCCAGCACGGCGGTGCCGCGGCCGTAGATGAAGTCCACGTCGCCTTCGATGTAGCAGTTCTTGAGGTAGGTGCGTGCGGTGGCATCGCGTCCGGTGGTATCCGCCAAGTAGGTGTCTTGGTTGCCAAGGAAGCGGGTGCCGTCGAAGGTCACCTTGTCCGCCACGCTCCGGACGGCGAGCGCCTGGCTGCCTCCGTTGGCGGCCTCATCGTAGGTGTTCTCCACCGTCAGGTTCCGCACGGTGGTTCCCTCGGCGAGGACGTTGAGGGTGGCGCTTGCACCTGCGCCCCAGGTGCCGCCGAAGAACTTCACGCCGTTGGCCGGCAGGTCGTAGCTGACGACGACGTCGGCCGGGTTGGCTGTTGCACCCTGGATGGTGAGGTTGGGGCGGTCCGCCCAGATGTTCACCGATTCGCGGTAGGTGCCGGGTTTGACGGTAATGGTGCGGGGCGCCGTGCTTCCGCTGGGGACGGATCCGATCGCTGCCTGGAGGCTGCCGAAGTCGCCGGTGCCGTCCAACGCAACGGTGATTTCTGTTGAGTTGTTCGGGGCGTTGTTTTCCCGTGGGCCTGCGCCGGCGGCAACGATGTCCGGAACGCGGGCGGCGTCGTCCTTCTGGTAGGTGTAGTTCTGTGCGGGGTCGAAGGCGGAGCCTGTGTTGTCCCTGCGGCCGCGGGTGCCGTTGAAGACGTTGTCCCGGTTGACCACCTCGGTGCCGGGATCCTTGGCGACGATGGGGTCCTGCACGGTGCTGAAGCTGTTGCCCTCCAGGACCACCTTGGCGGCGTTGCGGCCCATCATGCCGTACTGGCCGATATCCTGCAGATAGTTGTTGTAAACGTGCGCCGCGGCGGTGTTATCGAGGCTGAAGTTCCGCTGTGTGGTGTTGCGGATCCAGTTGTGGTGGATGGTCATCCGGGTCACCGCATTGGAGGTCCAGCCGACGCCCAGGGCTTTGTTGTTGTCCGCGAAGACGTTCCAGGAATAGGTGATGAGGTCGGAGTCCTTGCGGGTGTCGATCAGGCCGTCGCCCATGCGCTGGATCTTCATGTGGTCAACCCAGACGTGGTGGGTGGTGTCCAGCTGGATGCCGTCGCGGTCGTTGTCCGGGCGCTTGCCGTCCCAGTCGCCGGGGATGTAGGAGTCCCGGATGGTGAAGTTCCGGAAGATTACATTGGAGACGTTGATGAGCTTGAAGCCTGCGTTGACCACTTCAGATCCGGCACCCGCCCCGATGAAGCTTTTGTTGGCGGCGACCGGGATCTTGATGTAGTCCCTGGCTGTCAGGCTGCCGCGGATGAAGATGACCAGGGGTTCGGCCGCTGCTGCGTAGTTGGCCAGTTCCTCAATGGTGGACGCGGTGACGATGCGGCCGGCCTGGCCGCCGGTGGTTCCGGCAAGGCCGTAGCCTGGCAGCGCCGCAAAACCATCGGGCGTTTGTTTCCACATCGCTTCGGGGGTGGCATCGGCAGCCGGTACCAGGGCGGCGGACGGTTGTGGGGCTCCGGCAGGGGAGGCAGTGGCGGCAGGAACCGCCGTCAGGCTTCCCAGCATCACGACGGCGGTGGCCGCGCCGAGCAGGCGTCGCAAACTCATACAAAAACTCCTTTGTTTTGTGCCCGGGCAGCCTCCAGCCCGGGCACGGGTAATCAGGGATGTTCAGTGATGATGCGTACGGAGAAGGTCGTTGCAGCTTCCAGCCCTGGGCTACTTCAACCCGGTAGTGGCGATTCCGTTGATGAGGTATTTCTGGCCCGCGATGAAGAAACCGATGATGGGCGCGATGGACACGACGGACATGGCGAACATTGGCCCCCACATGCTTTGGCCCTCGGAATCCATAAAGGCCCGCAGTGCCAGCGGCACGGTGTAGAGGTCTTGGTTCTGAATGTAGAGCAGGGGGCCAAAGAACTCGTTCCAGGTGGAGATGAACGTAAAGATGGCCGTGGTGGCCATCGCCGGAACACACAGCGGCAGGATGACGCGCAGGAACGTCCGGAAGGGTCCGCACCCGTCGATCTGGGCGGCGTCGTCCAGCTCCTTGGGGAGGGCCTTCATGAACTGGACCATGAGGAAGATGAAGAATGCGTTCGTTGCCATGAAGTTCGGCACGATCAGGGGCAGGTAGGTATCCAGCCATCCCAGTTGCGAGAAGATGATGTACTGCGGCACCAGGAGCACGTGCCCGGGAAGCATCAGGGTTCCCAGCATCAGGGCGAAAAAGAGCTTCCGGCCGGTGAACTCCATCCTGGCGAAGGCGTAGGCAGCCAGGGCACAGGAGAAGATGTTGCCCACGATGGAGAAAACCACCACGATCAGGGAGTTGACCAGGTAGACGTGGAAGGGCTGGTTCAGCGCCGTCCAGCCCTGCTCGTAGTTGCTGAAGTCCCAGTTTTCCGGCCATAGTCCAAGCTGCCGGAAGATGTCGTTGCTGGGCTTGAACGAGCTGGAGACGAGCCACAACAGGGGGTACAGCATCACCAGGCCAACCAGGCACAGGATCAGGTGCCGTGAGAAGCGTGTACCGGTGGTCCCGGTGAGCGCGTCCTCTGCGGGAACGTCCTTCTTTTGCTTGTTCTTGAGGGGTAGTTCGAGGAGAGCCATAGCGGTGCCTTAATTGTCGTAGAAGACCCAGAACTTGGATGCGATGAAGTTGATGGCCGTGAAAATCGCAATGATCATCAACAGCAGCCATGCCATGGCCGAGGCATACCCCATCTCGAACTCCGTGAAGCCTTTCTGGTACAGGTAGAGGTTGTAGAACAGAGTGGAATCCGCCGGTCCGCCGGTGCCGCCGCTCATCACGTAGCCCTGGGTGAAGGTCTGGAAGGATCCGATCAGCTGCATGATGAGGTTGAAGAAGATGATGGGGCTGATCAACGGCAGGGTGATGCTCCGGAACTGCCGCCACCGGGACGCTCCGTCGATGGAGGCGGCCTCGTAGTACATGGTTGGCACCTGGCGCAGGCCGGCGAGGAAAATTACCATCGGCGAACCAAATGTCCACACGTTCAGGACGATCAGGGTGCTCAACGCGAATTCAGGGTCCGTGACCCATGCCGGGCCCTGGATCCCGAAGAGACCCAGGAAACCGTTGACGATTCCGTCATTGCCGAAAATGTAGCGCCAGAGCATCACAATTGCGACGCTTCCGCCGAGCAGGGACGGCAGGTAGTAGACGGAGCGGTAAATCGCCAGGCCTTGCAGGCCGCGGTTCAGTACCAGGGCTATCAGGAGGGCCACGGCCAGGGAGATGGGCACGGAAACGAAGGTGTAGATGAATGTGACCTTCAGCGACTGCAGGAGCCGCGGGTCCTCGAACATCGCCTGGAAGTTTGCCAGTCCCACGAAGTTCGGCTCGGTGAAGAGGTTGTAGTCCGTAAACGCGAGGTAAAGGGAGGCGAAGAACGGGATGATCGTAAACAGCATGCCGATGAACCACGGCAGCAGGAAGAGGTAACCGGAACGCTGATTGGTGCGCTTTCCGCGTGCACGGCTGGGTTTCCCGCCCGGCGCGGCCAGGGTGGGGGCCGCGCCGGAGGCTTGCTTGGTCAGCACTGACATGCGTCAGGCTCCTATCTGCGTAACGAAAAATCTGGATGTGGGCCGGCTACTTGTTGATGGCTGCATTGCTCTTCTCGAGGAAGGTCTTTGCTGCATCGGCAGGGGTGACGCGGCCAAACTCGACTTCTGTCGCCAGCTGCTTGAGCGTGTCCGCGACAACACTTGCACCCTTGGGGTAGACGTAGGCCGGTGCGAGGTCGTCCTTCTGGATGTCGGCGACCATCTGCACAAACTTCGTGTCATCCTCGCCGAGCTTGGGCATGATGGCCTTTGTCACTTCGGGGTTGATCGGAACGCCGCGCTGGGTCAGCGTCTCCGCGGCGCCGTCGACGTCGTTAATCAGGAAGTTCAGCAGCTTCGCCGCTTCCTTCGGGTGCTTCGACTTTGCGGCAATGGACCACAGCATGCTGGGGTCGGCGGAGTATCCGCGGCGCTTTTCGGTGGTTTCGCCCGGCATGCGCAGCAGGACCACGTTTCCGCCGGCGGCTTCGTTGTATCCCTTGTAGTTGTTGATCGGGATGATCTGGGAGGCGACGGTGCCCTTGGCCAGGTACGACTGGGCAGGAGAGCCGCCAATCTGCTCGAAGAAGCCCGCGGGCGGGTAGCCTCCTGCAGCCCGCAGGTCAACGCTGTACTGGAACCAGTCGCGCATGGTCTCCTCGCTGACACCGAGCTTGTTGTCTTTGGTGTAGAAGTCCTCGCCCCGCTGCCTTGCGAGGAGGATGGGGCCCGTTTCGGTGGCTACGTCATAGCCGGCGCCGTAGATTTTGCCGCCGGTTTTCTGCGTGATCTCGGTGGCGAACTTTGCGTAGTCTTCCCAGCTCCAGGTTTTGTCATCCGGAATGGTGACCCCGGCCTGGTCGGTAATGGTTTTGTTCACCACCATGCCGATGAGGTTGACCCCAGTCGCCAGGCCGTACAGTTTCCCGTCAACCTCGCCGCGGCTTTGGATTGTGGCGGGGATGTTCTTGAGGTCGACCTCCGGGAAGGACTTCAGGTCGGCGAGGGTGCCCCGCTGTGCGTACTCAAGGAGCGTGCGGTTGGCCATGTTCAGGACGTCAGGTGGGTTTCCGCCCGCGAAGCGGGTAGCCAGTTTGTCGGCATAGGGGCCGCTGTCCTGGTATTCGCTCTTGACAGTGATGCCGGGGTTCTTCTCCTCGAAGATCTTGATTGCCGCGTCCGTCATCTTGGCCCGGTTGGAGTCACCCCAATAGACAAAGTTCAACTCCACGTTGCCGCCACCGGCAGCAGGTGTCGAACCGCCTCCACAGCCGCTCAACGCCAAGCCCGCGGCCGTAACGGCTGCGCCCAGGACCAGCCTGCGGGAGATGGGGGTGCTGACAGTCTTCATCATTGAATGACGCCTCTCTAGGGTTGCCCACTGCTAGTGCGCGGGCCTTAAAGGTGAAAATACTTCAGAAAGTTTCTGTGTCAGATACAGCAGCGGCTTCTCAAGGAAAACCAGCCCAAACAGCCAAAGTAACGAAAACGAAAACTCGGTAAACGATTTCTAGCAAAGATCGGCTGTGACTGTCAACACAATTTTCAAACCGGAACGGGCGAGAAATCGGAAAGTTTCTACGCTCATTGCCGACTCTTTCTGATGTGGCTATGCTGAACCCCACAACCCTTGAACTGCCCCTACTGGAGGTCGGCTTGGCCCACTACACCCAACCCGCTGAAGCGCCGGGTCCAACCCGGCGGGAGCATCCTTCCGCCGCCCACAACACCGCTCTTCAACAGCCGGCCAACCTTGCGCCCCGGCCCTATCTGCACCCGGTACGTTCCAAGGCGGGCGTTGTTGTCACCGATGCTGAACCGGCTGACCACCGGCACCACCTGGGGCTTTCCATCGCCTTCTCCGATGTCAACGGAACCAATTTCTGGGGCGGGTCGACCTATACGGCCGGCAATGGACCCATGCTCCTGGCCAATCACGGAAGGCAGCTTCCGCGAGCCTGGCAGTCAACGCCGGAGGAAGCATCGGGCAACGTTTCCTGGTTGTCCAAGGACGGCGGGGAACTCGCCGTCGAGCAGCGTCGCATCCGCTACTTTCCCCATACGGGACCCGGGACGTGGGGCCTTTCGCTGTCCTCGGTAATTGTCCCCGTGTCAGGCGTGCAGCGGCTGGAGGTATCGTCGTCGGCCGTGAAAGGGCGGAAGGGTGCCGGATACGGCGGCATTTTCTGGCGCTTTCCCCACGGCAGCAGCGCGCCGCTTGTCCTGTCCAACGCCGGCCGCGGTGCCGATGCTGCCCACGGTTCACTCTCGCCCTGGCTTTCGGTCGGCATGGTGATCGATGGCGTAGCCGTCAGTGTTGTGCTCGCACAGGAGCCAGGCCAGCTGCTTCCGTGGTTCGTTCGCGCCGGAGGCTACCTTGGCGCCGGACCGGCCGTGGCATGGGCGGAACCCGCCGTCGTGGACCACGGCAACCCGCTCAAGCTTGCCCTGCACGCCGTTATCCACGACGGCCAGGTGTCCACCGCCGCCCAGGCCTTGGGCCTCCTAAGCCAGCACCCCCTCGTAAGCCCCAGCTCTCCCGACAGGACATCATGACTACCCGGATCCCCGCCCCCGCCTACCGCAACCCGATCCTTAACGCCGACTGGCCGGACCCGGATGCGGTGCAAGTGGACGGCGTCTACTACCTCATCGCCTCCAGCTTCAACCGCGTCCCCGGCCTGCCGGTCCTTCGCTCACGGAACCTCGTGGATTGGGAGCATGCCGGCCACGCGCTCGCCGAGCTCCCCCAGACCGGCCACTACTCGCTGGTGCGCCACGGCAGCGGCGTCTGGGCTCCCTCACTCCGGTACCACGACGGGCGCTTCTGGATCTTCTACCCCGATCCGGATCATGGCATCTTCGTGCTGAGCGCCGAAAAGGCTGAGGGCCCGTGGACCACCCCGCACCTCCTGTACCCCGGCCGCGGGCTCATCGATCCCTGCCCCTTGTGGGACGACGACGGCCAGGCCTACCTGGTGCATGGCTGGGCCCAGAGCCGGGTGGGCGTGAAGAACCGGCTCACGGTCCACCGCATGAGCCCGGACGCCGGCAGGCTGCTGGACCACGGCACGCATGTGGTCAACGGGGCCGACCTCCCGGGCTACAGCACCCTGGAAGGTCCGAAGTTCTACAAAAGGGACGGCTGGTACTGGATCTTCGCCCCGGCGGGCGGAGTGGCCACCGGCTGGCAGTCGGTATTCCGGTCCAGGTCCCCGTTCGGGCCCTACGAGGAGCGGCGGGTCCTCGAGCAGGGAAATACCGAGGTCAACGGACCCCACCAGGGCGCCTGGGTCACCAGTCCCCGGGGCGAGGACTGGTTCCTGCACTTCCAGGACCGCGGACCCTACGGCCGGGTGGTGCACCTGCAGCCCATGGGGTGGAGCGAGGACGGCTGGCCCTGGATGGGAGTCCGGAATCCCGACGGCGGACCGGGAACCCCTGTGATTAGCCATCCCTACCCGGCGGGTACTGCCGCGGAAAACGTTGCACCGCCGGCCAGCGACGACTTCTCGTCACCGCGCCTGGGGCCGCAGTGGCATTGGCAGGCGAATCCCCAGGATGACTGGGCGCACCAGTGCGGAGGAGGGCACCTCGTCCTCAAGCCCAAGGCTAACGATCCGGTAAACCTGCGTGAGCTCCCGAACCTGCTCGGGCAAATCCTGCCCGGAACGCCATCCACGTTCACCACGTCGCTTGAGCTGCAGGACGTCCCGGTGGGAACCCGCGCAGGCGTGGTGGTGCTGGGGCTGAAATACGCCTGGCTGGGCATCGTCAGGACAGCTGAAGGCTATGTCCTCGGCGATGGCACTGGGGGAGAGGGGCCCCACGAGCAGCGGCTGGGCAGGCAACGTGTCCTGCCGGGCTCCCGGATAGAACTGCAGATCCGAACCGACGGCACGCCCCGGTCCACCTTTGCCTGGCGCTCCGGACCGGGGGAACCGTGGGAAGTGCAGGGCTGGAACTTCGACGTAGTGAAAGGCCAGTGGATCGGCGCGGAGCTGGGCCTCTTCGCGGCCTCACCACTGGGTTCGGAGGATGGCGGCAATGTTATCGTGGGACCCGTGCGGGTGGACGTTGCGCCAGCCCGGCGTCCCACCGCCCCGCAATTCGCCGCCCTAACTACATGACTCCGAGGACCGCCCCTGTGACCGCCACTCCGCGTCCCAAAATTGCTGACGTCGCGGCCGCAGCAGGCGTCTCCGTGCCCACGGTGTCCAAGGTGCTCAACGGCCGGACCCACGTCTCCGAGGCCACCCGCGCCAGGGTTCAGCAGGCACTCGAAGAGCTTGACTACTCGAAGCGCGCCGCGTCGGTCACCCAGCCGGGAGTCCTGCAGCTGGTGGTTAACAACTTCGACTCTCCCTGGGTCCTGGAGACCATGGCGGGAGTGGAGGCGGCCGCGGACCGGCTGGGCTATGCCGTTGCCTATGCACGCGCCGAGCATGCTACTGCGGAGCGCTGGCGGAAGCTGCGCGAGCCGTCCGTCAACCGGCTCGATGGCGTGCTGCTGCTGGCGCCGCGGAAGGATTCGCGCCTCGTGACTGCGCTTCGGACGCTGAAGATTCCCGCCGTCGCCATCGACCCGGAAGGAACCGAAGGGCTGGCAATCCCCAGCGTCAGCCCGGCGTCGTTCTCCGGCGCCCTGGCCGCAGTGAGCCACCTGCTGGGCCAGGGCCATCGCAGGATCGGCATCATCACCGGCCGCAAGCACAGTCCCGGGCACGGCCGTGCCCGCTACGCAGCCTATGCAGCTGCGCTTCATGAGGCCGGGCTGCCCGTCCTGCCGGAGCTCGTGCAGGACGGCGACTTCAGTATCGAGTCGGGTATGCGGCTGGGCGGGGAGCTGCTGGACCTGCCCCAGCCGCCCACCGCCATCTTCACGGGCAGCGACCTGCAGGCCCTGGGCGTGATGAACGCGGCAGGCCAGCGCTCGCTCCACGTTCCCGAAGACCTGAGCATTGTGGGCTTTGACGATATCGCGCAGGCCGCGTTGACGTCGCCGCCGCTCACCACGGTCCGGCAGCCGCTGGCACAGCTTGCTTCCATGGCGGTGGGGATGTTGACGGAGCAGCAGGAACAATCGGCTTCAGCCGTTCCCACAGCCCTGGAAGTAGCGACCGAACTGGTGGTCCGGGGAACAACGGCCCCGCCGGCGCGCTAAGCCAGCAATTACTTTGCCTCGAGCACCAGGTTCTTGAGGTCGTCCAGGGTCTGCTGCATGTGTGCGTCCATTGCCTCCCGGGAGCGCGCAGCGTCACGGGATTCCAATGCTTCGGCGATGTTCTGGTGATGACGGATGGCGTGCACCTGGATCTCGCGCACGGCTGACGTTTCGGTCCGTCGCTTTTCCAGGACCCGGTGGAGCGGTTCGAAGAGAACGGCCACAAAAACGTTCTCGGAGGAATGCAGGATCAGGTCGTGGAACGCGAGGTCCGCTTCCACGAAGGCCGCGATGTCGTTCACCTCGTGGGCGGCGCGCATGGCGGCCACGTAGCCGTGAAGCACCTGGATGTCCGCGTCGCTGATACGCCGCGCGGCGAGTTCGCAGGCACCGGTTTCCAGCATGCGGCGGAGTTCGATGAGCTGGACGGACGCCTCCGCTTCGTTCTTGCCCTCGGAGGCGGCGCGCAGCACTGCCTCCAGCGAGGCCCACCGGTTGAGTGGGTTCACAAAGGTGCCGCGCCCGCGCTCGACACTGAGGATCCGCTGCGCCTCAAGAGTTTTCATTGCTTCGCGGACGGTCATCCGGCTCACTTCATGGGCGGCGCTGAGTTCGTGCTCACCCGGAACAGTGGCGCCAGGAGGAAATTCGCCCGCAATGATGCGGTCCAGGAGCTCATCCGCCACCTGCCCTACCAGCGACTTCCTTGCCATGCTGCCCCCATCGGTGCCCTCTGCGGATATGTCAGACAAATCTCCTTGCGCGTCTTTATGTCCTATGCCACACTAGCATCAGATGCAAGATGTCAGACATCTTACAGATAACTTTTACATCTCAGGATCCGCCTGGATTCATACACAACGGAGTGCACTGTGACGCTTGAAGCAGACGTTCTGGCCGCCTACCCGGCCGAGGTCCGGATTCCCGCCGAACTGGTGGCCAGCACGCTGGCTGCCTCCAACGCGGAGACCCCGCGTGTCCTGGTAGTGCTCGACGACGACCCCACCGGAACCCAGTCCGTGGCAGATTTGCCGGTGCTCACCCAGTGGGAAGTGGAGGACTTTATCTGGGCCTTTGGCCAGGCCAAACCCGCCGTCTACGTCCTCACCAACACCCGCAGCCTTGACCCCGCCGAGGCAGCCGGCCGCAATGAGGAAGTGGTCCGCAACGCCCTCGCCGCTGCCGGCTCGCCGGAGGGCGGTGTTGGTTCCAGTCTCCGACTGGGCTTCGTCAGCCGCAGCGATTCCACCCTCCGCGGCCACTACCCGCTGGAGCCGGATGTCATTGCCGCCACCGTTGCTGACGTCAGTGGCGAACAGACCGACGGCGTGGTGTTGGTCCCGGCCTTCCCGGACGCCGGGCGGGTCACCATCGGCGGCGTCCACTACATGCGCGGCACAGGTGATGCTGCCGGCACCCTCACCCCGGTGGCCAACACTGAATTCGCCAAGGACGCCACCTTCGGCTTCACGACGTCCGTGATGGCCGACTACGTCGAGGAGAAATCCCAGGGCCGCTTCGCTGCGGACTCGGTGATCGTCCTGGACCTGAACATCATCCGCGCGGGGGCTTCGGCCGCAGATGCGTTAGACGGTGCGCGGATCAGCGCCAACGCCATCGCCGACGCCATCGAAACGGCCACGGACTCCACCCCGATCGTGGCCGACATCGTCACCGAGAATGACCTTCGGGCGTTGTCCCTCGGGCTGGAGGAAGCCGAGCGACGCGGCAAGACACTGCTCTACCGCGTGGGTCCGCCGTTCGGCCGCGCCCGGATCGGCCAGGAAATCCGCACCGAACTCAGCGGCGCCGAGGCATACGCGGGCAACACCCCGTCTGAGTCCGGCGGGCTCATCGTCGTCGGCTCCCACGTGGGGGTCACCACCCGCCAGCTCAAGGCCCTGACCGAACAGCACAGCGCGGCCCGGATCGTTGAGATCGACGTCGAGAAGCTCCTTGGCGCCCACGCTGACAGCCACCTGGACCACACCGTGGACACCGTCGTCGAAGCCCTCCGCGGCGGCGACGTCATCGTCCACACCAGCCGGCTGCTGATCAAGACGGATGATCCCGCTGAAAGCCTGCGGATCGCCCGCACCGTTTCAGCCGCCGTCGTAGCGGTGGTCAACCGGACCCTCAAGACCTTCCCGCCGCGGTTCGTCATCGCCAAGGGCGGGATCACCTCCTCGGACGTGGCTGCCCACGGCCTGGAGATCCGCCATGCCATCGTCCGGGGTCCCATGCTCCCCGGCATCGTGAGCCTTTGGGAACCGGTGGACGGCCCCGCAAAGGGCATCCCCTACATCGTTTTCGCCGGCAACGTGGGCGACGACCAGTCCCTGGCCGACGTCACCCGCAAGCTCAGCAACACCTTCTAACCCAGCACACCTTCAATGGAGAACACCATGACCAGCAACTACACCGTCACCGTCCTGGGCCTCGGAGCCATGGGCCTGCCGATGGCCACCCGCCTCGCTTCGCAGCTGACCGTCCACGGCTTCGACATCGCCGAACCCCGCCTCAAGCTCGCCGAAGAAGCAGGCATCGCTACCTTCGCTACTGCCCGCGAAGCCGCCAAGGGCGCTGACGCCGTTCTCCTGGCCGTCCGCAACGGAGAGCAGCTCAACGACGTCCTCTTCGGTGAAAACGGCGTGGCCTCTGTGCTCGAGCCCGGCGCCGTGGTCATCCTGGGCAGCACCGTAGGCACTGAAGCCATTCCCGCAACGGTCGCAAAGCTGGCCGAATACGGCGTCGAACTGGTGGACGCCCCGCTGTCCGGCGGCCCGAAGCGCGCCGGCGAAGGCGACCTGCTGATCGTCGTCGGGGCTTCCCCGGAAGCACGCGAAAAGGCGGCTCCGGCCCTGGAACTGCTGGCCTCCACCCTGACCGTCGTGGGCGACAAGCCCGGCGACGGCCAGGCGCTCAAGACCGTCAACCAGCTCCTCTGCGGCGTCCACATCGCCGCCGCCGCCGAGGCTATGGCCCTTGCCGACGCACTCGGCCTGGACCAGGCCAAAACCCTTGCCGCCCTCGAAGCCGGTGCCGCCGGCTCGTTTATGCTTTCCAACCGCGGCCCCCGAATCCTGGAGGCCTACAACGAGGACGGCGCCGAGGTCCTCAGCCGCCTGGACATCTTCGTCAAGGACATGGGCATCGTAGGCAAGGCCACCCGGGCGGCAGGACTGGCAGCTCCGGTTGCCGCCGCTGCTGAGCAGCTTTACCTCTTGGGCCAGGCCCAAGGACTCGCCGCCGCTGATGACTCCGCCGTCATCAAGGTTGTTGCCCCCACTAAGCGCACCAACTAGCCCCACCTTCCAAAAAAAGTATGGCGACGGTCCCCCTTCCGCCGTCGCCGTACCTCCCGGCCTTTCCCCAATAGAAAAAACCAGCGCCTGATTGCCCGTCTTCTGGAAGACTGGCTCGTCAAAGGAGACACCCACAGTGAACCATCTGATGAACCCGCTGATAGTGCGGGCGGCTGATGCTCCAGCCATCAAACCCGCAGTGGAGCTCGGCACTCCGCTGCTGCTGACCATCGCCGCACTCGGCATCGCCGTGCTGCTGGTGATGATCATCCGCTTCAAGATCCAGGCCTTCGTTGCCCTGCTCACCGTCAGCATCATGGTTGCTGTCGCCGCCCAGATCCCGCTGAAGGACGTCTTCACCGTTGTCGCCAACGGCGTGGGCAGCACCATGGGCAAGGTGGCGCTGCTGATCGCACTCGGCGCCGTCCTAGGACGCATGATCGAGGTTTCCGGCGGCGTGCAGTCCCTTGCCGCCCACTTCACCGACAGGCTCGGTGCCAAGCGGGTGGCCGTGGCCCTCACCGCCGTCGGCTTCCTGGTTGCCATCCCCGTCTTCTTTGAAGTCGGCGTCATCGTGCTGGTCCCCATCGTCTACGCCTTCGCGAAGATCGCCAACGTGCATCCGGTCAAGTTCGGCCTGCCCATGGCCGGCATCATGCTCGCCATCCACGTGGCCGTCCCGCCGCACCCCGGCATCGTGGCAGGAGCAGGTGTCTTCGGCGCCGACATCGGACTCATCACCCTGATCTCCTTGGCCATCTGTGTTCCCCTGGGCTTCCTGTCCTACTGGGTGGCCAGCATCATGAACCGCAAGGAGTATGAACTCCTGCCGTCGGTTAAGGCGCAGGTGGAAGAATTCGGCTCCGATTCCCTGGTCAAGGTAGGCCATGACGGCCCCGGTGCCGCAGCCATCGCACCTCCCCGCCCCGGCCTGATCATCTTCCTCATCGCCGCACCCATCGTGCAGATCCTGCTTGGCACCCTGGGCACCCTCACCATCCCCAAGGACAACTCCTGGTACGGCCTGGCCGCGTTTGTCGGCAACCCGTTCTTCGCGCTCCTCGTCGCCGTCGCGCTGTCCTTCTTCCTGCTTGCAGTCCGCCGCAACTGGTCACTGAAGGAAACCGGCGAAATCTTCGAGGGGGCACTGCCTCCCATCGCCTCCATCCTGATGGTGGTCGCGGCCGGCGGTGTGTTCGGTGAGGTCCTGCGGACGTCTGGCATCGGTGCCGCCTTGTCCCAGACCCTGGACCACCTGGGCCTGCCCGTCATCGCCCTGGGCTTCGTGATCTCCCTGGCCCTTCGTGCCGCACAGGGCTCGGCAACCGTTGCAATCGTCACCACCACCGGCCTGCTGACCTCCGCCGTGATGGAAGGCGGCTACACGCCGGCCCAGATCGCCGTGATCGTCATCGCCATTGGCTTCGGCTCGCTGGGCCTGTCCCACGTGACCGACGCAGGGTTCTGGACTGTGGTGCGCTACTACGGCCTCACGGTCTCCGACGGCCTGAAGACCTGGACCGTCCTCACCACCATCCTGGGCCTTGCCGGCTTCGCGCTGACTTTCGTGGCCTGGATCCTGGTAGGAGGCCTGGGCGTCTGATGCGCACCCGACTCGACCACCTGGTCACCTCCGCCCTCCAGCAGGGGTCCGCCGTCCCGGCCTTCACCTGCTACGACTTCACCACCGCACTGGCCGTGGTGGGCGCTGCAGAGGAATCCGGCCGCGGCGTCATCCTCCTCGTGGCGCCCAAGACCGCCGCCACCTCCAACGGCCTGCGCCTCATCGGGGCCCTCCGGGGCCTGGCTGACGCGGCTTCAGTGCCCGTTGCCGTGCAGCTTGACCACGCTGCGGACCTTCAGGTGATGGCCGACGCCGTCGCGGCAGGGGCGGACTCTGTCCTCGCCGACGGTTCATCCCTTCCTTACGAGGACAACATCGCACTGGTCATAGCTGCCCGTAAGTTGCTGGGGCCCGACGTCGTGCTGGAAGCGGAGCTGGGCGGACTCGCCGGTGATGAGGACCGTGCCTTTGGCGCCGACCAGTCCGGCGTGGCCGTCGCCGGGCTGACGGATTCGGCCCAGGTGGAGGACTTTGTGTCCCGGACCGGCGCGGAACTGCTGGCGGTCGCCGTCGGGAATGTCCACGGCAAGTACAAGGGCGAGCCGCAGCTGCGCTGGGACGTGCTGCAGGACATCGCGGTGCGGACGCACATTCCGCTGGTCCTGCACGGGGCCTCCGGGATCCCTGCAGAGGAGCTGGTGAAGGCCGCGTCCATGAACGTTGGCAAGGTCAACTTCAACACCGAGCTCCGCACCGGCGTGCTCGCCACCCTGCAGGAGCAGCTGCCCGGGCACCGTTCCGAGGGTGAAAACCTGCAGGGGCTCCTGGGCCACTGGAACCAGTCCGCGGGCAGCTTCGCCACAACGGCCCTGGGTATGCTCACGCGCTGATCCTGGCCTCCCTCTTTTGCCTTCCTGGCCCTTGCCCTACTGATGTTGAAGGGTAAGCGGGGGCATTGCCAGCGGGCTGAAGTAGTGCCAGTGTCGAAGCATGACCGAGAACACGATGTCCACCGAGGATAGGTTCACGCCCGATGTCACGCTGAGGCGCAACGACGCGCAGCACCGCTATGAACTGCTGGTGGGCGGCAAGCTGGCCGTCCAGTCCTTCTACCAGGACCTGCCGGGCCATATCGACTTCAGCCACACCGAAACGTCGCCGGACTTTGAGGGCCAGGGCTTGGGCAAGGTACTGGCCCACTTCGCCCTGGATGACGTCGTGGCAGCAGGAAAACGGATCATCCCGCACTGCCCCTTCATTGCAAGCTACCTCCGCAAGCACGAGGGCTACGAGCAGTGCGTCGACTGGCCGGATAGCCCGGCAACTAACGGTTCGGGAGCCTAATAAACCGGCGCCGCTCCGAGGGGCAAACAAAATCCTCCTCCCTGAACCCGGGCTGCGCGTTATTGTGCCGCAGCGCCGGGTACCTTTCCTGAGCGCGGTCTTGCAGAGGGCTCACACAGTTGTATGCGCCCTCTGTCCGGGAGCAGCGCACACCGGGGAAGGAATCCTGGATGAATCACCAAGAACAGCTATTCGACGTTGCCATCATGGGCGGGGGACCGGCAGGGTTGAGCGCCGGTGTTGCCCTGGCCAGGGCGCTGCGCTCGGTGGTGGTAATCGATGCCGGCGGGCAGCGGAACCTGCGCGCAGAAGGGGTGCATGGCTTCCTGACCCGCGAGGGCATGAGCCCCAGCGAGCTTCTTGCTGCCGGGCGCGGGGAACTCGCAGACTACGGCGGGCAGAACATCACAGGTTTTGTTGAGTCTGCCAGCCGGGACGGCGACAACTTCGTGCTCTCGCTCGACGACGGCACAGCCTGTACAGCCCGGCGGCTGCTGATTACCTCGGGAATCGAAGACGAGCTTCCTGACCTGCCGGGTGTGGCCGAGCGCTGGGGCAGGGATGTGCTTTACTGCCCCTACTGCCACGGCTGGGAGATCAGGAATCAACAGGTAGGGGTCCTCGCTTCTGATGCCCACGCTGTCTCGCAGGCCCTGACTTTCCGGCAGTGGAGCCCAGACGTGACCCTCCTGCTCAACGACGAACTGGCGCTCAGCCCGGGCCAAGCGGAACAGCTGGGAGCGCGGTCCGTCAACGTGGTGGATGGCAGGGTCCGCGGATTGGTGGTCCAGGACGACAAGCTGACGGGGGTCACGCTCGACGACGGATCAGCGGTACCGCTGGAGGTTCTGGTGGTCAGCCCGGCCACGGTCAGCAAGGCCAACATGCTCCAGGCCCTCGGGCTGGAACCGGACGGCCTGGAAGAAGGGCCGGGGACCCGGCTGGCTACCGATGAGTCGGGGCTGACGTCCTGCCCGGGGGTCTGGGCCGCCGGCAACGCGACGGACGTCTCGGCCCAGGTGATGACGGCCGCCGCCGCCGGACTGAAAGCGGCCGCCGCCATCAACGCGGATTTGGTACTGGAAGATACGCGGCGGGCAGTGGAGGCGGCGAGGACTGCTGCAGTGCATTAGCCTGCTGCTTAGCTGGCGGCCGGTTAGTTGGCCGGCTTGCGTGCTGGTTTGCGGGGCACCCGTACCCACCAGGTTCCCCGCAATCCGGCTCGGTGTGAGTCAGCCGGCGGTCCCGGCCAGCTCTTCCCTTGTGGTCAGCTGGCCAGTGCGTGCATGCTGGCAGCCGGGACATCAATAGTGAAGCCGCAGGCACAGCGGTAGGTTTCCACGCTGGCGGGCGGGGAGCCGGCGCCAACGGGAATGACCGTTGCTCCATCAACGTGAACGGGCTGGTACAGGGACAGTGCGTCTGGATCCACACGCAGCATCGGGGCGCGGCAGTGCATTCTTGAATTCAGGGTGACCAACAATCCCATGTCAACGGGGAGGGTGGAGCTCAAGAGGGCTTCGGGTCCTGTCTCGGGCTCCGCAGGAGCCACTGGCTGATCTTCTGTAACGATGGTCATGATGTTCGTCCTTGGGCTTCTTCACGGTACTGCCGGCGTTGGCAGCCCCGCCGCGACTGCTTGCGGAGGTTCATTTACCCCGTAACCTAAGCATGCTTACTAATAGTTGGGCAAATCAGCTTGTGATCCAGCGCACCCCGGCGACCCCGGCAACCCCGTCAGTGCCGCAATGCGGTCCTGGCTCCCCCGGCACCGCGGGTTCCAGCCATCCGTGCCCGCCCCGACTTCAGCCGCGCCGGCGCTGCCACTGGAATGCGTGCCAGAACAGCAGGCAGATGGCAGCAGCAAGTCCCGCGACGATCGCATAAGGGGCAAAAGTGAACATCAGGAAAGATGCCGGCATTCCTGAAGTCGTCGGGCCCACCATCGTGTTGGCGTTGAAGAAGATCAAGGCTCCGCCCCCGATGAGCAGGATGGCGAGGAGCCACAGAATCACAATGAACGGGTTCACGGCGGGCACGGGACTGCTCTGCGACTCTTCCCCTGCTCCGGACCGGACTGCCTCCGTTACTGGGTTTCCGTCCTGGTCCACTTCCCGGAATTCGATCGCACTTCCTGACTGTTCCATGTTTCCCCCTGTGATTTCTGCAATGCCCGGCTGCCGGTACGCGCCAAGCCCTAGTCCGGGACTTCGCGGATGTCTTGTCTGCAGCCGTGCTGGAGGGGCCATTCTGCAGGACGCCTAGCTCGCGCCGCCAGTCAATGACGGACTCAGCAGCGAAAAAACGGCGAATCGCGGACCCTCGGGACAAATACATCACAAAAGTTTGCTTAAAAGGCTGCCCTAAGTAAGTGTTACCTTTGCAACTTGCCGGAGACGCCGACCAAAGGAAGACCAGTGCCGCTTACGCCCCGCCTTGACGAGTTACGAGTGGATGACCCGCGCCATCAACAGCAGGCCCCAGGCCAGGACTTCGGGTCCCGCGTGGAGCTCGCCCTGGGGGCCACAAACCATCTCTTCAACGCCCGCAACTCCCCCCGCTATGTGGCGCAGGTGCTGCAGGGCGTCACGGCCGTAGCCACCAAACTGGAGCGGACCACCCGGCCGTTCACCGGCGTCGGGCCTTCCCAGATGAAAGCCCGCGTTGCCGCGGTGGACCTTGAAACGCCCCTGCAGGACACGGCAGCGGCACTGCAGGAGCTCGAAGACGTGTACCTGCGCGACGCCATCTACTTCCACGACGCGAAGTACGCGGCACACCTCAACTGCCCCGTGGTCATTCCGGCGCTGGTGGGAGAAGCCATCCTGTCTGCCGTAAATTCATCGCTGGACACCTGGGACCAGAGCGCCGGTGCCACCATGATCGAACGCCGCCTCATCGACTGGGCAGCAGAGCGGCTGCACCTCGGGGATAACGCGGACGGAATCTTCACCTCCGGCGGCAGCCAGTCCAACCTCCAGGCCCTGCTGATCGCCCGCAACCACGCCGTGGCCCGCCTCCGCCAGGACCCGTCCCGAAGCAACTTCCGCCTTCCGGCCCTCCTGGACACGCTGCGGATCTTCACGTCCGAGGACAGCCATTTCAGCATCCAGAAGTCAGCCTCCATGCTGGGCCTGGGCTTCGACGCCGTCATCACCGTTCCCTGCACAACCGACCACCGCATGGATCCTGCTGCCCTTGCCGAGGCCATGGTTGAAGCGCGCGACGCCGGCCTGTCACCCATGGCAGTTGTCGCCACCGCCGGGACCACCGACTTCGGCGCGGTTGACCCGCTCGCAGACCTCGCCGCCCTGGCCCGGGTCTATGGGGCCTGGTTCCACATCGATGCAGCATACGGCGGCGGCCTGATGGTGTCCGGCCGCTACCGCCACCTGCTGGACGGAACCGGCCTGGCGGACTCCGTGACCGTCGACTTCCACAAGACCTTCTTCCAGCCGGTCAGCTCGAGCGCCCTCCTGGTCCGGGAAGCATCCATGCTGCGCCACATCACCTACTACGCCGACTACCTGAACCCGGAAAGCGCGGCGCTCGCCGAGATCCCCAACCAGGTGGACAAGAGCATCCAGACCACCCGCCGGTTCGACGCACTGAAGCTGTGGCTCACCCTGCGGATCATGGGTGCGGACGCGATTGGCGCCCTGTTCGACGAAGCCATCGACCTTGCCGCCCGCGTGGGCTCCCTCCTTGCCACCGAGGACGACTTCGAACTCGCCGCGCCGCCGCAGCTCAGCACTTTGGTCTTCCGGTACCGGCCGAGGCTGGATGGCGGCGGACGGCTCTCCGAGGACGCGGCCGACGCGCTCAACCCCGCTATCCGTGCCGCCGTTTTCGCCTCAGGCGAAGCTGTGGTTGCCGGTACAAAAGTGGGCGGCCGGCACTACCTCAAGTTCACGCTCCTCAATGCCGAGGCCACGCTGGAGGACATCGCCGGCATCATCGACCTCCTGCGCCGCACCGGCGCGGGGCTGCTGCAGAGTGAGGTATCCGCATGAGCCGCATTTACGACTTTGCTGCCGTCGGCGTCGGGCCTTTCAACCTGGGGCTGGCTGCGCTCAGCGAGCCGGTGGAGGGCCTGGACGGGATCTTCCTGGAATGCCGGGAATCCTTTGACTGGCACCCCGGAATGATGCTTGAGCCGGCCCACCTCCAGGTTCCCTTTATGGCCGACCTCGTCACCCTGGCAGACCCCACCTCGCCCTACTCGTTCCTGAACTTCCTTAAGCAGACGGGCAGGCTGTACCGCTTCTACATCCGGGAGAACTTCTACCCCCTGCGCGCGGAGTACAACCAGTACTGCCAGTGGGTGGCAGGGCAGCTGCCATCCGTACGTTTTGGCACAGCTGTGCTGGACGTAACGCACGACGACGGCGTGTACCGGCTGTCCGTGTCCGGTCCCGAAGGGCCTGAGGTGCTGCTGGCGCGGCGGCTGGTGCTGGGCACCGGCACCTCCCCGTACGTGCCGGAAGCCGCGGCGGACATCGTTGCCGATGCAGCAGCAGGACACGGTGGCGTGGCCTTCCACAACGCGGACTACCTGGCACGGAAGGCGGAACTGCAGCAGCAGCGCAGCATCACCATCCTGGGCAGCGGCCAGAGCGCAGCCGAGATCTACTATGAACTGCTCCAGGAGTCGGAGGCGCACGGCTACCAGCTGAACTGGGTGACCCGCTCTGGCCGGTTCTTCCCGCTGGAATACACCAAACTGACGCTCGAGATGACTTCGCCCGAGTACGTCGACTACTTCCACAGCCTCCCTCAGCACCAGCGCGACCACCTCAACAAGACCCAGAAGAACCTCTACAAGGGCATTAACTCGGATCTCATCGATGCCATCTACGACCTGCTCTACACCAGGAGCATCTCCGGAATGGTGGACACGCAGCTGCTGACCCACTCGGCACTGACCGCTGCCCGATGGGATCCGGAAACCGGTACGCACACGCTGCACCTCCGGCACGGCGAGCAAGGGACGTCCTACACGCTGGACAGCGAAGCCGTGGTGCTCGCCACCGGCTACGGTTACCAGGAACCCGGCTTCCTGGCCGGCATCCAGGACCGCATAGCCCGGGACAGCGCAGGAAGGTTCGCCGTGGACCGCAACTACAGCACCGGCGTCGAACCGGGGGAGATTTTCGTCCAGAACGCCGAACTGCACACGCACGGATTCGTCACCCCGGACCTGGGAATGGGCGCGTACCGCAACTCCTGCATCCTCCGGGAAATCACGGGGCGCGAGGTGTACCCGCTGGAGCGCAGCATCGCCTTCCAGCAGTTCGGGTCACCCGCCGGCATGGGCGCCCAGCCTGACGTTGAAACCAGGACAGGGGTGCCGGCATGAGGTTTACCTTCCGCTGCCTCGACGCGAAGGCGGACGCACCGCTCCTCCACAGCTGGGTGACCCAGCCCTACGCCTCGTTCTGGGGGATGCTGTCCGCCGGCGTGGACGACGTGGTGGAGGAATACGCCAAAATCCAGGCCAGCGCCCACCACCACGCGCTGCTGGGAATCGACGGCGGCATCCCCGCCTTCCTGATGGAGGAGTATCTTCCCGCGTATTCGCCCCTGGCGGCGGTCTATCCCGTCCTGCCCGGCGACCTGGGGATGCACCTGCTGGTGGCGCCGCCGATGTCAGGGCCCAGGCCTGGTTACACCGCCGCCGTGATGGACGCCGTCCTTGACCGGCTCTTTGCCAAGCCCGGAGTGGACCGCATCGTGGTGGAACCCGATGCGCGCAACACCAAGATCCACGCCCTGAACGAACGGCTGGGCTTCCAGCCCGCCGGCGTCGTGACCCTTCCCGACAAGGACGCGCTGCTGAGCTTCTGCAGCCGCGACGACTACCTGGCCGCCCGCACGGCACTCGACACTCTTTCCAGACCCGTCCCACAGGGAGCCTCACTGTGACTATCCATCTCGACCCCGCCGCCCCCGCTGTCAGCGCCGGCCCACCCTTATCCGCGAATGATGCCGGCACCAACACTGCCGACGTACCGCACCTCACCGGAGAACGCTGGAACAAGGCCAACCGGCATGTACTGCGCAAGGCGCTCGCCGAGTTTTCGCACGAACGTATCCTCGCCCCGGAGCGGTGTCCCGACGCCGGCACCAACGGGGTTGCCGGCGCTGTTGGCGGGACCGGCAGGTACCGGGTGCGCAGCGACGACGGCAGGCAGGAGTACCGGTTCGCCGCCAGGGTCCTCGAACTGGACCACTGGTCCATCGACGCCGCTTCCATCCGCTGCTTCCAGGACGGCACCGAAACGCCGCTGGACGTGCTGGACTTCATCACGGCTTTTCACCGCACCTTGGGCATCAACCTCCAGATGCTCCCGGTGTACCTTGAGGAGGTCAGCAGCACCCTGGCAAGCCACGCCTACAAGCAGTGGGCCGGCCAGCCGTCGGCCGACGCACTCGCGGCCGGAGTTACCGGCGGGGTGGACCGCGCCGCCGACTTCCAGGCCATTGAGCGGAGCATGACCGAGGGGCATCCGTGCTTTGTTGCCAACAACGGACGCCTGGGTTTCGGGATCACCGACTACCGCGCGTTCGCTCCTGAAACCGGCGCCCCGGTCCAGCTGGAATGGATCGCCGTCCACCGCAGCCACGCCGTTTTCACATCCGCTGCCGGGCTGGACTACCGGGCCCACCTGGAAGCCGAGCTCGGTCCGTTGTTGGGCAGTTTCGACGCCGAACTGCAGGTGCGGGGACTGGACCCGGACCAGTACTTCCTGATGCCCGTGCATCCGTGGCAGTGGGAGAACAAGCTCACCGTCACGTTCGCGGCGGAAATCGCCCGGCAGCGCATCGTCCACCTGGGCACCGGCACAGACGTCTACCAGGCGCAGCAATCCATCCGGACGTTCTTCAACACCAGCGCACCGGCGCGCCACTACGTCAAGACCGCAATGTCCGTACTGAATATGGGGTTCATGCGCGGCCTGTCGCCGCAGTATATGAAGGCCACCCCGGCCATCAACGACTGGCTGCGGAACCTGATCGAGTCAGACGGTGCACTTCAGGCCCGCGGTTTCACCATGATCGGTGAGACCGCAGCCATCGGTTACCACAACAGGAACTACGAGGCCGGGTCCGCGAACGGTTCGCCCTACCGGAAGATGCTGTCGGCGCTGTGGCGCGAGAGCCCGCTGCCGCTCCTGGAGGACGGGCAGCAGCTGGCCACCATGGCGTCCCTCCTGCACGTGGATGCCGAGGGCAGGCCGATGGTCTCCGCCCTTATCGGGCGTTCCGGACTGGCCGCGCAGGACTGGTTGCGGCGCTACTTCGAGGCCTACCTGGTTCCGCTGGTGCACTGCCTGTACCAGTACGAACTGGCGTTTATGCCGCACGGCGAGAACGTGATCCTTTTCCTCGAGGACGGGGTGCCGGTCCGCGCCATCATGAAGGACATCGCCGAGGAAGTTGTGGTGATGGGCGACAGGCTGGACCTGCCCGAAGAGGTGTCGCGGATCAAGGCGGCCATCCCGGACGGCGAGAAGGTGCTGGCCATCTTCACGGACATCTTCGACTGCATCTTCCGCTTCCTGGCTGCACTCCTTGCAGAGGACGGCAAGCTCAGCCAGGAGGAGTTCTGGCGGACGGCCGCCGCCGCCATCCAGGACTACCAGGCCCAGCACCCCGGGCTCGCGGACCAGTTCGCCCGGCATGACCTCTTCGCGCCGGACTTTGAACTGTCCTGCCTCAACAGGCTCCAGCTGCGCAACAACCAGCAGATGCTGGACCTGTCGGATCCCTCCGGAGGCCTGCAGATGGCCGGGCGCCTGGCGAACCCGCTGGCGAGGTTCGCCGGAAAATAACACCGGGAACAGCAAGGCCGCCCGACTGCAGCCGGGACACTGCAGCCCGTACAGTGCAGCCAAAAGCCATCAGCTGATCGTTAGGCTTGCAGCATGACTGCAGACTCCTCCGGAACGACGGCCCTGATCACCGGTGCCAGTGCAGGACTGGGTTCCGAGTTCGCGCGCCAGCTCGCAGCCCAGGGCTGCAACCTGGTGCTGGTGGCGCGGAACCGGGCCCGCCTCGAGGAAACCGCGGCGGGCCTGGAACGGCGTTACGGGATCACGGCTGAGGTCCTGCCCGCCGACCTGACGGATGACGCCGGCGTGGCAGCCGTCGTCGCACGCCTTTCCGATCCGCAGCGGCCGGTGGGCATCCTGGTCAACAACGCCGGGATCGGGTTGCTGCACAACTTCGAGGACAACCCCATCTCGGAGGAGAAAAAGCACCTGAAGCTGCACGGCGAGACGGCCATGGAGCTCACCCATGCTGCGCTGAAAGGGATGCTGGAACGCGGCGGTGGCCGGATCATCAACGTGGCCAGCATCGCCGCTTTCCTCCCGCGTGGAACCTACTCCGCGGCGAAGGCGTGGCTGGTCAGCTTCAGCCGGTGGGCGAACCTCGCCTACCGGCAGCGGGGCATTAAGGTCACCGCCGTATGCCCTGGCTTCACCCATACGGAGTTCCACGACCGGATGGGCATGGACAAATCGGTGGCGCCCTCGTGGGCCTGGCTGCACGCAGACCGGGTGGTCCGGGACGGCCTGGCGGACAACCAGCGGGGCAAAGCGGTTTCCATCCCGTCCAGGCGGTACAAGGTACTGGCGGCGGTTGCCCGGGTGGCGCCAGCCAAACTACTGGCGGGTCCTCCGCGGAAGCCGAAATAGGGGCGCGAGGCCAAGCAATGCCCGCGGGCTGCGGGTCCCGGACCGGCGGACGGCTACCACCACCGCGATGCCCACCAATGCACCGACCAGCGTCTCGACGCCGCGCTCCAGGATCAGCACCGCGGGGTCGATGGGCGCGGCGAGCTGGGTAATCAGCAGGATTACCGGCGTAAACGAAACCATGGCCAGGCCGTAGTGGCGGGCCATAAACAGCTCGGTAGTGAACTGGAAGAGGATCACCAGGAGGGCAAGCACCACGGCCTGCCGGCCCGGGAACAGCCCGGCCAGGGACCAGGGGCCGGGAAGGATAACGACGGCGGTGACCGCCAAACCGAGGAATGTCCCCACGATGCGGTGGATCCCGCGGCGGACGCTGCTGGGGAGGTCGGCCCCGGCAAGGGGTACCGCAGCGGCGGCCATAGCCCAGTGCGGGTGGCCGCTGCCGGACAGGACGCCGACGGTGCCGGCAGCTCCCACGGCCAGAACGTAGCGGGCTGCGTGCACCAACAACTCAGCACGGCCGGCGGGGTGCATGGCGGGAACGTTCCGGACAGCGCCGCGGTACCAGGACCTGCTGCGGATCCAGCCCCCGAACCCCACCAGAATGGAGAAGGCGGCGGACCCTGCGGCGATCAGCATGGCCACCTGCCAGGGAACCGCCGCAGGTACCGAGGCGCAGGCCCCCAGCGCGAGGATGCCAAAGAAGGGCCCGTTGGGTTTCAGCCGCACCCGGTCCGCAAAAACGGATCCCGCGCCGGCCAGCACCGCTTCGACAGCGACGAGCCACCAGGAGTGGAGGTGGTTGACGGACAGGAACAGGCCTGCCGCAACGCCGCACAGCAGGACCACTGCGGCCTGGGACTGGTGCCGGAGGCGGAGCTGGTGCGGCTCGGAGCGCCCGTACATGCCCGTCAGCGCACCGAAGACGGCGTACATGATGAGGTCTGTGCGGCCGGCGGCGAGGAGCAGCAGCGAAGGAACTGCAACACTGAGGGCTACCCGCAGGGCTGCGAGATGGTCACGGTTGGCGGGTTCCAGCCGGTGAAGGGCGCGCACCTGCTCCATCAGAAGCTTCATGCCGCACCTTTCCTGCTTTTTTCCGGATCCCTTCCGGATCCCTTCGGAACGTATCACCGGCTTCGCGGGTCAGGCCATTTCTCCGGGCGTCGGGGGACATAAAGCGACATCGGGGTGCGGGCGTTGCATGGCGAAGGCCCGTCATGCTCAGCTTTCCGGGAAGCTGTGCATGACGGGCCCTGGAGCGTTGCTGCTAGCCCTGCCCGTGGGGGAGTGGCTGGGTGCCACCGCCTGCCGGTTGCCGCCCTGCTAAACCCGGGCCGGAACCTTATCGGCTGCACTCGAATCCGTGATGTCCTGGGCCTCGAACGGGAGTTCGTCCAGGTCGATCAGCGGGTTCTCGTCCTGCGTGGCCACCAATTCGCGGGCCTCCGCCTGGGTATCCACGCTTGGCATGGAACCCGGCAGCGGGCGCTGGGCCGATTCCTTCAGGAAGTAGATGGCAACGGCGCCCACCAGGGAGGTTCCCATCAGGTAGTAGGCCGGCATCATGTCGTTGCCCGTGGCGCTGATCAGGGCTGCCACGATGAAAGGCGTCGTTCCGCCGAAGATGGCCACCGAGAAGTTGTACGCGATGCCCATGGCGCCGTACCGGCTGGAGGTGGGGAACTGGGCCGGCAGCGCGGAGGCGAGGTTGGCCACGTAGAACGTCACCGGGAAGGCGATCAGGGAAAGCCCGGCCAGCGTGGACCAGATTTCGCCGATGCCGATCAGCAGGAAGGCCGGGGAGGCCAGGACCACTGTGCTCAGCGCACCGATCCACAGCACGGGGCGGCGGCCGATCCGGTCGGACAGCTTGCCCGTGAGGGGGATACAGAGGCTCATGACGACCAGCACTGGGATGGTCAGCAGGGTACCGTGCACCTCGTCGTAGCCCTTGGACTCCGTGAGGTAGGTGGGCATGTAGGAGGTCAGGGCGTAACCCGCGGTGTTGGCGGCCGCAACCAGGATCATCGCCACGATGATGGAGCGCCAGTAGGCCTTGACGATTCCCACCGGGCCCTTGGCCGTGGCTTCCTCCGAGGCAGCGGCATGCTTGGCGAGGTCTTCCTGGGCGTCCAGGGTCGCCTGGAACTGGGGGGACTCCTCAATCTTGCTGCGGAAGTAGACGGCAATCAGGCCCAGCGGACCGGCCACCAAGAACGGGATGCGCCAGCCCCACTCCTCCATGGCCGCCTGGCCCAGAGTCAGCTGCAGGGCGGACACCAGGGCCGCGCCGAGGGCGAAACCAAGGTAACTGCCCATATCCAGGAAGCTTGCGAAGAAGCCGCGGCGCTTGTCCGGAGCGTACTCGCTGACGAAGGTGGTGGCGCCGGCATATTCGCCGCCGGTGGAGAAGCCCTGCACGATCTTCAACAGCACCAGCAGGCCTGCCGCCCACAGTCCGATCTGGGCGTAGCCGGGAAGGAGTCCAATGGCGAACGTGCTTGCCGCCATGATCATCAGCGTGGCGGCGAGGATCTTCTGCCGGCCCATCTTGTCGCCCATCCAGCCGAAGATGACGCCGCCCAGGGGGCGGGCGATGAACGTGGCGGCAAAGGTACCCAGCAGGAAGAGGGTCTGGGTGGTGGGGTCGGACTCCGGCAGGAAGACCGGACCCATGGTGGTGATGAGGTAGCCGAACACGCCGACGTCGTACCACTCCATGGTGTTGCCTACGATGGTTCCGCCCAGGGCTTTCTTCAGCATGGGCTGGTTAACAACGTTGACGTCCGACTCCTTGAGCCGGCGGCGCTTCAAAATGTTTGGCTTGCGTGGTCCCTTGGCAGCCGCGGGTGGGGTGCCTGGGGGTGTAGCTTGGTTGGTTCCGGCGGCGTTGTATACGCCTGCGGAAGAGTCGGTGATGCTTCGGTCTGTGGGCATTTGGGCGACTCCCGTGGAGGTCATTTGCTTGCGACTTGTAGCTGCCCCGCTCCGGGCAGGCCTTCAATTTTACGCGAATGCCGTAGCGTCTGCGCGGTCCATGCCGTAGGATCACCCCTTTTTGGGGCTTTTCGTGCCGTTTCCTTGAGATTTCTTTCCCGGCTTTTCCCGCGCCGTTATGGGGATCTGCGGGGTCGGGCGCCCTTGTCACCGAATTTTTTTCGCTGTCGGCTCCCCTTGCCGTCGTTTTGAACGCTTCACACGCGAAAAAGTGATGCCGGCCACGGCTTCCTGAGCTCTCCTCCACGACCCGGCAGAGCCGCCGTCGTCCTTTTTGCCCACCTCTTTTATGGGGGTTCACAGGTGCCCGGCGCTTCCCTAAGGTTGTGCCATGGGAACACTTTCTTTTAGGTAGGCGGACGCCTGCGGCCGGGCATGGCCGGCCGCTCTGACAGTCACAAAAAGGCCCTGGCTGGCCTCGATTGGTAGCACTTCATTTCATTGCGTTGCGGGAAAGGAAGAACAAATGGCTGACGAAAACAACAAGCACATCGCTCCGGAGCTGGCGAGCCACCTGGCGGAGGCAATGGACGCCCCGGACATGCCTGGCGCGGCGGCCCCGCTATCTCCCATGGGAGCGGGCGGGCAGCAAAGGTGGCCCGATGGTAACGGGAAGCGGCGGCATCCGAAGGAACGCGGTTCCGGCTTTGGCCGGATGGGGCAGGGGGCTGCCGTCACGGCGGTCCACCGCACCAGCCGGCCACAGATGCCGCACTCGTCCTGAGGACATTGAGGCAAACGGAGGACACCGACGTCGTAGGACCGTGAAGGAATGGGGACACCGGAATCCGGTGTCCCCATCAGCCTGACCAGGCAAAGCCCAGGACTGGGTTGTCCCTGCCTGCTGCATTCCCCAGGGGTCAGAGGGCAGCCGCCTTGGCGAGCAGAACAGCCTTTTGTTGTTCGTTGGCCGTGAGTTGGGCTGCCTGAAGCAGCTCTGATTTGGCCTCGTCGGTTCTCCCGAGCTTGGTGAGCAGCTCTCCCCGGATGCTGGGCAGCAGGTGTGAGCGGCGGAGGGCGCCCTCGGCAACGAGGCGGTCCACGATCCTCAGGGCGGCGGCAGGTCCGGTGGCCATGGAAACCGCTACCGCGTGGTTGAGTTCGACGACGGGGCTGGGCGCCAGGCGTCCCAGGGCTTCATAGAGCAGCACAATCCTGTTCCAGTCCGTTTCTTCGAAACTGCTGGCAGTGGCGTGGCATTGGGCGATGGCAGCCTGCAGGCAGTAGCTCCCCCTTCCGCGGCCGAGCGCATCGGCACGGGCCAGGGAGGTAAGGCCACGGCCGATCTGCGTCCGGTCCCAGCGCGACCTGTCCTGGTCAGCGAGCAGGATTGGGCTGCCGTCGCGGTTGACGCGGGCGGCGAACCGGGACGCCTGGAACTCCATCAGCGCTACGAGTCCGTGAACTTCAGGCTCCCGCGGCAGCAGGCCGGCGAGCACGCGGCCAAGGCGCAGGGCCTCATTGGCGACCTCGGTCCGGATCCACCTGTCACCGGTTGTGGCGGCATAACCTTCGGTGAAGATGAGGTACAGCACCGCCAGTACCGCGCCCAGGCGCGCGTTCCACTCGTTGGGGTCGGGGGTGTCAAAGGGCACGTGGGCGGCCGACAGGGTTTTCTTTGCCCGTACGATGCGCTGCTGGACGGTGGCGACGGGAACGAGCAGCATCCGTGCGATCTCCTCGGTGGTCAGGCCACCGACGGTTCGCAGCGTCAAGGAGACCTGCCCCTCGCGGGAGAGCACAGGGTGGCAGGCGATGAAGACGAGCCGAAGCACGTCATCGGGGATCGGCTGCCACTGGTCTTCAGTCATCTCCCTGAGGTCATGGGCAATCGCGCGGTAGCGTTCGTCCAGCCGCTCCCGGCGGCGCCAGGCATCTATGGCCTTGCGCTTCGCCACGGCCGTGAGCCAGGCGCCCGGGTTTTCCGGGACGCCCGACCCCGGCCACTGCGTCAGGGCGTCGAGCAGCGCTTCTTGAGCAAGGTCTTCAGCCAGGCCGACGTCGCCAGTCACCTTGGAAAGCGTGGCGACGATCCGCGCGCTTTCGATCCGCCACACGGCGTCCAGGGTGCGCTGGATCGCCGGCGTGGGCAGGTCCTTGTCTGCCATGTGGCTAGGGCTGGTTCAGTTCCTCGCGCCAGCCGGCTTCCTTTTGCAGGAACTCGTTGTCCGAGAAGTCCTCGAAGTCGCTCATATCGGTCACGCGGCGGACTTCGAGTTTGTTGCCCGGGCCCAAGGGGCAGCGGCTGGCCCACTGGGCCGCCTCTTCCTTGCTGGCGGTCTGGATGATCCAGAATCCGTTGAACAGTTCATGGGTTTCCCCGTACGGGCCGTCGGTAACAATGGGGTTCTCGCCTGAAAAGTCGACAACGAACGCTTCGCTCATATCATCGGCGAGCCCCTCACCGGCCAGCAGAACCCCGGCCTTCATGAGGGATTCATTGTAGGCGCCCATCGCGTTAATGATCTGTTCGATGTCCGCCGTTTCGTAAGCCTTCTTGGCCTCGTCCGTAGCGCGCATTATCAGCATGAACTTCACGGTTCTTCTCCTTCTGATTGAGGACGCCTGATGCGTCCTTCTACTATCGCGTCGAACGGGCGGGCACCGGATCGACAGGAACCAGGAAAATTCTTATTCAGAATGCCGCATGCGCCAAAGTATTTCTGGCCGGGAGCCTTTCAAGGCGCCTGCGGTGCTGAATATCGGGGGGAACCGCTCGACTGGCGGGGCATGAGCGTGGGCAGGGATTTCCGGATCCTGGGTTCCTTGCCGGGATTTACGATGAGGTCGATCGCATTGGCTGCGATCTGGTCCAGGGGCACCCGCACCGAAGTGAGCGGGGTTGGAAGGCGGGAGGCGAGGGGTATGTCGTTGTAGCCGACCAGGGCCAGGTCTTCTCCCACGGTGATACCGAGGCGGTGGGCGGCGGCGATAACCCCCATGGCCAGGTTGTCGTTGGCGGCAAACACCGCGCTGGGACGTTTTCCAGAGTCGCCGGACAGCAAAGATTCCGCGGCGGAGAACCCGCTTTCGATGCCATAGCCGGCGGCAATCAGCCAGTCTTCCCGGGCCTGGATGCCTGCACCCTCCAGGGCTTTGCGGGCACCGGCGAGGCGGGCTATCCCGGTGGAGGTAAAGGACGGTCCGGTCACTACCCCGATGTCACGGTGCCCAAGATCAATCAGATGCCGGACCGCCAGGTATCCGCCCACCTCATCGTCGCCAAGAGCCGAGGGGCTGACACCGTCGGTGCGAAGGACCAGCGCGTGCGCCACACCCCGTTCACGCAGGTGCTTGGGCAAATCGTCGTCGATTCGGGCCGTGGCCAGGATCAGCCCGTCCACATTGCGGTCCAGGAGGGTTTCCGCTGCCCGGCGTTCGTCGTCGGGATCATCGCCGCTGGTTGCAACCATGGCAAAGTATCCGCGGTCCGACGCCACCCGCTCGAGTTCCTCGAACATCAGGGCCATTACCGTGTCGCTGAGCCGCGGCACGAGCACGCCGAGGGTCCGGGTCTCACCCCGGCGGAGGTTGGATGCGAAGGAGTTGCGGCGATAGCCAAGCTCCTCGGCTATTTTCCTGACATGCGCGGCTGCTGCCGAACGCGACGTCGTACGTTCATCCAGGGCGCGGCTGGCGGTGGAGAGGCTCACGCCGCTGGCCGCAGCAACGTCCTTGAGTGTGACGATCATGCCGGGAGCCGCCGGTTCCATGCTGGTTCTCCTCTTCGAAAGGGGCGTAACAGACACTCTATTCCCCCTTTTTGCAAACGTTCTCTTGACAGTGAGCTGGGACACGTTGCAATATTGAAAACGTTCCCGCAAACGTTTTCAACCGGCGGGACTGCCGACCATCAATGAAGACAAGAAGGTAGCTGTAATGACACTCGATCTCCGCGGACTCAGCCCCGCACCTGTCACCCCGTTCACCGAAGATGGCGCTGTCGACTTCGCTGCGATCCAGCGTCTGGGCTCGTGGCTCGGATCGATCGAGGGCGTGAAAAGCCTCGTCGTCCTGGGGCACGCCGGCGAAGGCACGTTCCTCACCGAAGAGGAGCAGCTGGACGTTATCCGCGCGTTCGTGGCGTCGACCGACGGCCGTGTACCGGTCGTGGCGGGCATCACGAAGGAAGGCAACAAGACCGCGGCCCTCGAGGCCAAGAAGGCCGTCGAGGCCGGCGCGTCAGCTGGTCTCGTCTACCCCTCGCACGGGTGGCTGCGCTTCGGATACCAGAATGGCGCGCCCCAGTCGCGCTACCAGGAGATCTATGAAGAGTCCGGCCTGCCGCTGATCCTGTTCCAGTACCCCGACAACACCAAGGCGACCTACGACCTCGACACCCAGCTGGAGATCGCCGGCCAGGAAGGCGTCTTTGCCACGAAGAACGGTGTCCGGAACATGCGCCGGTGGTACACCGAGATCCCCGCGCTGCGCGCCGCGTACCCCGAGCTGCAGGTGCTGTCCTGCCATGACGAGTACCTGCTGCCGACGATGTTCGATGTCGACGGTCTGCTCGTCGGCTACGGCAACATCGCCCCCGAACTGCTCGTCGAACTGATCGAGGCCGGGAAGGCGCAGGACTACAAGCGTGCCCACGCCATCCATGAGCGGTTGCTGCCGGTGACCAAGAACGTTTACCACCGCGGGTCCCACATGGAGGGCACCGTCGCCTTGAAGTGGGGCCTCGTGAACCGCGGCATTCTGGACCACGCCACAGTGCGCACCCCGCTCCTGCCCCTGCCCGAGGGCGCCGATACCGAAATTGCGGAAGCCTTCGCTGCCGCAAACATCGGCAAGGTCACCGTCAGCGCCTGATCCCACCCTTCACGGGTCCTCACGGGGGGCGGGCTCTTGGCCCGCCGCCCGTGCCCCAGCTTTTACTCTCCACCCCGGGCCAACGACGCCCCCAGCAATGTCGCTGTATAAGGAGGACTCGCCGATGCGCGAGCAGAATAAGACCATCACCCACCCCGGAACCACGGAAGATCAGATGGCAACCCAGCAAGGAAACCCGACCCAAGGCACCACAAAAAAGCACCGAACATTCCTTGGCTACCTTGCCCTCATGGGCCCGGCATTCGTCGTCGGAGCCTGGCAGTTCGGCCCCGGCAACCTGACCACCGCCGTCCAGGCCGGCAGCCGCTTCGACTACAGCCTCGTTTGGGTCATCGCCGTCTCCACCATCCTGATGATCTTCTTCACCGACATGAGCGTCCGGCTCGGGATCGCCACACCCGTGTCTCTTATTACTTCCATCAAAGAACACCTGGGCAAATGGGTGGGCGTCCTGGCCGGCTTCGGCGTCTTCGGCATAACGCTGATGTTCTCCGTCGGCAACGCCGTCGGATCCGGGCTGGGACTTTCCCTCATTTTCGGCGGATCCCCGGTCCTGTGGACCGTCGTCTGCACCGCCGCCGTCGCCTTCGTCCTGGCCTTCAAGAACGTCTACGGAATCGTCGAAAAGGCCCTCCTGGCCATCGTCGTCCTCATGGGCATCGCCTTCATCGCCAGCACAGTGGTCGCCCAGCCCGACTGGTACCGCTCCCTTGAGGGCATGGTCCCCACCCTTCCCGCCGGAAGCGAGATCCTCATCGTCGCACTCGTGGGCACCAACTTCTCCATCAACGCCGCCTTCTACACCTCCTACGGCATCAAGGAACACCGCCGCACCCGAGCCGACTACCGCGACATCACCCTCGTCGACACCATCCCCGGCATCGTCGCCCCCGGCATCATGACCGCGCTCGTCATCATGGTCGCCGCAGCCGTCCTCGGCAAAACCGGAGCTGAGGCCGGAACCATCAACGCCCTCGCCTCCATCTTCACGCCCCTGGCAGGCCCCGTCGGCGCGATGCTCTTCGCACTCGGCCTCTCCGGAGCAGCCTTTTCATCCATGATCGCCAACGCCACCGCCGGAGGCACCATGCTCTCCGACGCCATGGGCCGGGGCGCCGAAGCCGGATCGCCTGCCGCCCGCATCGTCACCGGCATGATCCTTGCCTTCGGACTGATCATCACCCTGTCATTCCAAGCCTCGCCCGTGGCACTGATCGTCATCGCCCAATCCCTCACCGTGCTCATCGCACCCATGCTCGGCGTCCTGATCGTCATCATGGCCAACAGGCGCTCCGTCATGGGCGACCTCCGCAACAGGTGGTGGCACAACCTCTTCGGAGCCTTTGGCCTCATCGCTATCATCGCCTCCTCCATCAGGCTCATCACCACCCTGATTGGCTAGAAAGCACCTGACCAGCGACAGCCATAAGGAGCGCCCCCTGCGCAAGCAGCGGGCGCTCCTACCAGTGTCAGGCTTCGTCCACCACGTCCGCCGGGTCCTTGTCCAGCCGCCAACCCCGCCACACCGGATGCCGAAGCCGGCCCGTCCCGGTCCATTCGCTGTACGTCACTTCACCCACCAGTTGAGGGGTTACCCAGTGCGCATCCGCCGAGTCCTCGCGCGGAACGTCCTGGAAGGGAGATGTCTTTCGGGCAAGCCGTTCCACGGTCTGCCGGAGTTCCGTCAGTTCGCGGAAACTGAAACCGCTGCCCACCCTGCCCACGTAGCGCAGGTTTCTTCCCTCCGGGATGCCCACCAGCAGCGAACCCACCGAGTCCCGGCGGGCACCCTTGCCCGGCCGCCAGCCGCCCACCACCACCTCCTGGGTCTGGTCGAGCTTGAGCTTGATCCAGGTCCGCGTCCGTTGCCCGCTAACGTAGCGGCTGTCCGTGCGCTTCGCCATCACGCCTTCGAGGCCCAGTTCCTGGGCGCTTTCCAGGATGTGCTCCACCCGGTCTTCCAGCACAGTTGAAAGATCCACCGGGCAGTCCGACGGGCTGAAGAACTCCTCCAGCCGGTGGCGCCGTTTGGCGAGGGGCAGCCTGCGAAGGTCCGTGCCGGCGTCGTAGAGCAGGTCAAAAAGCATCAGCCGGACGGGGATGGCCCTGCGCGCTTTGGCGACGTCGCCGGGCCGGGTGAGCTTCATGCGCCCCTGAAGCAGTCCGAAGTCCGGCCTGCCTGAGGGCCCGACGGAGATGATCTCGCCGTCCGCGACGAACGGCTGGGGCGGCCAGCAGTTCCGGTCCGTGAACTCGGGGTAGGTCTTGCTGACGTCGTTTCCGTTGCGGCTGAAGATCCTTACTTCAACCTCGTCCGCTACGAGGATGGCACGGACGCCGTCCCACTTGAGCTCGAACTGCCAGTTGCTCCCCTGCAGATCGGCTGTTGTCCCCGCGGTGGCCATCATGGGGCTGTAATCCTCAGGTGATGCGGAAGCGGCGGCTGAAGGGGGCGCCGGAGAGGTTTCTTCAGCTTCTTGGTGGTCCGGCTCTCGGGCTTCCTCCGGCTCCTCTTCCTGCTCCGGCCTTGCAGTGTCCGGCGCCTCCTCATGCACCTCGGCAGCCTCGTCAGCCTCGTCCTCGGCTTCTTCGGGCTCCTCCTCCCGCGCCGGCGCAGGCCGGTGCCGGCTGCTGGCATGCTCCTTGTCCATGAGGTGGATCAGCCACTGGCCCTCGGAGTCCTTGCCCTGCCCCCGGCCCGTATGGATCAGGGCGAACTTTCGGGTGCCGCCCAGCCCGCCGCCTTCGGAACCGGTCAGGGTAACGATGACTTCCCTGCCGTTGATCCACTTATGCAGTTCATACGTGCCGGTATCCCAGATGGTCATCTCGCCGGCGCCATACTCCCCTTTGGGAATGGTGCCCTGGAAAGTGAGGTAGTCCAGCGGGTGGTCCTCTGTCTGGACGGCCAGGTGGTTCTTGCCGCCGGATTCCGGCACCCCCTTTGGCAAGGCCCAGGACACCAGGACGCCGTCGTGCTCGAGGCGGAGGTCGAAGTGCAGCCGGCTGGCGTGGTGCTCCTGGATAACGAAGGCGTCGCCGCTGCCGGCGGCGCCGGAGAAGGGCTCGGGTGTTTTCTGCGGGTCCCGCATGGACCGGTACTTGCCCAGGCGGGGGTTGCCGTCGTGATGTTCGATGCGTACCTCGGGGTCCCGGCCGGCGGCGTTCACGACGGCGGCAAAGGGGTCCGTGCCTTCCTGCACCCGTTGCAGCACGGCCAGGTAGTCCAGGTGCGTCAGGCCTGGCGAGCCGATCTCCTGCCAGGTCCGGGGCGCGGCGACCATCGGGGCGGGACGGCCCCGGAGCGAGTAGGGCACGATGGTGGTTTTGGCCGCGTTGTTCTGGCTCCAGTCCACCAGCACCTTGCCCTTGCGCAGGGTCTTTTTCATGTCGCTGACCGCAAGATTCGGATGGTCCGCTTCCAAGGCGCGTGCCAGCTCACGGGCAAAGGCCGAGATCTGATCCGAGGTCTGGCTCCGGTCCAGGGGTGCGTAGAGATGGATGCCCTTGCTGCCGCTGGTTACGGGGACGGGATCCAGGCCGACGTCCTCGAGGATTGAGCGGGCCAGGAGGGCCACTTCCACGCACTCTTCCAGGCCGGCGCCTTCACCGGGATCCAGGTCCAGGACAAGCCGGTCCGGATTGAGCTGGTTGCCGTGGGAGTCCACCTGCCACTGGGGAACATGGATTTCCAGCGAGTTGATCTGGCCAAACCAGGTGAGCGTCGCGGGGTCGTTGACCATCGGATAGTGGATGGTCCGGTCTTTGTGGGTAATGGCCGCGCGCGGGAGCCAGCCGGGAGCGGAGTCCTCAAGGTTCTTTTGGAAGAACACCTCGCCGGGCTTCCCCGCAGTACCCACGCCATTAACCCACCGCTTCCTGGTGGCCGGCCTGTTGGCGGCCGCCGGGATCAGGACGTGTGCCACCGCTGCGTAGTAGGCGAGCACGTCCGCCTTGGTGGTGCCGGTCTCCGGGTAGATGACTTTACCCAGGTTGGTGAGCGTCAATTCCCTGCCGGCAACCCGGACACGCTCCTTAGCTGCGGCCATGGGGCTTCACCTCCGGGGCTGCGTGATGTTGACTTAGGGAATGAGAGCCATCTGGAAAGGTGCCATCGCGTTCGGCCTGGTCAACGTGCCCGTGAAGGTCTACAGCGCAACCGAAGATCATGACATCAGTCTGCACCAGGTCCACAATGCCGACGGCGGCCGGATCCGCTACCAGCGCAGGTGCGAAGTGTGCAGCCAGGTCATCGATTATTCGGACATCGAAAAGGCCTACGAGGAGGACGGCCGGACGGTGATCCTGTCCAAGGACGAACTCAAGGCCATTCCCGCCGAGAACAGCCACGAGATCGAAGTGGTGCAGTTCGTTCCGTCCGAGCAGCTTGAACCCATGATGTTCGAGAAGAGCTACTACTTGGAGCCGGACTCCAAGTCGCCCAAGGCCTACGTCCTGCTGCGCCGGGCGCTGGAGGACACTGACCGGGTGGCCATCGTCCAGTTCGCCCTGCGCGAGAAGACCCGGCTGGGGGCCCTGCGGATCAAGGACGACGTCCTGGTGCTCCAATCCCTGCTCTGGCCGGACGAGGTGCGCGAAGCCAACTTCCCTTCCCTGGATGCATCCATCAAGATCTCCCCGCAGGAACGCGATATGTCTGCGGCGCTCGTGGAGTCCATGGCGGCCGACTTTGATCCCGCGCACTTCACGGATGACTACCAGGTGCAGCTGCGCCAGCTCATCGAGGCCAAACTGGAGCAGGGCGACTCCCTGGATACCGAGGAAACCTTCGGTGTGGAAGCCGGCGAAGGCGGCAAGGGCGAAGTCATCGACCTGATGGAGGCACTGAAACGGAGCCTTGACCGGAAACGCGGGGGCGGGGCCGATGCCGCCGCCGATTCGGATGGCGGGGACTCGGGCAATGAATCCTCCGGAGACGACGAAGAGGCCGCCAAACCGGCGCGCAAGAGGGCCACCGCCAGCAAGTCCTCGGATTCCACGTCGGGTGAGAGCAAGTCCGGCGCTGCGAAGTCGGCGGCCGCGAAGACCAGCACGGCGAAGACCAGCACAGCGAAGGCGAGTGCGGCAAAATCCACTACAGCCAAGGCCGGCACAGTAAAGTCCAAGGCGGACACATCCACTGCGGCGAAGTCCTCGCCGGCCAAGTCCAGTGCCAAACCGGCCGCTAAAACCACCACCAGCAAGGCAACGGGCACCAGGGCGCGCAAGCCGGCGTGAGGGTCCGTGGCCGGCGGCGTCTTTTCCCGGGGTTGATGCCATGACTACGAAACTACTAAGCTTGCTTGCTTTTCGGTAGCCGGCACTGGTTTTACCAGCGGTCTGCCTGCGCGGCCTACCGCAGCGGGTCCCTTACGGCTGCTCTCTTTACAGCCGAGTTCGGCGAGTTCACAATGAGTCGCATCGCAGCCTCCGCTGTGGCCGCAGCGCGCTGTTCACTCACTGACGAACCATCACGGTAGAGAGGCACAGTCATGGATGACCAAACCGATGTCCTCGAGGCGGACCGGGCGCTCAAGCAGAAGCATCGTGCGATGTGGGCGTCAGGGGATTATCCTGCGCTCGCGAGTGAATTGCTGCCGGAGCTGGGGGCCATCCTTGTGGAAGCCTGCGGCATCAACTCCCGGCAGCGGGTCCTCGACGTCGCCGCGGGGGCGGGCAATGCGGCGATCCCCGCCGCCATGATGGGTGCGAAGGTTGTGGCGAGCGACCTCACCCCGGAACTGTTCGACGCCGGCCGCCACCAGGCAGCGGACCGCGGAGTGGAGCTGGAATGGAAAGAAGGGGACGCGGAGGCGCTGCCTTTCGCCGACGCCGAGTTCGACACCGTAATGTCCTGCCTCGGCGTGATGTTCGCGCCCCATCACCAGCCGGCAGCCGATGAGCTCCTGCGCGTGTGCAAACCGGGTGGCACCATCGGACTTCTCAGCTGGACACCTGAGGGGTTCATCGGCAGGATGTTCGCCACCTTGAAGCCGTTTGCCCCGCCACCGCCGCCGGGTGCCCAGCCCGCACCGCTGTGGGGGAGCGAGGACCACCTCCGCGAACTCTTCGGTGACAGGATCACCGAAACCAACGCCCGGAAAAAGACTTTGGCGGTGCACAGCTTCCACCAGCCGGAGGACTTCGTGCGCTACTTCAAGTCTCACTACGGCCCCACGATTTCCGTGTACAAGTTCATCGCCGAGGACGGGGACAAGGTCAAGGAGCTGGACAAGGCGCTGACGGACCTGGCCGAGTCGTTTGGCGACGCCCATGGCGACACCCCCTTCCAGATGGAGTGGGAGTACCTGCTGTTTACCGCCAAAAAGGCCAAGGGTAATGCCGGGTGATTATGTCGCCACGTCCTCGGTCACTGTCGAAGCACCGCCCGCCAGGGTGTGGGACATCATCACGGACCCGGCTGCCACGAGGATTTTTATGTTCGGCACCGAGCTCGGCACGGACTGGACTGTGGGCGGACCCATCACCTGGAGTGGCAGCTGGGAGGGCAAGGAGTACCAGGACAAGGGAGTGATCCTTGAAGTGGAACCCGGCCGAAAGCTGGTTTACACGCACTTCAGTCCTCTGGGAGGCCAGGAAGACAAGCCGGAAAACTATCACACGCTGACCTGTAGCCCTACGTGTCGTTATAGGCGCCGTAACGACACGTAGGGCTACCTGCTTGGGTAGGGAGGGGACCGCTTAAACGCAACGGCCGCCGTCGGACTCCCCAGGGAGGGAAAGTCCGACGGCGGCCGCTGCTTAGCTGCCTGGGCTGCGGTGCCGCTACTCGGCGTCGTGATCCGTTTCGAGGATCTGGACCAGGTGGTCCAGGGCGGTGTCAGCGCCGTCGCCTTCGGCGCGGAGGACTACCACGTCCCCGTGTGAGGCGCCCAGGCTCATGAGGGAGAGGATGCTCGCGGCATCCATGGCCTCATCGGCCGGTTCGCCTTCGCGGGCGATGGTGATGTCCAGGTCGTATTCTCCTGCTGCCTCGGCAAAGATGGCGGCGGGGCGGGCGTGCAGGCCCACACGGCTGGCGACGGTTGCTGTGCGTTCTGGCATTTTTGCTCCTTTGTCTTCCGGGCGGCTGGCGTTCAGCGCCGGACAGGTAGTGGGTGAGGCAGGTCAGACCGTTGCTGGAACGGTCTCCACCGTAGCAGCGCTCTTGGGGGCAGCCCAACGCTTCAGTGCCACCACTGCCAGCGCGCTGACAATGGTTCCGGCGATGATCGAGATCACGAACATCAGCAGGTTGCCGATGGCAAAGAACACGAAGAGGCCGCCGTGGGGTGCCTGCGAGGTGACGTTGAAAGCCATGCACAGTGCGCCAGTGAGTGCACCGCCTACCATGCTTGCGGGGATGACGCGCAGCGGGTCGGCCGCGGCGAAGGGGATGGCACCTTCTGAGATGAACGACGCACCCAGCAGCCAGGCGGCCTTGCCGTTTTCACGCTCGGCCAGGCTGAAGAGCTTCTTGTCCAGGACCGTGGCCAGGGCCATCGCCAATGGCGGGACCATGCCGGCGGCCATAACGGTTGCCATGATCTGCCACGGTGCCTGGTTGTCGGCGCTGCCGGCGCTCAGGCCTGCGACTGCAAAGGCGTAAGCCACCTTGTTGACCGGGCCGCCGAGGTCGAAGCACATCATCAGGCCGAGGATGATCCCGAGGACGACGGCGGACGCGCCGGTCATCCCGGACAGCCAGCCGTTGAGGGCCAGCGTGAGGCCGGCGATAGGGCCGCCGAGGACCAGGAACATCAGGCCGGAGGCGAAGATGGAAGCGAGCAGCGGGATGATCACCACGGGCATCAGGCCGCGGAGCCAGCGCGGAACCTGCCAGGTCCCGATCAGGTGAGCCATGTAGCCGGCGAGCAGGCCGCCGACGATGCCGCCGAGGAAGCCGGCGCCCATGAACCCGGAGACTGCACCGGCAACGAAACCGGGTGCAATGCCCGGCCGGTCCGCAATTGCGTAGGCGATGTAACCGGCGAGTGCAGGGACAAGGAATCCCATGGACAGGGCGCCGATCTTGAACAGCACTGCGCCGAGGTAGGTGGTCAGCCCGCCCTCAGGAAGGTTGCCGAAGTTGTTCTCCACAACCACCGTGTCCGCAACCTCGGTGATGTCGTAGCCGCCCAGCAGGAAGCCGAGGGCGATCAGCAGGCCGCCGCCGGCGACGAACGGAATCATGTAGCTCACGCCGGTGAGGAGTGCGCGCTTCAGCTTCTGGCCGATGTGCTCGCCCTTTTCCTCGGCGTCGTGCTCTGCCTGTTCCTCGGCACCGAAGTGCGGGACGCGGCGGGCGTTCGGGTTGTCCGCGGCGGCCAATGCTTCCTGGACCATCTTGGCGGGCTCATCGATGCCGCGCTTGACCGGGGCGTTGATCACGGGCTTGCCGGCAAAGCGTTCCTTGCCGCGCACGTCCACATCCACGGCGAAGATGACGGCGTCCGCTGCGGCGATAACGGCGGGGTCCAGCGGCTTGGCGCCGGAGGAACCCTGGGTTTCCACCTGCAGGTCGACGCCTGCCTCCTGGGCAGCGGCGACGAGGGAGTCGGCTGCCATGTAGGTGTGGGCGATGCCGGTGGGGCATGCTGTTACGGCGACGAGACGCTTGGGTCCCGGGGCGGCGGAGCCGTCTGAACCTGCCGCGGCTACTGCGGAGGCCCCGGACTGCCCGGAAGCGTTCAGGGAACCGCCCGCAGAAACGCCTGCCGAAACCGGCGCTGCATGGGCGGCTGGCTTGTCAGCGAGTGCGCCGTCCACCAGTTCCACGATCTCCTCGCGGGAGGAAGCGTTGCGCAGGGCGGCGGTGAAGTCCTTCTTGATCAGGGACCGGGCGAGCTTGGACAGCAGCTTGAGGTGCTCCTGGTCCGCGCCGTCCGGGGCTGCGATGAAGAAGATCAGGTCTGCTGGGCCGTCCTTGGCGCCGAAGTCCACCTTGGGGTTGAGGCGGGCCATGGCCAGGGTTGGTTCCGTTACTGCGGCGGAGCGGCAGTGCGGGATGGCAATGCCGCCAGGGATGCCCGTGGCGGTCTTCTGCTCGCGGGCGTAGGCATCGGCGAAGAGGCCTTCAACTTCTGTTGCGCGTCCGGCGGCAGCTACCTTGCTTGCCAGGTGCCGGATCACCGCCTCGGGCGCGTTGCCCAGGTTCTGGTCGAGCTCGACCAGTTCCGTGGTGATGAGCTGGGTCACTGTCAATCCTTTCGAAGGGCCGTGATGGTTACGGCATCCGGGGTGGTTTGGTGAACTGCCGGAACTGTGGAACCGGGCAGGGAGGCGGCTGCGGCACCATGGGCCACGGCCTGACGAAGGCAATCGGCCGGGGCGGCGCCCTGGCCGTGGGCGAGCAGGTAGCCTGCGAGGGCCGAATCGCCCGCACCGACCGTACTGACCGCGGCGACCGGCGGGTGCGTGGCCAGCCACGCGCCGTCGGCCGTTACCAGGACAGCTCCCTTTGATCCGAGAGTTGCCAGCACAGCACCCACACCGGAACGTACGACGGCGGCGGCTGCTGCTGCGGCAGCAGCCGGGTCCGCTTCCAGTTCGTCAGCGGTGGCCGGGGAGGCGAAGCCGGCTGCAGCAGCCAGTTCCGCCAGTTCTTCGGCGTTGGGTTTAAGGAGGTCCGGTTTTCCCGAACCATCGCCTGCCTCGTCGCTGGAGACGGCGGCGGCAAGAGGAGCGCCGGAGGAGTCCACGGCGATCTGCGGGGCGTTTCCGTTCCCCGCAGAGCGGAGCCGGCGCGCCACGGTGGCGTAGAAATCTGGGGGGAATCCCGGCGGAAGCGACCCGGCAAGGACCACCCAGCTCGCACCGCGGGAGCTCTCGAGCAGCAGCTTCATCAGGGCTTCCTGCTGGTCGGCGTCGAGCAGCGGTCCGGGCTCGTTGATCTTGGTGGTCACTCCGCCGGGCTCAGTGAGCGCCACGTTGGTGCGGAGCGGCTCATTGATGGGGAGGGAAACGAAGGGGACTCCGCTTTCGCGCAGGCCGGCCAGGACGGGGTCACTGTCCGCGCCGGGCAGGACGGCCACGGATTCAAGGCCGGAGGCCACCAGCGCGCGGGAGACGTTGACGCCCTTGCCGCCGGATTCCTGGCTGACGGAGACCGCCCGCTGCACTTCGCCCCGTTCGAGGGGGCCGGGGAGCGCCACGGTCCGGTCGAGGCTGGGGTTGGCCGTGAAGGTGACGATCATGCGATCACCACATCTACGCCGGCTTCTTCCAGGGCGGCTGCAAGTTCCGGGCCGGGTTCGCTGTCTGTAATCAAGGTGTCCAGATCTTTCAGGGAGGCGAACTGGACCAGGGTTTCCGTGTCCAGCTTTGAGGAATCGGCCAGCACCACAATGCGGCGGGCCGAACGGACAAAAGCTGCCTTGACGGCCGCTTCTTCGGGATCGGGAGTGCTGAGGCCGAATTCCGGGTGGATGCCGTTGGTGCCGATAAACGCGATGTCTGGCCGGAGCCTGCCGGCGGCGTCCACAGTTGCCTGGCCCACGGCAACCTGCGTGATGCCGCGCACGCGGCCGCCCAGGATCTCCAGGGCGATGCCCGGAACGCTCGAAAGCTTGCCGGCGATGGGGACCGCATGGGTGATGGCAACCAGTTCCGCCCGCGGTTCTGCCCCGTCAATGCGCTCGACGGCGGTGCGCCGGGAGAGCAGGTCCGCCAGCACTTCCGTGGTGGTGCCGCCGTCGATGAGGACGCTGCCGGGGGAGTTGCGGGGGATGAGCGCCAGCGCAGCCTCGGCGATCCGGATCTTCTGGTCGGGCCGTTGGATGGCCCGTTCGTTGACGCTTTCCTCCGTGGTGCTGAAGCGGTCTGCCGCAACGGCCCCGCCATGCACGCGCCGGACGGTGCCGGCGTTTTCCAGGGTGGCAAGGTCCCGGCGGACGGTTTCGGTGGTGATACGGAAGCGCTCGGCCAGGAGGGTCACGCTGACCCGGCCGGTGCCGGCTACAAGCTCGGCAATCTTCTGCTGGCGCTCCTCGGCGAACACATACCCTCCGTTGCGTAAGGCTTGATGGTGCGGCTGTTTATGGTGCTGCTTCTAATGATGGAAGCGCGCCGGTGCGTGACTGGCATCACATGATGTTGTGTTACTTGACTTTATCTTTGGTTGTGTTGGTTTGTCAATGGAAATCCACACGAAACAAAATGCGCCAGATTTTCAGCCCTTGCGGCGCAGCGTCCTGCCGTCCCGGCCCTGCAGCTGGACAAGGATGCGGGGGACAAGAAAACCGGGCCGGACCGCAATGGTCCGGCCCGGCTTTAGCGGGTCACGATGCTTCTTTCTGCCCGGCTACAGTCCGCCGTCGCGGCTTTCATTCCGGGTGATGCGCTCTCCGGTGTTGGGGTCCACCACCGAGCGGCTCTCGCTGATGCGCCTGCTGCGGCCGGGGGACGCGAGTATGAGTGACGCGATGAGGCCAATCACGCCGACGGCCATCAGGATGTAACCCACCAGCACCTGGTCGACGGCGGGTATTAGGCCTGGAGCGACCGCCCACGCGAGGATGGCGCCGAGGGCGATGAGGAAGATGGAGGATCCGATTCTCATGACGTGCTCCTTGTGGTGGCTGGTGGGCGTGTTCATAGCCCGTTGACGGTTGCTAAGCATGCTTCCCGTTAAGCGTCACGCTACAGCCCCAAGTTGCGGTATTCAATGACTGGGGCGGGGCAGTTGGTGGCGGCGCGACGCGGGGCAGGTGTGACTCAAGTGATTAAGGTATCCGGTTGAGGCTTGTTCCTAACCTGCCTCGTTAGGCTGATTCGATGGAAACAGTTGTGTGGTCCAAGCCGGAGGACGAGCGGGCGGGCACTCCGTTGCTGGTGATGATGCATGGCTACGGCACGGACGAGTCACGCATGGTCAGGCTCTTTGAGTACCTGCCGGCGGAATTTACCTGCGCGGCCCTGCGGGCCCCGATGCCCATCGGCGACCACTTTGGCTGGTTCCTGCTGGACTACTTCCTGGCCAATGACTTCGCCGACGTCATCAAAGCCTCCAGTGCCGTCCAGGCATGGATCAACAGCGTCAAGGGCCAGCACAGCAGCGTCAGCCTGCTTGGCTACTCGCAGGGCATGGCGATGGCCAGCACGCTGCTGCGCCTCCACCCCAAGGACTATGTAGCCGTGGTGGGGCTTTCCGGTTTTGTGCTCGAGAATGAGCTGCTGTCCCTCACTGAATCCTTTGACGCCAAACCGCCCTTCTTCTGGGGGCGGGACAAGGCCGACCTTGTCATCAACGAAGACGCGATCGCGTACACCGAGGAGTGGCTCCGGAACAACACCCTCCTCACCGCCCGGACTTACCCGGGCATGGGGCATGCGATGTCCAAGACCGAGATGGTGGACGTGAGTGCCTTCCTGCGCCATTACGTGCTCAGGCCCGCAGCGGCCGTTGGAGCCTAGGCGGGCTGGGCTAAACCCAGCGCGCCGGCCATGTTGAGCCGTGAAGCGCGTCACAGTTTGACCGAACGAAAAAACAGTTGCCAGCCAAATTTGTAAGCGCTTACACTCGTCTTCGGCCGTTATTGCGGCCCTGAACTGGGCGGACAAGGAGATCAACGCGGTGCGGACGGTTTACTGTGGCCCCAAACGGTCAGCTGCCCTGACTTTCGCAGTCCCAGTTGAATGCTCCGACGGTTTGTGCCATAGCGCACCACACGGTCATGATGGAATACAACGATCAGCTAGCTTACGGGCCCCGGCAATGTCTATGCCGGCAGTTGCCTGCTGCGACTGCCGATCGTCCGGGCATCGAGGCCTCCACACTCCCAAAGCATCCCGCCTTCGAGGCTGCCCACGTCCTGAAAGGACAACCCACCGCTGATGACTGAAAACATGGCTACAGAACAAGCAACCGCCGAACTCTCCGCCTGGACCGGCGCCTCTGCCATCCTGTTCGACCTGGACGGGGTGCTGACCCCCACGGCCACCGTCCATGAGCGGGCGTGGCAGGAACTGTTCGAAGGCTACCTCGCGTCGCAGCCGCAGGTCGCCGGCTACAGCGAAAGCGACTACTTCGACCACATTGATGGTAAGCCGCGCTTCGATGGCGTCCGGGACTTCCTGGCCTCGCGCGGAATCGTGCTTCCGGAAGGGCCCACCGATGACGACCCCGTTAACATCACGGTGCAGGGCCTGGGCAACCGGAAGAACCGGATCTTCAACGACATCGTCAGCGCCGGCGTCGAGCCTTTCGAAGGCTCCGTGCGGTTCCTTCATGCCGCGCTTGACCGCGGACTGAAGGTCGCCGTCGTCTCTTCCTCCCGCAACGCTCCGGCTGTCCTGGCGGCCGCCGGACTCAGCCGCCACTTCGAGGTGGTGGTGGACGGCGTGGTGGCAGCCAGCGAAGGCCTGCCGGGCAAACCCAGCCCCGCCACCTACAACTATGCCGCGCGCCTGCTGGACCTGCCCTCTGAGGAATGCGTGGTAGTCGAGGACGCTGTCTCCGGTGTACAGGCTGGAAACGCCGGCACATTCCACTCTGTTGTCGGAGTGGACCGCGGCGCCGGACGGAAGACGCTTCTCGAGGCCGGGGCCACCGTGGTGGTAAGGGACCTCGACGAGCTCCTCTAGCCGCACCGTACCGGGTGGCGTCCCCCAATCCCGCCGCCGGAACACAACGAACCACCACCTAAGCAAGCAATAAGCAGCACCCCCAGCTGCCACAATCCCCCTCGGCACGCCTGGCCGGCCCACCCGGCAGCACCGCCACAGCACAAGGACCCCAACATCATGGCTCTGATCTCCGCGGACCGCGAAAGGTTCCCGAACACACCCTGGCAGCTCGTGGAAACACGCCACGAACAGGGCAATGAGGGGACGCTGGAAACGCTCTTCGCCCTGGGTAACGGGCACCTGGGAATCCGTGGTGCCCATTGGGCGGCAGCGGACTCGGACCTGCCGGGCAGCTTCATCAACGGCCTGCACGAAATCTGGGACATCAAGCATGCCGAAAACGCCTTCGGCTTCGCCCGCACCGGCCAGCGCATCCTGTACATCCCGGACGCCAACAACTTCACCGTGATTGTCGACGGCGAGGCCCTCAGCCTGGCCGAATCCGAGGTGCTGGACTACCGGCGCTCCGTTGATTTCGCCAAAGGCGTCTACGAATGCCGGATCACCTGGCAGTGCCGCTCCGGCGCCGCCGTCACCACCACCGAACGGCGCGCCGTCGGATTCGCTTCCCGGGGAACTCTTGGCATCTCCCTGGAAGTGGCCACGGACCGTGACGTCTCCCTGGACGTCACCTCCTCAGTGATCAACCGCCAGGACCAGCCGGTGGAAGACCATTCCGCCCACGATCCGCGCCGGGCGGGCCGCCACGCCGGACGCGTGTTGCTGCCCTTGCGGCTGGACGGGGGGGACGGGTCCCTCCGGCTCGCCTGGGAGGCCGCCGAGTCCAAGCAGCGGATCGGCGTTGCGGTGGACCACTGGACGTCCGCAGGGCATCAGCCGTTCGACACCTTGGTGGACCAGGATGACAGCAGCGTCCGCTACGTCCTGGCCGTCAGCGCGGACGAGCCGTTCCGCCTGGAAAAGAGCGTCAGCTACGCGGCCGGCCCGGCACTCCAGGACCCTGCAATTGACGCCGCTGGCGTAGCAGAGCAGAATCTGCGTCCGGTCCAGGACATCTTCGCCGAAAGCGAAGCGCACTACCGGGACTATTGGGCCACCGGGGACATCGTGGTGGCCGGCCAGCCCGAATTGCAGCAGGCCATCAGGTGGAACCTGTTCCAGCTGGCGCAGGCAACTGCCCGTGCCGATGTTGCCGGGATTCCCGCGAAGGGAGTCACGGGTTCAGGCTACGAGGGCCACTATTTCTGGGACCAGGAGGTCTACCTCCTGCCGTACCTGACCTACACCAATCCGGACGGCGCCCGCCAGGTCCTGGAGTACCGCCACGCCATCCTCCCCGAGGCCAGGATCCGCGCCAAGGAACTCAGCGTGGACGGGGCGCTGTTCCCGTGGCGCACCATCAACGGACTCGAGGCCAGCGCCTACTATGCCGCCGGTACCGCCCAGTTCCACATTGCAGCCGCCATCGCCTTCGCCACCAACAGGTACGTCTGGGCCACTGGGGACACCGCGTTCCGTGACGGGATGGGCGCTGAATTGCTCATTGAGACCGCACGCATGTGGCTCTCATTGGGCTTCTTCGGCAAGGACGGGCTCTTCCATATCCACGGCGTTACCGGGCCCGACGAATACACGGCCGTGGTCAACGACAACCTCTACACAAACGTCATGGCGCGCTTCAACCTGCGTGCTGCTGCCGCCTTGGAACATGCCGGCATCAGCCTGGAAGAGCGGCAGCTGTGGGAGGCAGCGGCGAACCGCATGCAGCTGCCGTTCGACGACCGCATGCAGGTCCATTCGCAGGACAACGACTTCATGACCCTGGAGCCCTGGGACTGGACCACGCCCCGGTCCAAGTACCCCCTGCTGCTGCACTTCCACCCACTGGTGATCTACCGCCACCAGGTCCTGAAGCAGGCGGACACCGTCCTGGCGATGTTCCTGCAGTGGCAGGATTTCACCGCGGAGGAAAAGCAGCGTGCCTTCGACTTCTACGATCCGCTGACAACGGGCGATTCGACACTTTCCGCCTGCGTCCAGGGCATCATGGCTGCTGAGGTGGGGTACTCCCGCGAGGCGCTTGAGCACTTCACCAACGCTGTGTTCATCGACCTGGACGATACCCACGGCAACACCATCGACGGGGTGCATATCGCCTCCACCGGCGGCGTGTGGAGCTCCCTCGTCTGCGGGTTCGCCGGCCTCCGGGACCAGGGCCCGGTCCCGTACTTCGATCCCCGGTTGCCCGCTGATTGGGAAGCCCTGACGTTCCACCTCAAGATCCGCGGTCGCCTGCTGCTGGTTGAGCTCGTCGCCGGTGCCATCACCCTGGCGGTCGAGGAAGGCGAGGCACTGGAGGTGGACGTCCGCGGCCAGCGTCTTAGCGTGGGTGCGGAGCCCGTGCGGGTAGCGCTCGAACCCGTGCCGGAGCCCGAACCCACCGTGTTCCCCAGCGGACTTCCGACGGCGAGCATCCCCGTGGTGCGCGCCAACAACTAGTCTCCGCGCGCCGTCGAACGTTCAACTTCAGGTGCCCTGTCCAGCGGGTGGGCCAGTTCGTCGTCGGGCATCCGTGCCACCATCATGGCGATGACCGCCATGATGGGGCACACAACGCCGGCCACCAGGAAGAGCAGCCAGATAGGCAGAACCTCGGCGGCCGGCCCGGCCAGGGCCATGGAGACTGGCATGAGGGCGAGCGACACAAAGAAGTCCAGGCTGGAGACCCGGCCCAAAAGATGGGGCGGGACGCGCCGCTGCAGCAGCGTGCCCCAGATGACCATGCCCACGCTGCCGGTGGCGCCCCAGATGAACAGCGACGCCGCCATGACCCAGAAGTTGTCCATGAGCCCGACGGCGGCGAGCGGCAGGCTGCCGGCGCCCCAGGACACCATCATCACCGTGAGATAGCGCCGCGGCAGCCTCAATGATGCCGTGAACAGCGAGCCTAAGGCCGCGCCCACGCCCATCACGGCGAGGAGGAAGCCGAACATGCGGGAATCGCCGCCAAGTTGGTCGCGCACCACGAACGGCAGCAGGACCTCGATGGGGCCGATGAGGAACAGGACCGAGATGCACGCCCACAGCAGGGTCCACAGCAGCCACGGGGTGCGCAGCGTATAGCTGACACCCTCGCGCAGGTCCTGGAGGAAGGACGACTTGCCGCGTTCTGCTCCCGCAGGGTGGGAACCGCCTTCGGCCCCGTTGACGGGCGCGTCCAGGGAGTGCTGGCCCAGGAAGTTGAGGACGATGAAGGCCGAGAGGTGGCAGACGGCCACCGCCGTTACGGCATGCGACGGCGAGAGGGCGGCCACCACGATACCGGCCACTGCGGGACCGGCGGCCTGCTGGAGTACCGGCCGCATGGAACCCTCCACCCCGTTTGCTGCGAGCAGATCTTCTGCCGGCAGAATGCGCGGCAGGATGGCCGAATAGGCGGGGAAGAAGAACGCCGCTCCCACGCCCAGCACAAAGGCGCCCACTGCCAGATGCCAGAGTTGCAGCCACCCGGCCATGGCGAGCCCGCTGATGGCGGCGATGACGGCGAGGTTGGCTCCCTCCACGGCAATGATCAGGCGCCGCTGCGGGATCCGGTCGGCGGCGATTCCGCCGGCCAGCAGGAAGGCCACCAGGCCAACACTTCCGGCGGCAGCCACCACTGACAGCTCCAGCGGTCCGCCGCCCAGATGGATCACCTGGTAGACCATTGCGACGGCCCACATTCCGGAACCGAAAATGGAGATGGCCAGGGCCGAAATCAGTACCCGGTACTCACGATGGGCAAAGGGCCGCAGGGCTTTGGGGGCGGGCATAGGGTAAGTCTAGGCTTTGGACGGATACCCGGACAGCAGGGTCAAACTATCCTCATGGCCACCTGGGGCAGGCATGCCGTGGCCTAGTGTTAAGCAACCTTAGTATTAGGAAAAGGCCGCATCCGACGCGGCCGGCGAGACCAACAGAGGTGACCATGGCCAGGCGCAGCAATCCCGCAGCACGAATCGCACACGAGACCGCCCACAATGCCGTCTTCGACGCAGACGGCAACCCGAAGCCGGGCGTGCACAACATGCTCCTGAAGGCAGTGGAGATCCAGCGCCCCCTGGTGCTGGCCTACATCCGCAGGCTGCAGCGCAAGCATCCGCGTGCCACCGCCGCCCAGCTGGCGGACATCCTGGAACGCGACTACCTTCGCGCCGTCACAGGCGGCGGGGCCCTGGTCGGCGCCACCGCGGTGGTCCCCGGCGTTGGCACCGTGGCCTCCCTCGGCCTCTCCGCTGCCGCGACGGTTGGATTCCTGGAGGCCACCGCCCTCTACGCCACTTCACTCGCGGAGCTGCACGGCATCCGCCTCACCAACCCGGAAAAGGCCAGCACCATGGTGATGGCCCTCATGCTCGGTGAGGAAGGCACTGCTTTGCTCGGAACGCTGAGCGGCCAGGCGGCCGGCAACAGCATTGGTGCTTCCAGTGCGTGGGGCAACGTGCTGTCGAAGTCGATGCCCGTGCCCGGCTTTGGCTCAATCCGTAACCGGATCCAGAAAGCCTTTCTTAAGAACCTCCTCAAGCGCCAGGGCACCGCGCTGTTCGGCCGGGCGCTGCCGTTCGGCATCGGCGCAGTGGTGGGCGGAGCCGGTAACCTCATGATGGGGCGGGCAGTTGTGTCGAACGCGAAGGAAGCGTTTGGTCCCATGCCGGACACCATCCCCGGCGAACTCAACGCCGCCGCACCGGACAACCTGACGCTGGAAGGTGACAATCTTGGACCTCAACGCTGACCTCGGCGAATCATTCGGCTCCTGGAACATGGGGGACGACCCCGCCATGTTCCGGCTGGTCACCAGCGCCAATGTGGCGTGCGGCTTCCATGCCGGCGACCCCGTTACCATGCTGGACAGCTGCCGGGCGGCCTATGAGCTGGACGTGACCGTCGGCGCGCACGTGGGCTACCGCGACCTTGCCGGGTTCGGCCGCCGCTCGCTGGACATGTCCTTCGACGAACTTTTCGGGGACGTGCTCTACCAGCTGGGCGCGCTCGACGGCGTGGCCCACGCCGTGGGTGCCTCCGTTGACTACGTGAAGCCGCACGGCGCGCTGTACAACAGGCTGGTACACGATGCCGACCAGGCCTCCGCCGTGGTGGCCGCAGTGAACTCCTATGATCCCGGCCTGCCCATCCTCGGTCTGCCCGGTTCGGAGCTTCTCAAGCAGGCGCAGGAAGCGGGGCACCCCGTCTTTATCGAGGCGTTTGTGGACCGCGCCTATCTGGCTGACGGAACACTGGTGCCGCGCTCGCAGGAGGGCGCCGTGCTGCACGACGTCGACTCGATCGTCGAGCGGGCTGTGCGCATGGCCACCAAGGGTGAGGTGGCGGCCCTTGACGGAACCGTGCTGCAGGTTCGGCCGGACTCGCTGTGCATCCACGGTGATACGCCGGGGGCGGTTGAGATGGCTGCAGCCGTCAGGGCGGGCCTGGAAGCTGCCGGTGTGGAGCTGGAGTCTTTCGCGTAGGCTTCGCTTACCCGAAAATCAGGTGCGCCACGGTAAAGATCGTGAGCCCGGCCAGTGAACCCACCACGGTGCCGTTGATCCGGATGAACTGCAGGTCCTTGCCCACCTGGAGCTCGATCTTCTGGGAGGTTTCCTCAGCATCCCAGCGGGCAACGGTATCCGTGATGACCCCGGCGATATCGGAGCGGTACGTCCGTACCAGGTAGCCGGCGGCGTCGCCAATCCAGGCGTTGACCTTTCCGGCGAGTTCGGGATCGTTGACCAGGCGCGAGCCGAAGTCGCGGACCGCTGCCTTGAACTTGATGGTGAGGTCGCTTTGCGGATCATCAACAGCACCCAGCAGGGCGTTCTTTACTGTTCCCCACGTCCGGGATGCCAGTTCCCGGACTTCGGGATCACCCAGGACCTGGGCCTTGATGTCCTCGGCGCGCGCGATCATCACCGGGTCGTGCTGCAGGTCCTGTGCAAGGTCGTTCAGGTACTTGTCGATGGACTGCCGGACCTGGTGGTTCGGATCGGACTGCACGGCCCGGACGAATTTGAGGAATTCGATGTAGACCTTGTCACCCACCAGCCCGTCCACGAACTGCGGCACCCAGGTGGGCGAACGCTCCGACACCAGCCGGCTGACCGTCTCGTGGTTTTCACTGACCCAGTCCGCTGCCCTGTCCACCAGCAGGTCCACAAGCTTGTGGTGGTGCCCGTCGTGGAAAATCCGCTCGGCCATCCTGCCCACGGGAGGTCCCCACGGCGGAGTGAGCAGGTGCTTGCGGACCATGCCCTCGATGACCGCCTGGACGTCGTCGTCGTTCAGGACCTTGAAAACACCGCGGATGACGGCGGCGCCCTCCTTTGCCACCCGCTCGGCGCCTGCCGGCGTCGCCAGCCATTCGCCTGCCCGGCGCGCGATGTTCACGCTGGCCAGCTTGTCCTGGACCACCTGCTCGGACAGGAAGTTGGTTTCCACGAATTCACCCAGCGAGGCGCCGATCTGGTCCTTCCGGCGCGGAATGATGGCGGTATGCGGGATTTTGATGCCCATGGGGTACTTGAACAGCGCGGTGACGGCGAACCAGTCGGCCAGCGCGCCCACCATGCCGCCTTCAGCCGCAGCACGCACGTACTGGAGCCACGGATACTCCTTCTGCAGCGCGAACGCGAACACGAAGATCACCGCCATGGCCACCAGCAGCGCCAGCGCCACCAGCTTCATTTTCCGCAGCGCTGCCGCCTTTTCGGCGTCACCGGCGCTGAGATTATGGCCGACGGCGGCACGCACCTCTGCGCCGGGCGGTGCGGCCGGAGCGGACGGTGTGTGGTTGGTGCGTGCTTCCCGGGTAGTTGGCTCAGAGTTCACCTGCATGTGCCAAGCCTAGTCCCGCAGTGCGGCCCGGGTCGGCTACCGTGTCTCCATGACTACTGACGAGTCAGTGCCGCCGCGGCCCCTGGTCTTTGCCCACCGGGGCTCGAGCGCCGCGTTTGCCGAGCACACCCGGGCAGCCTACCTGCAGGCGCTGGCGGACGGGGCGGACGGCGTGGAGTGCGATGTCCATCTCACCCGCGATCAGCACGTCATCCTCCTGCACGACGCCAACCTGGACCGCACTTCTGATGGAACCGGGCCGGTGGCGGAACGGACGCTGCGCGAGCTCCGCCGCCTGGATTTTTGTTCGTGGAAAGGCGTGCGCATCCCGGAGGTGTACGGTGCGAGGTCCGAGCAGTTCCTCACCCTTCCCGAGCTGCTGGAGATCCTTCGCGGGGCCGGACGGCCCGTGGGGCTGGCCATCGAGCTGAAGCATCCCAGCCCGTACCAGCTCAAGCTGGAGGACCGGGTCCTGGAGGTTCTCCGCGGCGAGGGCTGGGACGCCGGGAGTTCATCCCTGGACAACGTGGCGGTGACCTTTATGAGCTTCAGTCCGGAATCCGTGCGCCGCCTGCTCCGGTCGGTTCCGGCCGAGTACATCTGCCAACTGGTGGATGACGTGGATGTGCGTGAGCTTCGCGAGGAATTGGGGTTGGGGCTGATCACCGGCGGTGCGATTGCCAACGTCATGAAAGCCGCCCAGCTGGAAGGTGAGCGGATCCTGGACGCAGGCGAAGCCGTTTTGGCCGGTCCAGGCGTCGACTACGTTCGCCGCCACCCGGCAACTGTCCAGCGGTGGCTCGAGCAGGGCCGGCGCTTCCGGGTGTGGACCGTGGACTCCGAGCAGGACGTGGCCCTCTGCCAGGACCTCGGCGTCCACGAGATCACCACCAACGTGCCGGCCCGTGTGCTGGGCCAGCTTCAGGTGGCTTCGACGCAGGGAAGCTGATCAGGGAAGGCAGGCCGGCCACGTGAGCAAGTCTTTCGACGGCGTTCCTCAGCTGTTCCGGAATCTCGAGCCGGCATACGGCCCCGCGCCCGTGCTCAATGGCGGAGAACCAGCGCTCGGCGACGCCCTGCCGCCCTGGTCCGGTCCCCGAAGCTGGTGGGGCGGCCCCCTGGACGTGGAAGGCCTCGCTCTGGGAGCCGTTGGCGCTGCAGCCGCAGTATTGAACCTCCTGGCCGGTGCGCCGGGCCGCTTTACCACCACGGCGGCCTTGACGGCCGGAGCCTTTGACTCCTCCGGGCACCTGCGGATCAACGGCCGGAAGATCCAGGGCTTCGCCCCGCTGTCCGGCTTCCGGCGCACGCAGGACGGTTGGATCCGGCTGCACGCCAACTACCCGCACCACGAACAGCGGCTGATGCAGGCGGTGGGAGCCAGCACGGCCGATGGCCTGGCCGCTTCCCTCCGCACGATGACGTCCCTCGAAGCCGAGGCCGCGATCCAATCCCAGGGCGGAGTGGCCGCAGTGGTGCGAAGCCGCAACGAATGGCTGGAGTCCGGGATGGGCCGGGCTGCAGCAGCGGGGCCATGGATCGATTGGACCCTCCCGGCGGGAGAAACCAACGGCACCGAAGGCCCCCTGCGGCTCGTGGCTGAAGACCCGCGCCGCCCCCTCAAGGGAGTTCGTGTGCTGGACCTGACCCGCGTCATCGCCGGACCCGTGTCCACCCGGCTGCTGGGGGCACTGGGCGCCGACGTCCTGCGGATCGATCCGCCGCAACTGCCCGAAATCATCGACCAGTTCGTGGATACCGGGTTCGACAAGAGGAGTACCGAGGCCGACCTGACTGCCGCCGGCGGCCAACACCAGTTGGAACAGTTGCTGGAGACCGCTGACGTAGTGATAACCGGCTACCGGCGCGGCTCCCTGGACCGCTTTGGGCTGGAGCCGGCGGTGCTGCTGGCATCCCGCCCGGAGCGCGCGGTGGTCTCGCTGGACGCCTGGGGCAGCATGGGGCCCTGGAGTGGCCTGCGCGGTTTCGACAGCATTGTCCAGGCGGCCACCGGGATCGCACACCTTTACGGGACGGAGAACCACGACGGCGAGTGGCGGCCGGGTGTGCTCCCCGTCCAGGCCCTGGACCACGCGACAGGGTACGGTGTGGCCGCGGCAGCCATCGCCCTGCTCGCCCGGCGCCGGCGGACTGGCCTCGGCGGATGGGCCCGGTTGTCGCTGGTCCGCACCGCAGAGGAACTTTTCGCCCTGCCGGCCGTGCATTCCGCGGGCATGGCAAGCCTGCTGCCTGAACCCCAACTCGGAACCATGGCCAGCACTTATGGGGAACTCCGCTACGCTCCGCCGCCGCTCCTGGTGGCCGGACGACCCCTCGACTACACCGCGCCGCCAGTGCCCTATGGACGTTCGGCTCCTGCCTGGAACTGACGGTTTGCCCGGGCAGATGGGTTAAGTGGGCAGAGGGTGGGTTGGGCCTGGGGTTTACGCCGGGCCGGGCGGTTTCGATGGCCCGCCGCGCTTGTGATTGAGTGGAGCCATGCCTTTTCCCCGGTCCGGCCGGGCCCTCCAGAGCCTTTCCGCTGCAGCCATGAGCGCGCTGCTGCTGGCCAGCGCCATGAAACACTTCCGCGACCCCGGCTTCTTCCGCCAGGTAGTGCCCGATTACCTCTGCCTTGTGGACTCAGAACGGCAAGGAATGCGCGACTGCGGTGCGGCCGCCAGCAACCCGGAACCAAGCCGCCGTCGGCCCTTGGCTGTGATGACCAGGGAAGAATGGATCGCCGTCAGCGGCCTGCTGGAACTCTCTGCCGCCGTCGGCATTCTGGTGCCGTTGACGCGCAAGGCGGCGGCAACCGCCCTCACCGCGATGTTCATCGTCTTCCTGGCGGGCCATGCCGATGCCCTCCGCCGGGCCTACGGCCCCCAGGGGACCCCTCTGCAACGCAAAGTTCACAGTTTGCGCCTCCCGTTACAGTGGCCGCTGATCGTCTGGGCATGGAGTCTTCGGAAGCCTGCATTGGGTTCGTGGCCGTGGCAGTGAAACTCCTGGCTTCCCCTGCCGTGCGCGTGGGGCTCTCCATCAGCGTGGCCACCGGCCTGTACGGAATATCATTTGGCGCACTTTCCGTCACATCCGGGCTGGACTTCTGGCAGACGATGGCCCTTAGCCTGCTCCTGTTCAGTGGCGGCTCGCAGTTCGCCTTTATCGGCGTGGTGGGTGGCGGCGGCTCGGGCATTGCGGCGATGAGCGCAGCCACGCTTCTGGGAATGCGCAACGGCATCTATGGCATGCAGCTGAACGCCTTGCTGCACCCCATGGGGTGGCGCAAGTACGTGGCCGCCCAGGTGACCATCGACGAATCCACAGCCACCAGCACCGGCCAGACCGACCCCGCAGAGCAGCTCCGCGGCTTTTGGGCAGCCGGCATCGGCATCTACGTCCTCTGGAACCTGTTCACCGCGGTGGGGGCGCTGGCCGGAAGCGGACTGGGGGACCCCAAACAGTGGGGACTGGACGGAGCAGCGGTGGCCGCTTTCCTGGCCCTGCTCTGGCCCCGGCTGAAGGGCCGTGAGCCGATCGCCATTGCTGTGGTGTGTGCCGTGGCCACGGTGGCGGCAGTACCTTTCGTTCCTGCCGGAGTGCCGATCCTGGTGGCCGCCGTCGTGGCGGCCGTGATGGGCTGGTTCAGCCACGGCCGGAGCGACGAGGGCCTGGAGCCGGATGTGGATCCCTACCGGGAGCACCAGCACCGCGGCGCGGACCATCACCGTGGCGGGCGCGATCCGGACGGCGGGCACCGCCGGCACGGCGCAGACGGCGGCCACCAGCGTGGCGAGGGCGGCACCTCAGGGGCCGGCACATGACCCTCTGGATTTGGCTGCTGATCGCCTGTGCCTTGGCCTATGCCTGGAAACTGGTGGGCTACTTCGTCCCGGCCAGGTTTTTGGAGAATCCACGGATGTCACGGGTCGCAGGCACCATGACTATCGGGTTGCTTGCATCCCTGACAGTAGTGAACGCCGTAGCGTCAGGGCAGGCCCTGGTGGCCGATGCGCGCCTGGGTGCGCTCGCAGCAGCCGCGGTCGCCCTGGCGCTGAGGGCACCGTTTCTCGTGGTGGTGGTGGCCGGTGCCGGGACTGCGGCATTGCTCCGGATGCTGGGCTGGAACTGACCAACGAGTAAGAACGTGACGCCGTTCTCTTCCCTTGCCGGTGGGTGTGAGTTGTACTATGAGAGCGGCTATGCAGTTGGCCCCAACGATTTGATGAACGGCAACGATGGAAGATCAACTGCACGCGTCCGCGGCAAGGGCCGGAAGACCCCGTCCACACAAGGATTTTCGGCGACGCGCGGGGCTGCCCGTCAAGCGTTTCTTCACCCGCTTTTCCGGTATCTCCGACGTCCCGGCCGAGGACTTGGAAGCACTCGCAGAAAGCCTTCAACGGGCGATGGACGTGGACCCGGCCTCCCAGGTTCCTGCGCTGCAGGCCTTGGTCCGCCGGGAGATCCGCGCCAGGGGAGTAGCTGACAGCAACTAACTGGGCCAGGACATCAAGAGCGCTATCAGGAGAGTCCGCACGCGGGCGACGGAATGTGGCTAGGCTACCCCGTGGGTGGCGCCGTCAGGTGCAGCTGACCGGCGCATGCTTTCTTCAACCGCCATCTCGTACCAGGCCTGGGCGCCGAATTCGGGTTCGGGTGTGTCAAGGTTCTGGTAGAGGGCATCCAACAGTTTTGCGAGTTCCTCTGCCGGCAGGGTGGGAAGTAGTTCCTCGGGGCCGCGCGGGTCGTTGATGTAGTGCAGAAGCCGGGAACTGTTCATCGCGCTGGGGCCGTGGAGGGCCGTAGGTGCAGGAACTGTGGCATGCGTGGGCTCCATCTGGAGAGGAACAGAGGCTGGCTGCGTAACCCACTTGAAGTGTATTGCACGGGCTGGAGGCCCACAATGGGGAGGCCCAGGACGTCCCTGCGGGCAGGATTCCTGCGGCTAGAGGGGTTGCTGCCCCGCCAGGGAAGCGGCCGGCAGCGGCACGTGGACAGGAAGCGGGCGCGTGGGCCGGACGGTCCGGATGGCGTCTTCCACCAAGGCCAGCGGACGGCGCCAGGCATCGGATCCGGGTTCCATGGTGTCCACAACTCCGATAAGCATGGCGAGCAGCCGGAACATGTCCGTCATGGAGATGTCCGAGCGCAGGCTGCCTTGGCCTTGGCCGCGTACCAGCAGAACACCCATCGACTCCATCAGCGAGCCCGTGATGCCTGTCAGGAGCTCCCGGCGGCCGGCGACGGCCCCCAAGAGATTGGCGTCGTCACTGGCGACGGCCATTAGGGCCTCCATGACCCGCAACAGTCCTGCGGTTGCGTCGATGTCGGCAAGGGCACCGTCCACGACCGGATCCACGGTGAGCCGCAGCTGCCGGTTGAGGGCGGCGAGGACCAGCTCCTCCTTGTCCGAGAAATTCCGGAAGAGTGTTGCCGGTCCGACGCCGGCTGTGGCCGCAATTGTCTGCAGCGGTACTTCCGGGCCGAACTCGCGGAAGCATTGGCGTGCCGCCGTGATGATCTTGTCCACGTTCCGCGCTGCGTCGGCGCGGAGGGGCTTGCGGGCGACTGCGAGGCTCATGCCAAAAGGTTAGCAATCGAGCCTGCTGCCTTCACCGTTACCGAAGGGTAGGGGGTTATGTGACGAGGGGGCCAGCCACCCTGTCCTGCGTCATCGCCGGCGCCGTGGCACACTGGGCTTCATGCTGCTTGCGTTTTCTGTCGCCCCGTCCGGTACTCCCAGCGAAGGTTCCCGGCCCGCTGACGCCTCCGTCCACGACGCCGTCGCCGCCGCCGTGAAGATCGTCAGGGAGTCGGGCCTGCCCAACAAAACCGACTCGATGTTCACCACCATCGAGGGTGAGTGGGATGAGGTGTTCGATGTCGTGAAGCGCGCCACGGAGGCGGTGGGCCGCTACGGCAGCAGGGTTTCCCTGGTCATCAAGGCCGACATTCGGCCCGGTTACTCAGGTGAGCTGACCGCCAAAGTGGACCGCCTGGAAGACGCGCTCTCCGACGGTTCCTGAACGCGGGCGTCGCCTCCGGCGTCGGCCTGCACTCTCTGGACCCGTGGGTTGCCGCGTGCCAGACTGTGCCTCATGTTCGAGCACAAGCCCCGGCCGGAGTGGATTGCCGCGGAGAAGTTCCTGTCCGACGTCGTGGTCCATCCTGATCCAGGCTTGCTCAGGGCCGTGCAATCCGCGGCTGCCGCCGGCATGCCCGCCATCGAGGTGGCGCCCAACGCCGGCAAGCTCCTCAAGCTCCTGGTTCAGCTCTCCGGCGCGCGCCGCGTCCTGGAGATAGGCACCCTGGCCGGTTTCAGCACAATTTGGATGGGGCAGGGACTGCCCGACGACGGCACTTTGGTCACCTGCGAATTCCTCCCCAAGCATGCGGAGGTGGCGTGGGCCAACATTGACGCGGCAGGCCTGGGGCAGAAGGTGGAGATCCGGCTGGGACCGGCCCTGGACACGCTCGCCGCTCTGGCAGAGGAGGACCGTGAACCCTTTGACTTCATCTTTATTGATGCAGACAAGGAGAACAACAGCCATTATCTGGACTGGGCCATCCGCCTGGGGCGCCCGGGGACAGCCATCGTGTTGGACAACACCATCTGGGAAGGTGCCATCATGGACCCCGGCATGGATCCCGTCAATGCCCAGGGAATTGTTGATGCGCTGAAGCTGTTGGGCGGCCATCCCAGGCTGGATGCCACCGTCATCCAGACAGTGGGCTCCAAAGGCTGGGACGGATTCGCTCTCGCGCTGATCAAGTAGGGCTGCGGAGGGTGCCACAGCCCCGGTCACTGATCCGGGGCAGCCACTGATCGGGCAAAAGCAAAAGGGTCTGCCGCGGTGTTCCGCAGCAGACCCTTCCTGAGGGACTCAGTCTTTCTTGAAAGCGTCCTTGACTTTCTCGCCGGCCTGTTTCAGGTCCGCTTTGGCCTGGTCCATCTTGCCTTCGGACCGAAGGCTTTCGTCATTGGTGGCCGCACCGGTAGCCTCTTTGGCCTTGCCGCCCATCTTCTCTGCGGCGTTGTCGATCTTGTCATCCAAACCCATGGTGATTCTCCCTTCGGCTGGTGGCCTGCGGACAGTAAGCGCTGGCCATGTTCAATGCTAACCAGCGGAAGGTAGCTTCGACAGGTTCGATAGGTTTTGTCAGACCAGGTCCGGCGCACTCGCCACAATGTAGTCGGCGGCGGCGGGGCCCGTCATGGACAAGTTGTTGCTGTCCGGGTTGATCCCGCGGGAATGAAGCGCCTCCCACAGGGCTTCCGGAGCTTGGAGCGGTGCGTTGTGGAGGAGGCACCAACTGGTGTACAGCCCGTAGAGCTCATCGCGCCGGAGGCCCAGGCCGGGCTCCCTGTCTGCGACAACTGCTTCGGCAAGAAAATCTTCAAAATGGGTAGCAGGCATATTCGCTCATTCGGGGTCGACCGTGTTGCCGCCGTTTCTGCTTCAGCGGCACTGCCGGATCCCAAGGGAACCAGCAGGGTAATCATGAACGTATGGCAGCACGGCTCGTTTTGTCCAGTTACGCCGGGAATTTCACTGGATCGAGGGGGCCGACGGCGACTGGGGGGACTGGCCTCGGTCTCAGAAGAGGCCATCTCACCGCCGGCCCCGTCTTTGTCCCGGGCCACCTTGTTGTTGACCGGGGAAGCCTGTACAGGACCCTCCAACACAATTTTCCCCCATCTGGCAGGTCCTGCCTAGTCCCCGGGACTGCGGCGCCCGTCTACAGGCTTCCGCCCGCCGCAGTCCCCGGTTTTCAACTGCTCAGTCCCGGCTGGTGCCACGGTCACGCAACTTGTTCCGTACCCGGTCACGATGCGGTTCCCTGGGCTGGCCAGTGTCCTGGTTACCGGCCTGGCCGTTGTCTCCGTTTTCCCCGTCCTTGCCGTTCTCCGCACTGTACTTCTCGCGGAGTTCACGTCCGTGCTTGATGTCCTCTTCCTCTTGCTTTTGCAGTTTTTCGCTCTTCTTGGTGTCACGCGGCGGCAGCTGGATGGTCTCTTCTGCCTCGATACCTGCCTGGAGCTGGCGGCCCCGCTCCATCTCGGCGTCGAACTCGGCGCCAAAGAGCAGGGACATGTTCAGGATCCACAGCCACAGCAGCATCACGATCACGCCGCCCAGGGCGCCGTAGGTCTTGTTGTAGTTTCCGAAGTTGCCTACGTAGAAGCCAAAGCCGAGCGACGCCAGCAGGAACACAAAAAGTGCGATGCCGGAACCGAGGCTCATCCACTTGAACTTGGGCTGCTTGACGTTGGGAGTCGCGTAGTAGAGGACAGCGATGATCACGATGATGAGCGCGACCATGACCGGCCACTTGGCAATGTTCCAGATGGCGAGGAAAGCGCCGCTGAGCCCGATCAGGCCGCCGACCGCTTCTGCCACCGGCCCGCTAAGCACCAGCATGCCGGCCAGGATCGCGATGATCACTACCGACAGGAGGGTTACTATCAGCATGGTGCCGCGCAGCTTAACGAACGGCCGCCCCTCGTCCACCTCGTAGACGCGGTTCATGGCCCGGCCGAAGGCGCCCACGTACCCGGAAGCCGACCAGAGGGCGGTGGCAAGACCAAGCACGAGGGTCAATCCTGCGGCCGGAGCGTTGGCCAGTTCCGATACCGTGCCGCTGACAGTGTTGACAGTTTCCGCAGGAGCGAAGCCCCGCACGATCTGAAGCAGGGCGTCGGTGGTTTTCTGCGGGTCCCCGAAAAGTCCGATCAATGAAACGAGTGCCAGGATGGCCGGGAACAGCGACAGCACCGCGTAATACGTCAGCGCAGCAGCGAGATCCGGGCACTGGTCCTTGTTGAATTCCCGCAGGGTCTTCTTGGCAATGTACTTCCAGTTCGGCTTGTCCAAGTCCTTGGGGCTGTCCGGCTTCCGTGAGTCGTTGGGATCCGGTGCCTGGCGTGCTTTGGCTGTGCTGCTCTCGGATGCGTCGTGAGTGGCCATGGGGTGTCCTCTCGATAAGGGTGCGAAAACTGAAAGGCCGGCTCCGCGGGATGGCGGGGCCGGCCTCTCAGGTGGTGCTCGTGCCTCTTGGTGCCGCGATTAGTGGCGGGTCAGGTGTTTTGGACGTTGGTTTTGGCGTCGGTGGCGCGGTCTTTGACGTCGGTGACGGCTCCTTGGCCTTCGGCTTTGACGTTTTGGGCGGCGTCGGT
>NZ_JBNHGJ010000025.1:0-74248 GCF_059091165.1 Arthrobacter sp. Hb9-2 | reverse complement strand
GCCACGACGGCTGCAGCCACCACGCCCGCGGCGACCATCGTCACCCGCGAGGATGACCGCGTCTCAGTCCTTGCGCGGGCGCGCTGGGCAAAGCCGCTGCCCTGGGCGTCGCCGTCACCGTTGCGCTTGCGGAGGGAAAGCAGGGCCAGGACGATCCCAACGAGGATCAGGAGCGAGCCCAGCACCATCAGCGGGATGGCCCACGGGGTGGAGGTATCGTTCGGGAACGTCATGGAGATGGAGGCCGGAGCGGGCTGGGTCCCGTCTGAGGCCAGCAGGAGCGTCCAGTCGCCATCGGCGGGCGGTGTCCAGGAATATTCCAGCTGGCCGCTGGCGTTCTCCGTGGAAACCCAAAGATCGGAGCCGGCGGGGCTGGGCGTAGTGGCTTCGCCGTCGGCGTGTCCCACCTGAAGCGCCTTACCGTCCTCCGATACCCCCGTGACGGTGTTGTGGGCCGTCTGGCCAACCCAGGCATCCACATCGTCGGGACGCCCCGCTGCAAGGATGAAGTTGCCGTCGCCTTCAATGTTGATCTTGACGGTTCCGCCGTGCAGGGTGCGCAGGTTCCCGTCTATGACGGTCAGCGGCGCAGCCTCCAAATCGGCGGGCGCAGAGGCGGTGAAAGTCTCGGACGGGGCCCAGATGGTTCTCTGGCCGATGCCGGCCAGCAGTGTCAGGAGGCCGAGCAGCACGAGTGCGACTGCAGTCTTTAAACGCAAGGGAACACCTATCATCAGCGGGGGTTTACCTTCAATAGTAACGGTTTGGTTACCGGAGCCTTGGTTCCGCCGCCGGTAACACATCTTCCGCTGCCTCCGCGAGCGTCCCCTCAGCGGGTGTTGACAAGGCTGCTGATAGTGTTTGCGATGATCATCACACCGGCCCGCACCAGCGGCGCCACGCATCGAACAGGCCCTAAATTCCAGTGACTGACAAGACGGACGAGTCCTCCGCGGCACACGAGAATCCGGCGGGTGCTGAGCCTTCGGCACACGCTTCGCAGGACCCTGTCCCGGTGCGCCGAAAGGGGGCCGCGGCGGCAGCCCTCGGTATGGTGGTCCGCCGCCTACGCCAGCCGCTGCCGGGGGCCCAGCCGAGGCTCCGCTTCGAAATGCCGCCGGAGTATTCGCACCAGGACAACCAGGTTGGCCACGAGCCCGGGGAGGTAGAGCCCCAGTTCGGTGATCCCGGGCCCAGGATGTCACCGCAGCATCCCCTCTACATGGGTTTCATGGGCACCGTCGGCGTGGGGCTGGCCCTGCTCGTCTACTGGATCGGATCCAACACCACGCAACTGCTGTTGTGGATTGTTGCGGCATTGTTCATTGCCCTTGGGCTCGAGCCTGTTGTGGGCTGGCTCGAGAGCCGGAAGATCCCCCGCCCGGCAGGAATCCTGGTGTCCGTTACCGTGCTGGTAAGTGCCGTCGTCGGATTTTTCGCCACCCTGATCCCCACGATCGTTGAGCAGGTAACGGAGATTGTCCAGCAGGCGCCCATCTGGGTGCGGGACTTCATTGATTCCGAGTTCTTCCGCAGCCTTGATGACCAGTTCGGCGTCCGTGACCGGCTCACCGAGGAACTGGACAAGTTCGTCAATGATCCCGCTGCTGTGGGCGGAATCTTCGGCGGCGTGGTGAGCTTCGGGTCAACAGTGGCCAACGGCCTGTTCGGCACACTGATTGTCCTGGTGCTGAGCCTGTACTTCCTGGCCGCCCTGCCGGCAATGAAAAAGTGGGGCTACCGGCTGGCGCCGCGTTCCCGCCGGGCCCGGGTGGAGGCTTTGTCCGACGAGATCACCCGTTCCGTGGGCAATTATGTGATTGGGCAGGCCTGCGTGGCCCTGCTTAATGCCACCTTTGCCTTTATCGTGATGTCCATCGTGGGGATCCCCTTCGCCCTTTTGCTGGCGTTTGTGGTGGCGCTGCTCGCCTTTATACCGCTGGTCGGCGGGCTGATTGCCGGAGTGCTGGTTGTCCTCATCGCGCTGACCGAAGGCTGGCAGACCGCCGCTGTGTACGCCGTGTGCTACTTCGCGTACCTGCAGTTCGAGGCCTACTTCATCTCCCCGCGCATTATGCAGAAGGCCGTGGCGGTGCCGGGAGCGGTGGCAGTCATTTCCGTCATCGCCGGCGGCAGCCTGCTGGGTGTCCTCGGCGCGCTGATCGCCATTCCCACGGCGGCCGCTGTCCTGCTGCTGATCCGGGAAATCTACATCGTGCGGCAGGACAAGCACTGACCCGAGGGCCTGTTGTTCCTTACCTGGTCATTCCGGCCTAAGACGGGGCCGTGGCCACCGGCCCGTCCCATTCCTGCGGCAGGCCGGTACCCCCGGCGTCTGCACCAGTGACCTCTTCCACAATCTCGTTCAGCACGCGCCCGGCGTACTTCTCCCCCACCCACAGGTGCTTCGCGCCCTTGACGCCCACCACGCGGGCCTGGGGCACCAGGCTAAAACGCCCTGCGGCGGCGTCCGGCTGCAGATAGTCATCGTGCTCCGGCACCAGCACCTTGAGCGGTTTTCCGGACTGCGCCCACTGCAGCAGGTGTGCATCCTTGGCCCGGTGCAGCGGCGGGGACAGCAGCACGGCGCCCTCGATCTGCGAGGCGAGGGGCTCCGTTGCCCCGTACATCAGGGCCAGTTCGGTGCCGAAGGACCAGCCCACCAGCCACCGGTTGGGCAGGCCGCGTTCGACGGCGAAGCGGACCGCCGCCTCCACGTCGTGCCGCTCACCGACACCTTCCTCGAAGGCCCCCGTACTGGTACCCCGCGGCGACTCGGTACCGCGGGTGTTGAACCGGAGCACCGCGATGCCGGCGAGCGCGGGCAGCCTGTAGGAGGCCTTGCGGTAGACGTGCGAATCCATAAAGCCGCCGTGGGTGGGCAGCGGATGAAGGGTGATCAGCGTGGCCTTCACCGGCCCGGACTCCGGCAGTGCCAGTTCGCCCACCAGGGTATGGCCGTCCTCCGTCTGCAGCTCCACGTTTTCGCGCCGGGCCGGCAGGACAGTGGCGGCACGGATGGGAGCGGGACCGGTGGACTGGCTGAATTCGTACGACGCCGGATCAAAAGTCATGCCTGCCAGCTTAGCGACAGCTACGGCCGGCCCCCTACCGGTAGCGGTAACTGCGGGTCATCCAGCAATTGGTGTGCCAGTGGCGCCGTTCCGCCAGCCCTGCGGCAGCGCCGAAGAGGTGGTCGTCCTTCCAGACCACCAGGTGCGCTACCCCTGGCAGCACCGCAGTGGAACACTCCGGGCAGATGTAGGTCTTTTCGGCGTTCCTGGCCGTCATGGTGCGGACCATCCACTCGCCGTCCGGAGCGCTTTCCCGCCGGGCGATGCCCGCCCGTGCACGTTCCAGGTCAAGCTCAGGGACCTCGCCGCTTCCCTTCTTTCCGGCCGCCCTGCCCGAACCGGCCCCGGCTTTTCCGGACACGGGACGGCGGGGACGGTTGGAACGCGGCATGCATCCATTCTGCCCCAGCACCAGCCTCCGCCGGTGCTGCCGGACGGGAACATCTCCGCCCTGCGGCCCTGCCCGGGGCAGAGGCGTGCGGCACCAGGCGGTAGTCTGTACGGCGTGCGACTTGTCATAGCCCGATGCTCTGTTGATTACGTTGGCCGGCTCAAAGCCCATCTTCCCCTTGCCACCAGGCTCCTCCTGGTCAAGGCGGACGGCTCTGTCCTGGTCCACTCCGACGGCGGCTCCTACAAACCGCTCAACTGGATGAGCCCGCCGGCAACGCTGCGGGTCTCCTCCCCCGAGGACGTGGACCTGGAACTCGGCGTCATCGAGCAGTGGACAGTGCAATCGGCCAAGACGGACGACCGGCTCATCATCAACATTCACGAGAAGCTCAGTGAGTCCTCCCATGACCTCGGCGTGGATCCTGGCCTGATTAAGGACGGTGTTGAGGCGGACCTGCAGCGGCTCCTCGCGGAGCAGATTGAAACGCTCGGTGAGGGCTACTCCCTCATCCGCCGCGAGTACTTCACCGCCATCGGACCGGTGGACATCCTGGCCCGCGACGCGGGCGGCGCCACCGTGGCCATTGAGCTAAAGCGCCGTGGCGACATCGACGGCGTGGAGCAGCTCACCCGGTACCTTGAACTGCTGAACCGCGATCCACTGCTGGCCCCCGTCCGGGGCATCTTCGCCGCGCAGCAGATCAAGCCGCAGGCCAAGGTCCTGGCGAACGACCGCGGGATCGATTGCGTCACCCTTGACTACGACGCGATGCGCGGCGTGGACGACAGCGAGTCCCGGCTCTTCTAACGGAGGCTGTCCCGGCCGCTCCCGAACCGTGCCACTGAGCCTTGAATATGCCCCAATTAGCCTCTGACAAGGCATTTAACCTTCTTTTTACCCAAATTTTAACCGTTTCTCCACGCAAACCGTTGACCTCCGCGGGGCAGCGTGAAATTCTTATCTCAGTCTTTGTGTAGGTGTTTTTCATGCTCGCAAGACATGTTGCGAGCGCGAAGCTCCTGCAGCGCTGGTCCCTTTCGGGACGGGCAATCCAGGATTCTTCTCGCGGAGTGACCAAGGCCGGCACGAGGTGTGCCGATCTTAAACAAGTTCCACAATGAGGAGAAATAAATGGCACAGGGAACCGTCAAGTGGTTCAACGCTGAAAAGGGCTTCGGCTTCATTACCCCGGATGACTCCGATGGTGATGTCTTCGTGCACTACTCGGAGATCCAGACCGGTGGCTTCAAGACCCTCGACGAGAACCAGCGTGTTCAGTTCGAAATCGGTCAGGGCGCCAAGGGCCCGCAGGCAACCGGCGTCACGCTGGTCTAGTCCCCGCCGCCCGGCCGCATAAAATGCGGCCGGCAGCGAAACAATGATCCCCGGCAATTATGCCGGGGATCATTTTTGTTGAATTCCAGCTTCCGTCCCTGGGCATCACCACGCCGCCTTGTTCGGCCGGGGCCCACATTGTTGGGGCTAATTGGAAGAGTTCACTTCACCAATTTGCGTACCAGGCGCGCGCCTTGCGGAAGGGAAAGCCCGGGCAGGTAGGCACGTGTTAATGCCCGACCGATAGCTGGCAAGTGCAGGGGGTCCTGGTAATACAGGTAAAGGGCACGATACTCCGGCTTGAAGCGCGACTTGAATGCCGCCAGGGACCGGAATCCATACACCGGTTCCAGGGCATGCCCCACGAGGTCGAGGATGCGGACCAGGTTATCCGCCCGGTCCTCCCCGCTGGAATCATCTCCGGTTCCGGGTACGCTTGCCAGCGGAGAGCCGGAGAGGGAGATGACCTCCACGGACGTACGCAGCTCGAGTACCGCAGAGGCGATGAGGAACTCCATCACCCCCGGGAATCCCTCGGCACCCCGGCGCATGACGTCAAGGGTCCGGCTGACCAGGGTCCCGCCGTCGTACACGGGCAGCCAGCTGGTCACTCCATGGACGGTGCCGTGTTCGTCAACGGCGAGGCAGCACAGGACCTCCGGGTCATCGAGTTCATCGATGCCGCCGAGGGTGAAGCCCATTTCGGGGACCGTTTTTCCTGCCGCCCATTCCTCGGAAACTTCACTCAGCCGGGAGCGCAGCGCCGCGGGCAGCGACTCGTAAGATCCCCAGACGGCCCTGACGCCCAGCTTTGCAGCACGGTTCAACGCCGTGCGCACGTTCTGCCATTCCTTGCCCTTGAATTCGAGTTCGCGAATTGCCAGCCGTGTCTCCTGCGCCACCGCCACGCGGGAAAATCCGCGCTCCTCGAGCACAGGCCAGAGCGTGTCGTCGCAGGAGTAGAGGGCTGGAATCATTGCCTGGCGGCTGCAGTGGGCCAAAAACCCGGCGGTAACGTCCTTCTGGCCCTGCATTGGACCGAAGGCTCCACCAAGTGTCAGCGCCACGCTGCCGTGCCGCTGGAAAGCCACCGCACCCTTGCCGTCTGGACTGAACCAGTAGCTATTGGGTTCCCAGAGCGCCATCCAGGACAGCGGTCCGCCGCCCTGGTGAAGCAGGTTGCGTGCCTGGATCCTGTCCTGCCGTCCGGAATCGTTGCCATGGTGTCCGCCCAGCAGCGCCCACCATACGGCCGCCAGCGCTACCACCCAGAACACCGGTCCTGAGTAGGCAAAAAGGACAGCCTCCACACTGTTTCTGTCAGCGAAGACGCGGTGGTAGTGCTGCGGGATGGGAACCGGTACGTACTGCCGGGCCAGCTCCGCGAACAGGCCCAGCAGGCCGCCGTCGCGCGTTAATCCGCCCGACCAGAACCAGGCGGCCGCGTACGTTCCGGCAAGGACAAGCCAGGTTCCTCCCACCACCAGAGCCAGCGTCCGCCGCGCTGAAGGAAGCGTCTGCACGCGGAACTGCCGCCGGTTGAACCACAGGAGCGCTGCCAGCAGCAGGGGTACGCCAACCAGCGGAAGCACGTGGGCAAAGGCAGTTCCCATCGGCGGGGCGGACGGGCCCTGCAGCCGGGACGGCACCAGGGCGAACAGTGCCAGGTAGACGGCGGCCAGCGCCGTGACGGCGAGCTGGATGGCGAGCGCGATGTTCAGCGCAAGCCGCCGCCCGCGGCGCATTCCGTCGGCACAGATCAGCAGCAGGACCACCGGAACCACAGCAAGCGCAAGTCCGAATGGCCCGGCAAACCCTGCCCTGCCGGCTTCGAGGCAGGATGCTTCCACCGTGGCGCCGCAGTTGAAAGCCAGTTGGCTGAGCGTGGGCATGGGGTTCAGGACAACGTCGCGCAGAAGGGCCAGCGGGCCGGTGGGCGCCCGCGCAATTCCCGTGAGGATCGGACCCACCGCGAAGACGGCGACGGTGAGTGCGAGGAGGTTCCGGGCCTCCCGGCCGGTGGACCGGTGCCGGTGCAGGTGGCCGTGGTCACCCTGGATCCACCAGCCCGCCAGGAGTCCCAGGACGGCACCGAGCAGTCCGATCACCGTCTCCGCATGCCCAACGTAGAGAACCAGCAAGAGCGAGATGGACAGCACCCCTGTCCGCAACCGTCGCTGCCACAGGACAGGCAACCTGCCGCTGGCCGCGAGTGCCGCCGTCAGGATTGCGGGATAGGGACCGATCAGGATGTCGTCGGCCATGCGGTCCAGCCATCCGTCACCCGCGTAGTCTGCGAGCTGGGTCAGCAGCAGGAAAAGCGTGACGGCGGCAAACTGGCCGCCGAGGAAGAACCCCACCGCTGCTGGTGTTCCCATCCTGCGCTCGGCAAGGCCCAGGAGCAGGAGGATCATCAGAGACGCGGCAAGGTAGGCCAACGGGTTGGTGGCGAAGAAGAGGCTGGTGAACAAGGACCACCAGTTGCCGGCGCGCAGCCCCGGTCCGCTCACTCCTGCCACGTGCAGCAACTGCTCTGGCGGTCCGGCGAGGTAGCTGCCGGTGATTGCCCCGGTTGCCAGGAACAGCGCAAGCACAGCCACGGAGAACGGCATCGATTTCAGGGCGGCGATGACCCGGTCCCGTGCCGGTCGTCCAACTGTTGTCCAGGCCAGGGATGTTGTGCGGACCGGCTTTACGGAAGTCACTGTTGAAGTCCCCACCTGTCGGCAAGGAACTGCAGCGCGTCGGCGATCTGCTTCGAGGACGTGTCCCATGAGTGTCCGGTGTGTTCCACCTCGTGCGCCCGCACGGTGAAGCCGGCCTCCCGGGCGGCTGCGGCCAGGGTGTGCAGGTACGCCACGAATTCCGGGTCGTCCTGTCCTGCTGTCAGGTACACCGCGCTGGCCTCGAAGCGGCGCTCTTTCATGATGGCAAGGGGCGTTTGCCGCTCAAACGCGTCCGGGTCCCCCGGGAAGGCGGCGTCGATGGTCTTCTGCCTCTCCTTGGCGATGGCCGGCTCGGCTTCCCCGGAAAAGGAGAGGACAGAGGGAAACAGGCCGGGGTGCCGGGTTCCCATTTGCAGGGCGCAGGTGCCGCCGAAGGAAAATCCGCCGATGGCCCATTGGTTGTGGTTCGTGTCAACGGCAAGGGTGGAGCTGATCCACTGGGGCACATCGCGCGACAGGTAGGTATCGGCCTTCGCTATCCGGCTGTCCATGCACATTGTGTTCGCGGACTGGGAGCCGTTCGGGTCCGGCACCACCACCACCGGGGCAATGCCGCCATGGGAAGCGGCGAAGGCCTCCATGTGGGCTTGCAGGGTGCCCCCGGTGAGCCAGTCCGCAGGCCCGCCCGGCTGGCCGGCCACCAGGACCAGCACGGGAAGGGCGGGGCGGTTTTCCGCGAAGTAGGCGGGCGGAAGATAGATATATGCTTCGCGGGTGTCCATTCCGGAAAGGACGGCGGGGATGACAGCCTTTCGAAGCACTCCCCCATCCGGCATATCACTTTGCGGTGCCCACCCAGGGAGGGGAACGCCGTCGGCCTCCCCCGGCTGCCGCTTGAGGTCCGCCTCGAGGGCCGGGATCCGGGCCAGCGCCGTGCCCAACAAGTCGCTTACCGTGCGGTTGAGCCCGAAGTAGGCATTGATCTGGACGGATGAAAGGGCTGCCACCAGAAGCACGGCCACCAGGCCGGCTGCGCGGCGGTTCCAACTGCTCCGGGGCAGCCTGAACAGGAGCAGGATCACGGCGGCGACGCCGGGTACCACCCACAGCAGGACCGGATCCGGAATGTTCTCCGGGAATACGGAAAAGACGTTGATGAGTGCCCAGTGGACGGTGGCCACCAGCGCGTAGGCCACGGCGGCAGCGGCGATAGCGCGGAAGATCCAGCGGCGGGCGGGAATATGAGGGGGTGGGGCCAGGAGATACACGGCACCGGCAACGCCCAGGGCAAAGGAAAGCCAGTACACCGGGCCGTCGGTGATCCGGAGGTCGTAGAGCCAGTCCACGTTGGCTAGCGCCAGGTACCCACGCCGATGACCGGCCCGGCCTCAAGCCAGGACGAGAGGCCGGCGTAGGCGTCAAATTTCATGGCAAGGCGAAGGTCCTGCCCCTCATACCGCAATTCGACAATCACGACGTCGGGCTGCACCTTGACGGCCTCGGCTTCGGTGGGCTTGCGACGGCCCAGCAGTTCGAGCGAGTGCCGCTTGAACTTGTGCTTGGGCCGGACACTCAGCGAGAGCAGCCGGAACCACTCAAGGTCGTTGTCCTGATAACGACAAACCCCCATCTGCCAGCTGTTTCCAGCCATGCAAATGGAGGCGTCCACCGTGCCGAGGGCACGCCGCAGATTGAAGCGGCGCACCCCCGAAAGGCACAGTGCAAAAATCAGCAATCCAAAAGCGATTGCTATGGCGATGAACGGAAGACTCGGTGCGTCCATCAACTTGGTGCTAGCGGATCCCAGCGGTAGCCGAGCCGCCCAGGTGGGCGTTGTCAGCAACAATAACCACGCGGTTGTTGTCGACGGAGAAGAATCCGCCGTCAACATCTACGGCAATACGGTCACCGGACACCGGCTGGATGGCCAGTTCACCCTCGGCCAGGATCGCCAGCAGGGGCGAGTGGCCGGGCAGGATTCCGATTTCACCATCACTGGTGCGGGCCTTGACCATCTTGGCCGCTCCGGACCAGATGAACCGGTCCGCTGCGACAATCTCAACCTCAAGCTCAGCCATATTACTTGGTCTGTTCCTGGATCTTGGCCCACTGGCGCTCAACGTCATCGAGGCCACCGACGTTGAAGAACGCCTGCTCCGCGATGTGGTCAAGGTCGCCGTCGCAGATGGCGGTGAAGCCTTCGACGGTGTCCTTGATGGAAACCGTGGAGCCCTCGACGCCCGTGAACTGCTTGGCGGTGTAGGTGTTCTGCGAGAGGAACTGCTGGATGCGGCGCGCACGCGACACAACAATCTTGTCCTCTTCAGACAGTTCGTCAACACCGAGGATGGCGATGATGTCCTGGAGTTCCTTGTTCTTCTGCAGGATCTGCTTCACACGGACAGCCGTGTTGTAGTGGTCCTTGCCGATGTACTGGGGATCCAGGATGCGCGAGGTCGACGTCAGCGGGTCAACAGCCGGGTACAGACCACGGGAGGCGATTTCACGGGACAGTTCCGTGGTCGCGTCGAGGTGTGCGAAGGTGGTTGCCGGTGCCGGGTCGGTGTAGTCATCTGCGGGAACGTAGATGGCCTGCATCGAGGTGATGGAGTGGCCCTTGGTGGAGGTAATGCGCTCCTGCAGGAGACCCATCTCATCAGCAAGGTTGGGCTGGTAGCCCACAGCCGAAGGCATGCGGCCGAGGAGGGTGGAAACCTCGGAACCTGCCTGCGTGAAGCGGAAGATGTTGTCGATGAAGAGCAGCACGTCCTGGTTCTGCACATCGCGGAAGTACTCCGCCATGGTCAGTGCGGACAGCGCCACGCGCAGGCGCGTTCCCGGCGGCTCGTCCATCTGGCCGAACACAAGGGCGGTGTCCTTGAGGACGCCTGCCTCTTCCATTTCAACCCAGAGGTCGTTACCTTCACGGGTACGCTCGCCCACACCGGCGAACACGGAAGTGCCACCGAAGTTGCGGGCAACACGGGTGATCATTTCCTGGATCAGAACGGTCTTGCCCACGCCGGCGCCGCCGAACAGGCCGATCTTTCCACCCTTGATGTACGGGGTGAGGAGGTCGATGACCTTGATGCCGGTTTCCAGCATCTCGGTGGAGCCTTCAAGGGACGCGAAGCTCGGGGCCTTGCGGTGGATAGGCCAGCGTTCGCTGATCTGCAGCTCGGCCTCGGTAACGTCCAGGGGCTGGCCCAGGACGTTGAAGATGTGGCCCTTGACGCCGTCGCCAACGGGTACGGAAATGGGGGCACCGCTGTCCACCACGGACGTTCCGCGGACAAGTCCGTCGGTAGCCTGGAGGGAGATGGCGCGCACGAGGTTGTCGCCCAGGTGCTGGGAGGTCTCGAACGTGATGGTCTTGGTGACTCCGTTGAGGGTGATCTCGGTAGTCAGGGCGTTGTAGATGGACGGGATTGCGTCAGCCGGGAATTCGACGTCGACAACCGGGCCGATTACGCGCGCAATGCGGCCGGTAGCACCGGACGTTGCGGCTACGTGTTCGGTAGCAGTGGCAGTCATCTCTCTCACTTCACTCAGTAGATGGCGTGGGTTTAAGTTTATCTGTGGTGGTGCAGGTCCAGCGGAATCCGAAGGCGGTGCAGGCTACGACGCAAGGGCGTCGGCGCCGGCAACAATCTCGGACAGCTCCTGCGTAATTTCAGCCTGGCGGGCCGTGTTGCGCAGACGCGTGTACTTCTTGATGAGGTCCGTGGCATTGTCGCCTGCGGACTTCATGGCTCGCTGGCGCGCAGCGAGCTCGGAAGCCGCTGCCTGCAGCATGGCCGCGAAGATGCGTGACTCGATGTAGCGCGGCAGCAGAGCGTCAAGTACCCGCTCAGTTTCCGGCTCGAACTCGTACAGCGGCAACAGGTCCGACTCAGAAGCAGCCTGCTCTTCCACTACTTCCAGCGGAAGCAAGCGGATGACCGTGGGCTCCTGGGTGACCATGGACTTGAAGCGGGTGTACACCACGTGGATTTCGTCCACGCCGCCCTCTTCAAAGTCGGTTGCGAAATCGGCCAGCAGTGCTTCGCCGACCTCGCGCGCGGTTGTGAACTCGGGTGCGTCGGTCCCACCGGTCCAGACCCGTGAATACTCACGGTTCCGGAACTCGAAGTAGGCCTGCGCCTTGCGTCCGACGAGGTACGTCTTGACTTCCTTGCCTTCAGCGTGGAGCAGCTCGTTGAGACCCTCCACCTGCTTGAGCACGCTTGCCGAGTAGGATCCGGCCAGGCCACGGTCCGAGGTGATTACCAGGACGGCGGCGCGGCGGATCTGCTCCGGCTCAGTGGTCAGCGGGTGGTCGACTTCGCTTTGGCTGGCGACAGCAGAAACGGCGCGCGTGATCGCGTTCGCGTAAGGCAGTGAAGCTGCTACGCGCGCACGGGCCTTGCCGATGCGCGAGGTAGCGATCAGTTCCATCGCCTTGAAGATCTTGCGCATCGACGTGGTCGAGCTGATCTTCTGGCGGTAGACCCGAATCTGGGCTCCCATACTTATCCTTTCCTAACATTCCGTAGACCGGGTGTGCCGGACCCTGTGGGCCCGGCACACCCGGTCATTGGAACTAGCGCTTCTGCTTAACGATTTTTTCCTGGTCGACGTCGCCCTCGGAGATAGCGCTGTGCTCCTCGTGGCCGGCGCCTACCAAGTGGTTGTCACCCTCACCGAAGAAGCCCTTTTTGAAGTCCACGATGGCGGACTTCAGCGCTGCTGCGGTGTCATCGTCCAGTACGTTGGTCTGCGCCAGCGTGGTGAGGATCGAGGACTTGTGCGTGAGGTGCTCCAGGAACTCCGACTCGAAGCGGCTGATGTCCTCAACCGGCACGTCGTCGAGGTAGCCGTTGGTGCCTGCCCAGATGGACACAACCTGGTTCTCCACCGGGAACGGGGAGTACTGGCCCTGCTTGAGCAGTTCCATCAGGCGTGCGCCGCGGGTCAGCTGCTGGCGGGAAGCGGCGTCCAGGTCCGAGGCGAACATGGCGAATGCCTGCATGTCGCGGTACTGGGCGAGGTCCAGCTTCAAGGTACCGGAGACCTTCTTCATGGACTTCACCTGGGCGGCGCCGCCCACGCGGGACACCGACACACCAACGTCAACAGCGGGGCGCTGGTTGGCGTTGAAGAGGTCCGACTGGAGGAAGATCTGGCCATCGGTGATGGAGATCACGTTGGTCGGGATGTAGGCCGACACGTCGTTGGCCTTGGTCTCGATCAGCGGCAGGCCGGTCATGGAACCTGCGCCCAGCTCGTCGGAGAGCTTTGCACAACGCTCCAGCAGGCGGGAGTGCAAGTAGAACACGTCGCCCGGGTAGGCTTCGCGTCCCGGCGGACGGCGGAGCAGCAGCGACACTGCACGGTAGGCCTCAGCCTGCTTGGACAGGTCATCAAACACGATGAGGACGTGCTTGCCGCCGTACATCCAGTGCTGGCCAATGGCCGAGCCGGCGTACGGTGCCAGGTACTTGAAGCCTGCGGGGTCGGAAGCGGGAGACGCCACGATGGTGGTGTACTCCAGTGCGCCGTTGTCCTCGAGGGTCTGGCGGATGGCGGCAATGGTTGACGCCTTCTGGCCGATCGCCACGTAGATGCAGCGGACCTGCTTGGTCACATCGCCGGAAGCCCAGTTGGCCTTCTGGTTGATGATGGTGTCGATCGCAATGGCGGACTTGCCGGTCTGGCGGTCGCCAATGATGAGCTGGCGCTGGCCGCGGCCGATCGGGATCATGGCGTCGATAGCCTTGAGTCCGGTCTGCATCGGCTCGTGCACCGACTTGCGCTGGGTCACGCCGGGAGCCTGGAGCTCCAGTGCGCGGGTGGTCTCGGCCTTGATCTCGCCGAGGTCGTCGATGGGCACGCCCAGCGGGTCAACAACGCGGCCGAGGAAGGCGTCGCCCACGGGAACGGACAGAACCTGTCCGGTGCGGTGGACTTCCTGGCCTTCTTCGATGCCGGTGAAGTCGCCGAGGATGATGACGCCGATTTCGCGGACGTCGAGGTTCTGGGCCAGGCCCAGGGTGCCGTCCTCGAAACGCAGCAGCTCGTTCGCCATGACCGAGGGAAGGCCCTCAACACGGGCGATGCCGTCACTAGCGGTGGTTACGCGGCCGACCTCTACGCGTTCTGCGTTTCCGGGTTCGTAGGACGCCGCGAACTCGTTCAGCGCATTACGGACGTCGTCGGCGTTGATGGTCAATTCGGCCATCTGCAGTCCCTGCTCTCCTGTTTTGTGATCACCGTTGCGATGACCGGGGTTTCTATCAGTTTTGTTGTGCTTGTCCGGCTAGCCGGCCAGCTGGCGCTGCAGCTCGCCCAGGCGGGTGATGACCGAAGCGTCAAGCACTTCGTCACCAACCTGGACGCGGATGCCGCCAATGAGTGCCGGGTCAACATTGACGTTGACCTTCAGTTCCCGCCCGTACATTGCATTCAGGCCCGCCTGGAGGCGTGCAAGCTGCGTGGGTGTCAGGGGACGGGTCACGCTGACCGTTGCAATCCAGCGCTGCTGCCGCTTGGCCGCCAGTTCGGCGAACCGTTCCACCAGCCGGGTGGGCTTGATGCCGCGGGGCTGGGTGACCGCCTGCGTGATGAGGACCTTTGCTTCCTCGCTCACGCCGGGCACCAGCCTCTCGGCCAGGGTTGCCTTGGCTGCAGCGCTGGCCTGTGGTTCGGACAGAGCACGTTGTACCTCGTGGTTGGAGGCAACGGCCTGGTTGAAGGAGAACAGATCGTTCTCCAGCTCCTCCAGGCCAGAGATTCCGGAGGCAGAAACGGCCGACTTGTTTTCAGCAACGGAAATGACCACCGTTGCGGCAAGAGTCTCGAGTGCATCGCCGATATCCCGTGCGGTTGCCCAGCGTGAGCTGGCCAGTCCGCCCGCGATCTCTGCAGCATCAGCGGAGACTTTTCCGCCTACCAGCTGCCTGACCAGCGCCGACTTTTCGTCACCGTTGCGGGACGGGTCAGTCAGGGCGCGGCGCAAGCCAGCCGAGCTGTCCACCATTCCCAGAATTCCGAAGAGTTCCTTTGCCAGCTGCAGTGACGCCGTCGGAAGCTTCGCTTCCAGCTCGGCCAGCCCTGTTGCCAGCGATTCGCTCGATACGCCTGCCATTACTTAGCTGCACCTGCGTTCTGGGTCTCCAGATCTGCCAGGAAGCGGTCCACTACCCGTGCTGCACGCTCGTCATCGTTCAATGATTCCCCGACGATGCGGCCGGCGAGGGTGGTGGCCAGGGTGCCGACCTCCGAACGCAGCGACACAACGGCCGCCTGGCGCTCGGATTCGATCTGGGCATGGGCCTGGGCCGTGATGCGGGCAGACTCTGCAGCTGCCTTTTCCTTAAGATCCGCGAGGATCTGGGCACCTTCGGCGCGGGCTTCCTCACGGATGCGGTTGGCTTCGGCGCGGGCGTCGGTCAGCTGCTGCTTGTACTCTTCGAGTGCAGCAGACGCCTCAGCCTGGGCCTTTTCAGCCTTTGCAATGCCGCCCTCGATAGCCTCGGCACGCTCGGCGAAGGTTTTTTCGAACATCGGGACAACGAACTTGACCACGATGAACATGAGGATGGCAAAGCCCACGAGGACAACGCCCATTTCCCAGACATTGGGAACCAGGGGGTTGACTTCGCCCTCAGTGGCGGCTGAGATGATCAGCTGATTCATATTTCACCCGTCCTTATCTACTCGGTTCTGAATGTTCGCTAAGTTCCGAAGGACTAGCTAAGAACGAAGGCGAAGACGAGACCCAGGATGGCGAGGGCTTCGGTCAGCGCAAGGCCGAGGAATGCGATCGGCTGCAGCACGCGCTGTGCTTCCGGCTGGCGGGCAACGCCGTTGATGTAAGCGGCGAACACGAGACCCACACCGATACCACCGCCGATGGCCGAGAGGCCATAGCCGATGAGGTTGAGGGAGCCGTTAATGGTGCCTTCCATTTTTCTTCCTTTCAAGATGCCACCCATGTGGCAGGTTGTTTGGGTTGCTATCATCCCCGCGAGGGGAAGCTTAAGGGTGCCTAGTGGCTGTCGGCGTGGATTGCGCCTTCGATGTAGATCGCAGTCAGCAGGGTAAAGACGTAGGCCTGCAGGACCATGATCAGGGCTTCAAGCATGTACATGGCGATGGCGCCTGCCAGGACCAGGAGCGAGGTTCCCTTGAGCAGGATGTTCTCCTGCATGATAAGGAACTCGATGCCATAGCCGGCGATCATCACGATGAGGTGTCCTGCGAGCATGGTCGCGAACAGACGGAGGCTGTGCGTGACCGGACGGACGATGAAGTTGGAAATGATCTCGATCGGGATAACGATCGGGAGGATGTACCAGGGGACACCGGAGGGCACGGTGGCCAGCTTGAAGTAACGGAGTCCGTTCTTCTTGACGCCGATGGCGATCCAGGTGAAGTAGACGATGCCCGCCAGCACATACGCGCCGCCGACGTGCGAGAACGTGGGGAGCTGGAAGAACGGGATGGCGCCGTAGATGTTGTTCACCAGGATGAAGAAGAAGAGGCTGAACAACAGCGGGACGTACTTGATGAAGTCCCTGCCGCCGATGATGTCCTTGGCGATTCCGTTGCGGACGAAGCCGTAGGCGGCTTCGCCGGCGAACTGGAGCTTGCCGGGTACCAGCTGCTGCTTGCGTGCGGCGAGCACGAAGAAGACGGCGATAAAGACAACAGAGAGGAGGACCAGCAGCATCTGCTTGGAGAATCCTTCTGCGGCACCCCACGGCAGGATTGCCGGCAAATGCATTTCGTTAATACCAGGAGGAGTAAACTCTCCTGAATCTTGGGCCGGGAGCGCAAGCGCGATCAACGCGTTTCCTCTCTGCAGTGTCCATCATTGGGCGTTGGGCGGGGACCGGCAGCCTGACGGCCTGCTGTTCCCCCTGTGAAATTATTTGGCATTAGTGTCGCCGTCCTGGGACGGCCCGCTGGCAGCATGGCGCTCCCCAGCATTTTTGCGAGAACTGGTAAGGCCATGCATGTGGGAAAGGTAGAAACCTCCGACGGCTCCAAGCAGAGCGCCTGCGAGCACGATCCAGCGCGTTCCCCACACGTAATCCAGTCCCCACCCTATCAAACTCCAGACGATGATTCCGCCAATGATGTAGCTGAATACGGCCATGCCGGCGTTGTATCCGCCGCTGGTTCCGTCGCGTGATACACCGGGGGCAGAGCCGGATGATTGGCCCGTGCCGTTGGTGCCTTTGCTTGGCTTGTGTGGATCACGCATCGCGGGTTTCCTTGGTTTCTGGATCGTTGTAGATCTGGAGGCGGGCTTTGCTGAAACCGTAAATTTCAGCAGCCTGCCACAGGACGACAGCGCTGACCGCGCCGATAAGGAACCAGCGTTCGTGCAGCCACTCCGGGGTGCCCATGACAAACAGGACCGCCGCGAAACCCACGACCTTGATGAAATAGGTGGCGACGAACACGCCGATTGCACCGGACGGATTGTTCCGGCCTACGTAGTGGCCTACCAGGAGGCTGATGCCAAAGAACAGCATCACCAGCACTCCCCCGAAGGCGCTGGACAGAGCCCCATTAGCGCCGTTGAGCGGAAGGGCGATCACGGAGCAGACAACCAACGCTGCGACGCCGGCAAAGGCACTGACCCGCAAGAGGTGGAGCCAGAGTGATTTGGTGGGTCCAGAAGCACCAACGGGTGAGTTGCCGGACGCGGGTCCGGACTCGGCGTTGGAGGTCATTCGATCCCAATCGTCGGCACCAAAAGGCAGTTAGCCAGGAGGCAGGTTGGAGGGGCAGCTTTGGCTGCCCCTAAATTCTACATGAGATAGAAATATTTCTGCACAGGGGTTACGCCCGGGTTTCCTCGCCCCGCCGGGCCAGGTACGGCCAGGCGGTGATGAGGCCCATCACCAGCGTGGCGAAGATGTCCACGGACAGCACGATTTGCCAGGGGAAGATCGCGAAGGCAAGTCCCCCGAAGGACAGGATGCCGGTCCAGAGGTACATCAGGATGACGGCGGTGCGGTGCGAGTATCCGATGTCCAGCAGCTTGTGGTGCAGGTGGCCCCGGTCTGCGGACCAGGGCGAACGGCCCCGGGCAGTGCGCCGGACCACCGCTAGGCCAAGGTCCAGTAGCGGCAGGAAGAGGACGGCGAACGGAAGCAGGATGGGTATCACCGTGGAGATACCGTTGGCCCGGTCGTAGAGGCCCGAGGTGATTTGACCTGTGGACACCACGCCGGCTGAGGCCATGAGCAGGCCGATCAGCATTGCCCCGGAGTCACCCATAAAGATCTTGGACGGAAACCAGTTGTGGGGCAGGAAGCCCAGGCAGCTGCCCACCAGGACAGCGGTAATCAAGGTGGCGAGATCCGAGTAGTCCAGCAGCACCGCGTTGCGGTGGACCCAATACGCCGTGAAGAAGAAGGCCGTACCGCCGATGACCGCCACTCCGGCCGCCAGCCCGTCCAGGCCATCAATGAAGTTGAAGGCATTCATGGTGGTCACGATCAGACCGGCGGTCAGCACTACCCGGAGGGTCTCGTTTTCCAGGTAGATGGGCTCAGGAACCCACGGGACAATGGTCATCTGGACTCCCCAGATGGCCACTGTGAGGCCTGCGGCGCTTTGGCCAATCAGCTTCACCCACCAGCGGATGTCCAGCAGGTCATCCGCGACGCCCACCAGGACGATGACGGCTGCACCGGCGAGCACGCCCCAGGGCGAGAAGTTGTTCCGGTAGATGTCCTTAACAAAGAAGGACTGGCTGGCCACGATGAGCGCCACCAGGATTCCAAGGAAGATGGCCACGCCGCCCAGCCGGGACACGGGAATGGAATGCATGTCGCGGCTGCGGATGGGCAGGTGCAGCTCCAGCCGGTGGCCGACGATCCGGGCACCCCAGGTGGCAAAATAGGACACCACGGCAGCGGTCAGCCCCATCAGCAGGTACATGATCATGGGGCGATGGCCGATTCAAAGGTGTTACTTAAGCCGGACAACCGTATTGGTGGATGGTCCGTGGTCGGTGGGCTCACTGGCCGGGAATCTGTTCTTCGATAAATGAAACTTCTCCGTCGCCGAGCGCGCAGCAGGCAGTGCGTTTTTTCTTGTACGCGGTGCCTTACAGGGCTGTATTACAGTGGACTCTAGTCAAAGATACTAGCGCCAACAGCACCATGGCTTCGCGCCACACTGGCGCATTGCGAGCGGGGAAATCCCTGTCAGCCATGCTGAAAGGACCCCCATGACCCCCCGCGTAGCAGTTGCCGCCGTGACATTCGACCGGCCGAAAGAACTTGCTGTCCTGCTGGATTCGATCAACAACCAGACGGCACCGGTGGACACGATCTGCCTGGTTGACAGTGGCAAAACGCCGGCGCTGGACGTGGCCGCGAAGCACCCGAACGTTGACTACGTCCGTTCCGAAGCAAACCTCGGCGGCGCGGGCGGCTTCTCCCTGGCGGCGCTCAAGGCGGTCGCCAGCGGCGCCAAATGGATCTGGATGATGGACGACGACGCCGAACCGGCCGATCCCGAATGCCTCGCCACGCTGCTCCGGGAGGCTGAGGCGCGCGACCTGGAGGCGGTGGTTCCCTTGGTGACAGCGCCCGGCCAGCCGGACCGGCTTTCCTTCTTCTTCCGCCTGGACGGCAAGGTCACGCACAGCCGTGCCGAGGTGGAGAAGATCGGCTTCCTTCCGAACGACGGACACTTTTTCAACGGCGCCCTGATCCGTTCTGACGTCTTCTTCAAGGTGGGCCTGCCGGACATGCGCCTGTTCATTCGCGGCGATGAGGTGGATTTCACCATCCGACTCCGCAAGGCAGGCGTCCGCTTCGGCACGGTGACCACAACCGCAATCACGCATCCACACGCATTTACCGAGACGCAGCACGTATTCGGGGCCCGCTGGCACGTCATTGTTCCGGAGTCCGCCTTCAAGAGGTACTACTACTACCGGAACCGCGGCTACCTGATCCGCCGCTATTTCCGCGTCCGGTCCTTCGTGGCCGACGTCGGCGGCTACCTGGGCTATTTCGCACAGCGTCGGGACCTTCCTGGATTCCTGGGCTGGGCCAGGTCCTTCACCACCGGCCTCCGTGGCAAAGGCTTCGCGCCGCTGGAGGACCAGAAGTTCTAGGGTGCAGCTCCCTGTTCCGGCGCTTCTACCTTTGGCGCTTGAGCATCTGCCGCTTCAACCCGCGGCCTGCCAGGAGCCACAGCAGGACCCAGGGCTCGCCGAGCACCCGGTAGGCAACGCGCCGTGGATGAAGCAGCAGGCGCCAGGCCCACTCAAGTCCCATTCGGCCCAGCCAACGCGGTGCGAGCTTCTGGAAGCCGGCCAACTGCTCGATAGCTCCACCCACCGCGCAGTAGATGGCCGGCGGCATGTCGCCCAGGCGCCGCTCCAGGACCTTTTCCTGCAGCGGCATGCCCAGCCCAAGGAGAACCAGCTGCGGCTGCTGCAGGTGAAGCCATGCCACTGCCTTGTCTTCGAGCTCCCCATTCCAGCCCTCGCCCGGGAAGCCTGAGACACGGGCACCAGGAACGATGGATTGGAGTTTCCGGACGGCTCCGGCGTTAGCCTCGGCTCCGGCACCCAGCACCGCGATCCGCTCGAGTCCCTGCACCTGGTCCAGGGCGGGCAGCCAGTCGGTGGAGCCCAGCCGGTAGTCCATCACCGGGCCTTCGGCCTTGCCGGTCCTCCCCCACAACCAGAGCACGGGGGCACCGTCCAGCAAGACCACATCGCTCCGCTGGTATAACTTGCTGAAGCCCTCATCCGAAAGGGTCAGCGTGACGCTGTGCAGGTTGTGGCCCAGGATCGTCCGCGTTGACCCTTCCTGAACGAATTGGTTGAGTTCCTCCACGAGTTCAGGAACCCGCAGCGGTGTGGCGTCAACCTCCAGGACGGGAATCCGCTGGCGGTCCAGCGTCATCAAGGCCGGGAGTCCCGGTCTGGTGCCGGGGCGGCGGGGACTTCAGCTGCTCCCGGGGCTTCGGGCTTTACCACCGATGAACCCGAGGGTGCCTCTGCCACCGGGGCTGCTTCAACCGGTGCTGATTCAACCGGTGCATCTGCCACTGGGGCTGCTTCCACCGGTGCTGCTTCCACCGGTTCCTCGTCCGCCATGGGAATCTCGCCGAGTCCCAGGACACCCGGCACATGTTCGCGGAGCTGGTCGAGGCTCACTGCGCCGTTACGGACCACGCGCAGGCGGGGGCCGGTGGCGTCAACGATGGTGGAAGGTACTGCTGCCTCACCTTCGAGCGGCCGGAAGCCGCCTTCGAGGTAGACCTCCACGGAGTCCGCCAGCTGCTCGCGTGCGGCGGCCGCTGTCTGTCCAGGAGCATGGCCGGTACGGTTGGCGGATGAAACAGCCAGCGGGCCGGTGAGTGTAAGTAGTTCCTGGGCGATTTCGTCGTCGGGCATCCGCAGCGCCACCGTGCCCTTGGTCTCGCCAAGGTCCCAGTCCAGGGACGGCTGGGCGTGCAGGATGAGGGTCAGGCCACCCGGCCAGAACGCCTCGGCAAGCTTTCGTGCGTCTGCAGATACGTCGGTGGCGAGTCCGTCGAGGGCGTTGACGCGGGGAATCAGCACGGGCGGCGGCATAGTGCGGCTGCGTCCCTTTGACACCAGCAGCATGGTGACGGCCTGCGGCGAGAAGGCGTCGGCGGCAATGCCGTAGACGGTATCCGTGGGAAATACCACGCACTTCTTTTCGCTGATGGCCCGTTGGGCGTGTTCAAGGCCCTGGGCGCGCTCGTCGTCGCTGGTGCAGTTATAGGTTGTGGTCACTCGCCTATTCTTTCATTCCCTGGGTCCGGATCCGCGAGCAGGGCGCTGGTGGCGCGCTCCTTGCCGTTGAGGTCCAGATGCGTCCTGATAGTGGTCCAGTTCCCGGTCCTTGCCAGCATGGCCGAGATCCAGCCTGCCTGGACTTCTGCATGTTCCATCACGAAGTAGCCTCCGGGCCGAAGCAGGCGGGCAGCCGAGGCTGCTGCCGCCGTCGGAAGTTCCATGCCGTCCGCTCCCCCGCCGTACAGCGCTTCGGGGGGATCATGCAGGGCGACTTCCGGCTCAATGGGAACGGCCTCTGCCGGGATGTAGGGCGGGTTGGAAACCACGACGTCGAAGGTCCCGTTGAGTTCCGGCAGCGCGTCGCGCAGGTCCCCGAGGATGAGATGGACGCCCAACGGGGCCAGGTTTTTTGCCGCCCAGGCGTGCGCGAACGGACTGAACTCGACGGCATGCACCTCGGCGCCTGGCACTTCGTGGGCGATGGAGCCCGCGATGGCGCCCGAACCGGTCCCGAGGTCAACGATCCGCGGGTGCGGCATGTCCTTGACGTGGTCGATCACCAGCTGCGCCACGGATTCGGTCTCGGGGCGGGGCACGAAAACGCCGGGGCCCACGGCCAGCTCCAGGTACCGGAAATGCGCCACTCCGGTGATGTGCTGCAGCGGAATCCGGCTGGCCCGCTCTGCGACCAGGGCCGCATAGCCCTCCGGGGCAGGAGCGTCCCCCAGCATCAAGGCCCGCAGTCGGCCCAGCCCAACGTTCAGCAGATGGTCGGCGAGCAGCTCGGCGTCCACCCGCGGACTGGGTACGCCGGCATCACGCAGGATGTCCGTTGCCGCGCTGACGGCATCCGCGAGCGACTGGCCTGGCCCGAGTGTCATACGGCGGAACGGCTAGTCGCCGATGGCGTCCAGGCGGGCCTGTTCGTCCATCTCGATTGCGGACTGGATAACCGGCTCCAGATCACCGTTCATCACCTGGTCCAGGTTGTATGCCTTGTAGCCGGTGCGGTGGTCCGCGATCCGGTTTTCGGGGTAGTTGTAGGTGCGGATGCGCTCGGAGCGGTCCATGGTGCGGATCTGCGACTTCCGCTGGGCGGAGTTTTCGGCGTCGATCTGCTCCTGCTGGTGCGCCAGGATGCGTGCCCGGAGCACGCGCATGCCTGCTTCGCGGTTCTGCAGCTGCGATTTCTCGTTCTGCATGGCCACCACGATGCCGGTGGGAAGGTGGGTGATGCGCACGGCAGAATCAGTTGTATTCACGGACTGGCCGCCGGGACCGGACGAACGGTAGACGTCGATCTTGAGGTCGTTCTGGTTGATCTCAAGCTCTTCAGGCTCATCCACTTCGGGCAGGACCAGCACGCCGGCAGCAGACGTATGGATGCGGCCCTGGGACTCCGTCACAGGAACGCGCTGCACCCGGTGGACGCCGCCTTCAAACTTGAGCCGCGCGAAAACGCCCTCAGCCGGATCGTTGGAACTGCCCTTCACGGCAACCTGCACGTCCTTGTAGCCGCCAAGGTCTGATTCCGTGGCAGAAATAATTTCGGTCTTCCAGCCGCGCGACTCCGCATAGCGGGTGTACATCCGCAGGAGGTCGGCAGCGAACAGGGCAGCCTCGTCACCGCCTTCGCCGCCCTTGACCTCAAGGATCACGTTGCGGGCGTCGTCAGGATCGCGGGGAATGAGCAGGCGGCGCAGTTTCGCCGCAGCAACCTCGAGCGCCTCTTCCAGTTCAGGCACCTCAGCCGCAAATTCAGGATCCTCGTCAGCCATCTCCTTGGCAGCGGCCAAGTCATCGCGGATGCCTTCCCACTTGTGATAGGCCTCAACAATGCCATTGAGCTGAGCCGAACGTCGCCCAAGCTTCCGGGCGAGCCTCTGATCAGCATAAACAGCAGGATCCCCCAGCTGCGCCTGGATAGCATCATGCTCATCAAGCAGGCCCTGTACGGACTCAAACATCTATAAACCTCTTTCGACTTGTACAAGTCTAGTAATGCCACAAGCTGGGCGAGAAGCAGGACGGTGACGCAACGACGCAAGCCGCGCGGATTTTCCGCCCGGGAGTGGCATCGGGCCTGCCGGAGCGTGGCGGCTCACGTCCGTCAGGACTGAGCCGCCACGCGAAGGGGCGGGGGCGGAACATCCGCGCGGCACCCAGCCGCACGAACCTTCCGACACCCCGCCCCGAACTCAGCTACTTGTCGTTGTCCGACTTCGCACCAAGCGTCGTCTTTTGAACCTGCATGAGGAACTCGACGTTGCTCTGGGTTTCCCGGATCTTGTTGGTCAGGAGTTCAAGGCTTTGCTGGGTCTCGAGTCCGGAGAGGACGCGGCGCAACTTCCACATGATCTTGACTTCCTCGGGCGAGAGCAGGTTCTCCTCCCGGCGGGTGCCGGACGCGTTGACGTCCACGGCCGGGAAGATGCGCTTGTCTGCCAGCTGGCGGGACAGGCGTAGCTCCATGTTGCCGGTGCCCTTGAACTCTTCGAAGATGACTTCGTCCATCTTGGAACCGGTCTCCACGAGGGCGGTGGCCAGGATGGTGAGCGAGCCGCCGTTTTCGATGTTGCGGGCTGCACCGAAGAAGCGCTTGGGCGGGTACAGTGCTGCGGAATCCACACCACCGGACAGGATGCGGCCGGAGGCCGGCGCTGCCAGGTTGTAGGCGCGGCCCAGGCGGGTCATGGAGTCCAGCAGGACCACCACGTCCATGCCCATTTCCACGAGGCGCTTGGCGCGTTCGATGGAGAGCTCGGCCACGGTGGTGTGGTCGTCGGCGGGACGGTCGAAGGTGGAGGCGATGACCTCACCCTTGACCGTGCGCTGCATGTCCGTCACTTCTTCGGGGCGTTCGTCAACCAGCACCATCATGAGGTGGACCTCAGGGTTGTTGGTGGTGATCGCGTTGGCGATGGACTGCAGGATGAGCGTCTTGCCGGCCTTCGGCGGGGAGACGATCAGGCCGCGCTGGCCCTTGCCGATCGGGGCAACCAGGTCGATGACGCGGGGGCCGATCTTCTTGGGGTCTGTCTCGAGGCGCAAGCGCTCCGACGGGTACAGCGGCACCAGCTTCGCAAACTCAACACGGTCCTTGAGTTCCTCGGAGGTCTTGCCGTTGACGGAGGTGACGCGGACCAAGGCGTTGAACTTCTGGCGGGCCGACTGCTGGCTGCGGTCTTCGCCGTCACGCGGAGCGCGGATGGCGCCAACCACTGCGTCGCCCTTGCGGAGGTTGTACTTCTTGACCTGGGCGAGGGAGACATAAACATCGTTCGGGCCGGGGAGGTAGCCGGAGGTGCGGATGAACGCGTAGTTCTCCAGGACGTCCAGGATGCCGGCAACGGGCAGCAGGACGTCGTCCTCAGTTACCTCGACGTCGTCGACGTCCGGTCCCTGGGCGCGTCCGCGACGGCGGTCATTGCGGTCGCGGAAGCGGTCGTTGCGTGAGCTGCTGTCACGGTCCTGGCCGCCTGAGCGGTCATTCCGGTCATTCCGGTCGTTGCGGTCGCGGCGGTTGCGCCGGTTGCGGCGGCTGCCGCCATCGGCGTCGTCGCTGTCGCGGTTGTCATCGCGGCGGGTGCCTTCACGCTGGCCGGCCTCGCGGCTACCTGCGTTGTCACGGCCGCTGTCGGCGTTCTCGCGTGCTGCGTTATCACGGCCGCGGGTGCGTCCCCCTTCGCGGCGGTCGGTGCGCTGCGCGGCTTCGCCGGCTTCAGCATCCGTACGCTCGGTGCGTTCTTCCGTCTGCGGTTCTGCAGCGGCTTGCGCTGCGGCGCGCTGCTCGCCGTCGGCCTGTTCTGCCGGGGCCTCCACACCTTCTGCGCCCTGCGGCGCGGTTGCGGCTGCCTCACCGCGGCGGCGGTTACGGGTACGCGGCTGGCGACGCTCAGCTGCGCCTTCGGCCGCTTCGGGAGCCTCGGCGGCGGCCGGAGCCTCAACCGGAGCGGCGGTGCTGGTTTCCGCAGCAGCCTGCTCGGCGGCTGCGGGTGCTACCACTCCGTCGCTGACGGCACGGCGGCTGCGGCCACGGCCACGGGCCCGCGTTCCTTCTGCGGGAGCTTCGGTTGCGTCAGCAGTCGGAGCGGACACCGCCGGAACAACTGCCGGCGCGGACACGTTCCCAACGGCCTTTTCAGCTGCCTTGGCCGGAGCCTTGGTCATGGGTGTACCGGCACGGTGGGCGGAAATGGCTGATACCAGGTCCCCCTTGCGCATCCGGGAACCGCCAGAAATGCCGAGCTGGCTGGCAAGAGCCTGCAGCTGGGCGAGCTTGAGGCCGGCAAGGCCGCTGCTCTTGGCGGGTGCGGCCGGTGATTCGGCAGCAGAAGATGATAGTTCCACAGCTGGCGACAGCTCAGTGGTTTCGGTCACGAAGGATCCTTCCCCCTCGACGGCGTCCAGACTGGGAGCTGGACGCGATGATTTGATCTGGGCTGCAGTTCAGATCTGCAGCCGGATTGTTCGGCCTTGCCGGTTGGATATCGGCCAGCAGGGCCGGATACTAATTCACCTTGCGCTCCGCGATGGTGGAACGCCGGACTGACGCTTCAGGGGCAGTTTGAGTGCTGCAGATTCCTGCGACAGACCAAGCAGGTGGCACCGGAATACATTGCGCAGTAAGAGACCAAGCGGCAACTAAGTGCAATAGCAGATCAGATAGGCGGAATTACCGCCGGTGCAACTCCACCTTAGCACCTTCAACGTCCACTGCCAGCTTCAGAACACGCCACCCGATGTCCGGCGTGTTTGCTGCAGTGAACTCCTCGATAAAACCAACGACGGCGGCCGCTTCAGTTTGTCCGTCTGCCAGAACCAGCACGGTGGGCCCGGCGCCGGACACCACTGCTGCATGCCCGGCCGTACGAAGCGCTGAAATCAATGCAGCGCTTGGACGCATGGCCTCTGCACGGTAGCTCTGGTGGAGGTAGTCCTCGGTACCGGCCAGCAGGAATTGGGGCTTGCTGGTCAATGCATGGATCAAGAGGGCCGCCCGTCCGGCATTCATTGCAGCGGCGTGGTGCCCCACCGAGGCCGGCAGCAACGCCCGCGCGGCTTCCGTCGACAGCTCGAAATCGGGAACGGCCACCACCGGAACCACCGTTTCGGACACCGTCGCACTGGTGCTGCTGTACTGGTCACTGTCCTGCCAGGAGAGCGCCAGACCGCCGAAAATGGCCGGTGCCACGTTGTCAGGGTGCCCTTCCAGCTCGCTGGTGAGCTGAAGGATCCAGTCCTTCCCGCGGCGGCTTGCCTCAGGCACCAGCGCGTTCGCCGCGGAAACGGCTGCCACCACGGCCGATGCGGACGAGCCCAGCCCTCGTCCGTGGGGATTGACGTTGTCCGCCGTCACCTTCAGGCCGCCGTGCCGGAAGCCCAGCCGTTCGAAAGCCGCTTCCATGGCGCGGATGACCAGGTGGCTGGCGTCCCGAGGAAGGGTGTCCGCGCCTTCGCCGCGGAGATCGAACAGGAGCTCCTCGGATTCAAGGCTCTCCACCGTCAGCGTGTCATGCAGCGCCAGAGCCAGGCCCAGGCTGTCGTAACCGGGACCAAGGTTGGCTGTGGTGCCGGGAACCCGGACGGTGACCCGTTGTCCGGGCTCAATAAGCTGCAGTCCGACGGCGGTCTGCGAGGTGGTGTCCAAGGTTATTTTTCTTCCAGTCCCAGTTCAGCAGCAACGGTAACCACGTCATTGGAAACCTTGACCGGCTGCACGTCGCTGCCGTCCTCGGTACGCAGGGCCCACTGGGGGTCCTTGAGGCCGTGGCCGGTGACGGTGATGACGATCGTCTTCCCGGAAGGAACCTCGCCTGCGGCATGCTTCTTCAGCAGGCCAGCCACACCGGCGGCGGAACCGGGTTCAACAAAGACACCTTCGCGCGAGGACAGCCAGCGGTGCGCGTTGAGGATTTCCTCGTCGGTGACGGCGTCGATGAGTCCGCCGGATTCGTCGCGGGCGCCAATGGCGCCGTCCCAGGATGCAGGGTTGCCGATCCGAATGGCCGTGGCGATGGTGTCAGGCTCGGTGATGGGGTGGCCCGCAACGAAGGGTGCTGCCCCCGCTGCCTGAAAACCCCACATGGCAGGCGTTTTGGTGGACACAGCGGGAAGCGTGCCGGCCGTTGCGGACTCGAACGGAGCGGAGTACTCCTTGTAGCCCTTCCAGTAGGCCGTGATGTTTCCGGCGTTGCCAACCGGCAGGACGTGGATGTCCGGAGCGTCGCCCAGTGCGTCAACGATCTCGAACGCACCGGTCTTCTGTCCCTGGATACGGGCAGGGTTGACTGAATTGACCAGGAAGACCGGGTAGGACTCCCCCAACTTCCGTGCAATATCCAGGCAGTTGTCGAAGTTGCCGTCCACCTGGAGCAGGGTTGCACCGTGGGCGATGGCCTGGCTGAGCTTGCCCATGGAGATCTTGCCCTCGGGCACCAGCACCGCACACTTCAGGCCTGCGGCCGTGGCGTATGCAGCGGCAGAAGCGGACGTGTTGCCGGTGGAGGCGCACACCACGGCTTGGGCTCCGGATGCGACGGCGGCCGTCATGGCCATGGTCATGCCGCGGTCCTTGAACGAGCCGGTGGGGTTCATGCCCTCCACCTTGAGGTACACCTTGGAGCCGGTAAGCTCCGAGAGCTTCTGCGCGTGCACCAGCGGGGTGCCGCCCTCGCCCAGGGTGATCACCCTGGTGGATTCCGTCACGGGCAGACGGTCAGCGTATTCGCGGATAACGCCGCGCCATTGGTGAGCCACTTAGACTCCTTCTACCCGCAGAACGGATGTAACTGAATTGATGACGTCCAGGCCCTTCACGGCCTCGACGGTGGCTGCAAGGGCAGCCTCTGACGCGCGGTGGGTGACAATCCGCAGTTCGGCGGACTCCACGTTGGACTCAGCGTCGCGGTGGATGGTCTGCCGCATGATTTCGATGGAGACGCCGTGCTCGGCAAAGAGCTGGGCGATCCTGGCCAGGACGCCGGGCTGGTCAGCGACGTCCAGCCCGATGTAGTAACTGGTGACGGCAGCGTCGATCGGCAGCGCCGGAACGTGTCCGGTGGTGGTTTCCGTTCGGCCGGGGCCGCCGAGGACCAGGCTGCGCGCGGCGGACACCAGATCACCCAGGACGGCGGAGGCGGTGGGGGTACCGCCGGCTCCCTGGCCGTAGAACATCAGCTCGCCTGCATTCTCCGCTTCGATGAATACGGCGTTGAAGGCGCCATGAACGGCAGCCAGCGGGTGCTCGCGGGGAAGCAGCGTGGGGTGCACGCGGACGGAGACTCCGCCGCCGCCGTCTGTTTCCGTGCCTGTAGCGGGAAGCTTTTCCGCAATGGCCAGCAGCTTGATGACAAAACCGGCGTCCTTGGCGGCAGCAATGTCCGCCGCGGTGACGGAGCTGATCCCTTCGCAGTGGACGTTCTCCAGGGCGAACCGGGTGTGGAACGACAGCGAGGCGAGGATGGCGGCCTTCGCGGCAGCATCGTGGCCTTCGACGTCGGCGGTGGGATCGGCCTCCGCGTAACCGAGGCGCTGTGCTTCGGCGAGGGCGTCGGCAAACTGGGCACCGGTGGTGTCCATTTGGTCAAGGATGAAATTGGTGGTGCCGTTGACAATGCCCAGGACGCGGGTGATGCGGTCACCCGCGAGGCTGTCGCGGATGGGGCGCAGGATGGGGATGGCTCCGGCGACCGCGGCCTCATAGGAGAGCTGCACGCCCGCCTTGTCAGCCTCTTCATGAAGGATAGGGCCGTCCTGTGCCAGGAGCGCCTTGTTCCCAGTGACAACGCAGGCGCCATTGCGAAGGGCGGACAGGATCAGTGTGCGGGCAGGTTCAATGCCGCCCATCAGCTCGATCACGAGGTCCGCGTCCTTGACGAGGGTGTCGGCGTCGGTGGTGAAAAGTTCCTGCGGAAGGTCCACATCGCGCTTCGTGTGGACGTTGCGCACGGCGATGCCGCTCAGCTCCAGCTTCGCGCCCGTCCGCGCGGCAAGGGTGTCGGCGTCCTCAATGAGAATCCGCGCAACCTGGGCCCCAACGTTGCCACAGCCCAGCAGGGCCACTTTCAGGGTTCGCAATTCAGTCATTCAGACTCCCATGTCGCGGTTCAGCAGATCTTCTTCGGTTTCCCCGCGGACAATCAGCCGGGCAGATCCATCGCGCACCGCGACAACGCCCGGCCGGGCCAGATAGTTGTAGTTGCTTGACAGGGCCCAGCAGTAGGCGCCGGTCCCCGGTACAGCAAGCAGATCACCGGCTGCCACGTCCTCGGGCAGATATACATCTCTAACAACTATGTCGCCGCTCTCGCAATGTTTGCCCACCACGCGGGACAGCTGCGGTGCGGCGGCAGACGTCCGGGAAGCTACGACAGCCGAATAATCCGCGTCGTAGAGCACCGGGCGGGCGTTGTCGCTCATGCCGCCGTCCACCGACACATAGCGGCGCGGATACGTAACGTTGTCACCGGCGTCACCGGCTTCGGCCGAGGCCGGCACGTCGACACGAACGGTCTTGAGCGTCCCCACCTCGTACAGCGTGAAGGTGGTGCTGCCTACGATGGCGCGCCCCGGCTCGATGGAGATGCGGGGCGAGTCGATGCCGAGCTTTGCGCAGGTGGAGCGGACGACGGCGGCCATCGCCTGGGCGATCTCGGCCGGCGGGCGCGGGGTGTCCACAGGGGTGTAGGCAATGCCGTAGCCCCCGCCGAGGTCCAGCTCCGGAAGGACGATGGAGTATTTGCGCTGCATGGCGTCAAGGAAGGTCAGGAGCTTCTCCGCGGCCAGCGCGAAGCCGTCCGGTTCGAAGATCTGCGAGCCAATGTGGCAGTGCAGCCCGAGCAGCTCGATGCTGTGGTAGGCCGTGGCAGCGGCAACTGCCTCTTCAGCAGCTGAAAGGCCTGCTTCATCCGTGGTGTCCCCGGCCATGGAGAGCCCGAACTTCTGGTCCTCGTGCGCAGTGGCGATGAATTCGTGGGTGTGCGCGTGGACGCCCGGCGTCAGCCGGAGCATGACCTTTGCGGTTTCGCCCCGTCCGGAGGCAATTTTGGCAACGCGGTCCAGCTCGTCGAGGCTGTCCACCACGATGCGGCCCACCTGCATGTCGAGGGCACGGCGGATTTCGGCGTCCGACTTGTTGTTGCCGTGCAGGCCCAGGTGGGCGCCGGCAATGCCCGCCCGGGCAGCTACGGCGAGTTCGCCGCCGGAGCAGGTGTCGAGCCGGAGGCCTTCCTCAGCCACCCAGGTTGCCACTGCCGTGCAGAGGAATGATTTACCGGCGTAGTAGACGTCCACTCCCCCGCAGATGTCCGCGAACGCGTCGTCGAACGCATCCTTGAACCCCCGCGCACGGGAGCGGAAGTCCGCCTCGCTCATCACGAACAGGGGCGTGCCGAACTGTTCCTTCAGCTCGGCGACCGGAATGCCGTCGATGGTCACCTGGCCCGCGCCGGTCCGGGTAACGTCCTTTGCCCACATTGAGGGGATCAGTGTGTTCAGGTCCTCCGGGACCGAGAGCCATTCGGGGGCGAGCGGAGAGGCTGCGCTCTTGTGCGCGTCGTTCATGCCAATCACATCCGTTCCGGCGCGGAAACGCCGAGCAGGTCAAGGCCGTTGGCCAGCACCTGGCTCGTGGCGTCGTTGAGCCAGAGGCGGGTGCGGTTGACATCGGTCACCGCCTCGTCACCCATGGGTGCGATGCGGCAGGCGTCGTACCAGCGGTGGTAGGCGCCGGCGATGGTTTCGAGGTGCCGCGCCACCCGGTGGGGTTCCCGCAGTTCCGCGGCCTTCGCAACGATCGACGGGTAGCTGCCCAGGTACGAGAGAAGTTCGTTCTCCGTGGCGTGGTCCAGGAGCGAGGCGTCGAAGCTGTCTTTGCCGTTTACGCGGCGCTCCACGCCGGCGTCGACGGCATTTCGGGCCGCACCGCGGGACCGGGCGTGGGCGTACTGCACGTAGAACACCGGGTTCTCGTTGCTGTGCTTCTTCAGCAGCTCCGGGTCAAGGGTCAGGGGGGAATCTGCCGGGAACCGGGCGAGGGAGTAGCGGACTGCATCCTTGCCGAGCCAATCGATCAGGTCCTTCAGCTCGATAATGTTGCCTGCGCGCTTGGACAGCTTGGCGCCGTTCACTGATACCAGCTGGCCAATCAGCACCTCGATGTTCACCTCGGGGTCATCCCCCGCACAGGCGGCGATGGCCTTGAGCCGGTTGATGTAGCCGTGGTGGTCCGCGCCGAGCAGGTAGATCTTTTCCGTGAAGCCGCGGTCCTTCTTTGAGAGATAGTAGGCGGCATCCGCAGCGAAGTAGGTGGGCTCGCCGTTGGCGCGGATCATCACCCGGTCCTTGTCGTCGCCAAAGTCGGTGGTGCGCAGCCAGACCGCACCGCCGTCGTCGAACACGTGGCCCTGCTCGCGAAGGCGGGCAACGGCACTCTCAATCGCGCCGGCGTCGTGCAGTTCCTGTTCTGAAAAGAACACGTCGAACTCAACACCAAAGTCCGCGAGGGTGGCCTTGATGTCCTTCATCTGCGCCTTGTAGGCGGCTGCGCGGATGACCGGAAGGGCAGCAACTTCGGTCAGTTCGCGGATGTCAGGGTGCTCGGTGAGGACCTCGTGGCCCAGGTCTGCGATGTACTGTCCCGGGTAGCCGCCGTCAGGAACGGGCAGGCCGTGCAGCCGGGAGTACACCGAGTTGGCGAAGACATTCATCTGCGAGCCGGCGTCGTTGATGTAGTACTCAGCGGTGACGTCGGCACCGGAGGCGCGCAGCACGCGGGCGATGGAATCGCCCAGGGCGGCCCACCGGGTGTGCCCAATGTGAAGGGGTCCGGTGGGGTTGGCCGAGACGAATTCCATATTGACTGTGTGGCCGGCGAGCGCGTTGTTGGTCCCGTACTGCTGTCCGGCTTCGACGATCACCTTGGCCAGGGCGCCGGCCGTTGCCGCGTCCACGGTAATGTTCAGGAACCCGGGCCCCGCGATGTCCACGGCGGAGACGCCGTCGATAGACTTCAGCCGCGCGCTCAGCACGGTGGCGAATTCGCGGGGGTTGGTGCCGGCCTGCTTGGCAAGCTGAAGGGCGATGTTGGTGGCCCAGTCGCCGTGGTCCCGGTTCTTTGGCCGCTCCACTCGTACCTCGTCTGGCACTGCTGATGACGAAAGGGCAATCTCACCGGCGTCGACGGCGTCTTTCAGGCAGGCGGATATGGCGAGGGAGAGTTCTTCGGGAGTCACCCCTCTAGCCTACCGGGGGCCAGTGACAGCAAAAGAATTGGGACTTTTTCCGGCGCCACAGCTGTTCCACAGGAAATCCACAAGGCAGCTACAAGTTGAACCAATACGCTGGGTTCATCGTTGACACCACCGTAAGCACCGTCCCAAACACTTAGCCGAAATGAGAGCCTTCCTATGAGACCGTCAGTCCGCAAGAGTGTTTTCGCTGGAATCGCCGGCCTTTCCCTCGCCGGAACGGTGGCCGGTTGCGCGCCGTCCGCCACTGAGAGCACGCCCCCCGCCCCCGCGGGCAACGCTTCGGAAACTTCCGCCGCCACGCCGTCGGCAGGAGCCTCATCTCCGGGCACCAGCGGCTCCACGTACAAAGACGGCACGTACAGCGCCGACGGAAACTACGTCTCCCCGAACGGCACCGAGACAGTTGGGGTCGAACTCACCCTTGCCGGGGGCACGGTTACCGCTGTGGACATCACCCAGCATCCCTCGAATCCCAACACCCGCAAGTTCCAGGGTGAGTTCGCCGGCGGGATCGCCGATCAGGTGGTGGGCAAGAACATCGACGAGCTCAACGTCTCGAAGGTTGCCGGTTCCTCGCTGACCAGCGGTGGATTCAACCAGGCCGTGGAACAGATTAAATCGGAGGCGCAGTAGAAGGTGCCGGGCGCGGACTGGGAGGACTTTGCGTTCGAGGGAATCGGCACGCATTGGGAAATCTCCACGCCTCTTCCGCTTGACGAGCCAATGCGGAAACGGCTCCTTGGCCGGGTGGAGAAGTTCGACGCCGACTGGTCCCGTTTCCGATCCGATTCCCGCGTCAGCTTCATGGCACGGGAGCCCGGGCGGTATGGGTTTCCGGAGGAGGCCGAGAGGCTTGGCCCGCTGTACAGGACGCTTTACGGACTGACCGACGGGGCCATGACCCCGCTGATCGGCGCCTCCCTGGAGCGGCTGGGGTACGACGCCGGATACTCCCTCAAGCCCTCAGGATCCCCGTTGCCGGCGCCCCGCTGGGACCGGGTCCTCGAGTGGTCGGGAACCACCATCACCACCACTTCACCGGTGGTTCTGGATATCGGGGCGGCAGGCAAGGGCCTGCTGGTGGATCTGTTGGCCGATGAACTGGGCGCTGAAGGGATTGATTCCTTCGTCATTGACGGCAGCGGCGACCTGCTTGCAAGGGGCCCCCGATCCACCCAGGTGGCTTTGGAGCATCCTTACAATCCGGCTCAGGCAATCGGAATCGTTCCCCTCGCCGGGCGGGCGCTTTGTGCCTCGGCGTCAAACCGGCGGGCCTGGGGCGACGGCCTGCACCATGTGCTGGACGGAACAACGGGGCAGCCGGTGAGGACCGCCGTCGCCACCTGGGTCCTCGCAGACAGCGCCATGCTGGCGGATGCCCTGGCCACCGCGCTTTTCTTCGCGCCGGGCGCCCGGTTGGAGCAAGAGTTCGATTTCTCCTGGCTGACCGTATTCTCCGACGGGAGCGCGGCCCACTCCGCGGAGTTTGAAGGGAGACTGTTCACATGAGCCCTGTGGAAACGCCGAAAGCCAGGCCCGCCCCCTCCGTGGCTGCACGGCTGGACACCGTGCTTGGCCGGTTCACGATGTACCGGCTCATCCTCCTGGTCCTTGCAGGCCTGGCCGCTTACAGCCTCTTGCTCGACGCCCTGGGCTGGCTGACATTTGGCATTCCTGAGATGCTGGCGCACCTGGTGCTGTGCCTTGGCCTGACCTATGCCTCAAACAGGGCATTGGCAGCAATTTTCCACGTGCGGCCCCACTCAGAGTCCTCGCTCATCACCGGACTGCTGTTGTACTTCCTGTTCTGGCCTTCCTTCGCGCCGATGGATCTGGCGGGCGTGGCGTTGGCCTGCGTCCTGGCGTCGGCATCAAAGTATGCGCTCGCGTGGCGCGGCCGCCACGTCTTCAACCCCGCCGCTGCGGGAGCCTTCGTGGTTGGGCTCACCGGGCTCAACATTGCGACGTGGTGGGCAGCTACCCCTGCCATGCTGTGGCTGCTGGTGCCCGGCGTTCTCCTGGTCCTGTACCGGACGCGCAAGTTCCTGATGGCCTCGGTCTTCCTCATCGTCGCCTGCGCCATCATCACGGCGGAACTCCTCCAGTCGGGCATGTCCGTTGGGATGGCGTTGTGGCAGTCATTGGCGCAGCGGCCGTTGCTGTTCTTTGTAGGATTTATGCTCACCGAGCCGCTGACACTGCCGCCGCGCAGGTGGCAGCAACTGGCACTCGCGGCTGTGGTCGGCGTGGTGTTTGCGGTCCCGTACAACTTTGGTTTCCTCGCGAACTCTCCCGAGACCGCGCTGCTGCTTGGCAATCTTCTCGCCTTTATGGTGGGCCAGCGGGGCGGCGTGAAGCTGAAATTCAGCGGAACCAGGCCACTGACGCCCAGCACTACGGAATTTTCCTTCGAGCCCTCCCGGCCTGTCCGCTTTGTGCCGGGGCAATACATGGAGCTGGACCTTCCGCATGCGAAGTCGGACGGAAAAGGACGACGCCGGGTGTTCAGTTTGACGGGCGCCCCGGCTGACCGCCTGGTTAAGTTCGGCGTGCGGACTGCTGAGCCCGTGTCTGCGGCCAAGAAGGCCCTTCTTTCGCTGAAGCCTGGCGACGAACTGACAGCCACTGCCGTTGGAGGGGACTTCATCCTCCCCCGCGACCCCCGCAAGCCGGTCCTGCTGATTGCTGCAGGAATCGGGATCACGCCTTTCCTTTCACACATCTCTTCCGGAGGCTTAGAGGATCGCGATGCGGTGCTCCTGCTGCTGGCCAGAAGTGCTGACGAGATTGCCTATGCGGAAGAACTGAAGGATGCAGGCGTTCGTGTGGTGGCCAGGATTGCCGACGGTTCCCAGCCGCCGTCGCATATAAGTGTTTTCCCGGCCGATGCTGCCAGGGTGGACGGCGAAGCTCTCAGTGCGGCGATTCCCGACATCGCCGAGCGCGAGGTTTTCATCTCGGGCTCACCAGCGAGTGTCGCTTCGCTGCGCCGGGCGGCAAAGGAAGCCGGGGCCAGGCGCGTGCACGTGGACTCGTTCTCGGGCTACTGATTTAGGCGTTTACTAGCGTTCAGGTGAGCGTTGGAGTGGCGATTTTCCCTTGCAGGCCACCTTACTGCTAAGCTCTAGGACGTCCCGTCAGCAACGGCGGGATTCCCCGGATTGCCCTCGTAGCTCAGGGGATAGAGCGTCTGCCTCCGGAGCAGAAGGTCGTAGGTTCGAATCCTATCGAGGGCACCATCACCAGAAGCACCCCGGTCCACCGACCGGGGTGCTTCTCTTTGCCCGAGAAGGTTCCTTTCCCGTGCTGCGGTTCCCGGTGATCATGGTCGCCTCGACCCTCAGGCTCGCCGCATCAAAACAAGTGCGGACGCCGCCAGCACGCGATGCCATCAGTGAGGGCCGCTTCATCGCCCACCCTTCGTCACCTCACGCCCGCACTCGCTTCGCATGCCATCGCCCACCAGACGTCTTCCGGGAGAGGGTCCTTCGGCAGCCTGTATCCGCGCAGGAACCAGTCGGCAAAGGTGTCTTGTGGCAGCTCCTCGTGCCAGAACAGGTCTTCAGCAGGCAGGTCCTCGGGTGGAGGCCTGCGTTGGGCGAGTTGGGCGGACGGCCGCCCGTCACCAGAGAGGTCATCAGGCACCATGACCTTCGCTGACAAGACAGACTCCGGCCAGTGTGGTGGTTCCCAGTCTTGGTGTTCGCTTTTGTAGTGCCTGCCGGTGGGTGAGGTCCAGCCGGGTGGTTCGGTTGTGGTGGCTGGTGTTGGTTTCCAGCCGCTGGTGTGGCGGAGTTTGTGGTGCTTTGGGCAGGGCTGGCCCAGGTTCGATATTCCGGTGGTGCCGCCTTGGTGCCAGGCGAGGAGGTGGTCGGCTTCGTTGTCCAGGGAGTTGTTGCTGCAGCCGGGAAACGGGCATTTACCGTCCCGCAGCCGCAGCCAGTTCCGCATCGCTTTGGTCAGCCGGTAGCTGGTCCGGCCGATCTCCAACGGTGCCCCGTCCCGCGGATCGATCAGTACCCGGTAGAACGAGTCCGCCCCGTTGGCGACCAGGTTCTGTGCCATCGAGGCGGGGATCGGGCCGTGCCCGTCGAGCACCGCCGGTTCATCGGTCAGACCCAGCAGGGAGAACACGGGAACGGTGACCAGCACCTGCGCCCGGGGTGCGGGGATCTCGGTGGTAGTGCCCAGAAGCCAGCCCGCAGCGACATCCGCCCAGAGCTGGGTGAGGGTCCGGGACTCGGCAGGGCCCTGCAAGCCCCGCGCTGCCGCCGTCAGCCGGTCCCAGATGGCGGACGCCTGGTCCGCGTGCAGACACGCGGCGACCCAGCCCATCCCGTCACCATCAAGCCAGTACTCGACCCGCCGGTCCGCCACACTCCGAGCGTGCCGCTGCTCCAGGCTCTCCGGGTGATGGCGTTCCCGCCAGGCCCGGGCCTTGGCTTTGAACCGGTACGCCGGCATCTCCCCGACCATGGCGGCTGCTCCCGGTTTCGGCGTGTCCCGGTCCAGGAAATGCGCCTCCAACGCCGCCGCCCCGGCAGGGTCAAGGCTCGCGGCCTGGTCCACCATGGTCCGGGCGTGCGCCCAGGAAACCGTCCCGGCCTGCAAAGCAGCCAGGGTCCGGGGCAAGGAGCTGGTCAGGGCATGGGAATCGGCGATCAGGGCACCGGCGGCCCGGTCACCGATCGCCAGCACACACCCCACCTCAGCCACCAAACTCCGCTCCTGCGCCGCCACCTCATACGGCGACGAAACCGGAGCGTTCAACGCTTTCGTGGCCCCTGCAAACACCGCCACCGCCTGCGCCTTCACCGCCGCCAGCTTCGCTTCCGACCGGGCCACCCCGGCCAGGACATCCAAAGCCCCATCAGCAACCCGCTGCAACGGATCATCAGACTCAACTGCGAAGGCAGGATCAGCGGCACCGGAGACAGCTGTATCGCCGCCAGCGAGCACCGCAACAAACGCCGCGACAGCAGCCACAACGGCCGCCTCCGCCTGTGCCACTGCCGCGTTCGTATCCATACCCCCATCATGGCGAGGGGGTCTGACATTGTTCGTTTTACCGAAGGACGACGTGCGCCTGCGCCGCTTTGTCAGTGCCCCCTCGTAGTCTGAATTCACCAAGTTGAGGGGGTACGCCATGCACGTTCCGTTCTGTTCCATCATTCCGCCCTACCTGTTGAGGCGGCTGGCCAGGCAGGACGCTCCGGAGTTTTCTGCGGCAGCAAGGGCCGCCAAAGAAGCCTTGGGACATGTCCGCTCGGTCCACGCGGCCCGCACGCAGGCAGCCCCCGATGTCCCGGCGGGAGTGCGTCAGGCCAAGCCAGGACCATCGAACCGCTCGGTTTTCGACGCCGGCGGTTCAGAAGTCCTTCCGGGCAAACTCGTGCGAAAGGAGGGCGAGTCCGCCACGGGGGATCCTGCAACGGATGAGGCCTACGACGGGCTGGGCCACACGCATCGCCTCTACGCCGACGTCTTCGGAAGGAACTCGATCGACGGCCGCGGGCTGCCCTTGAACGCCACGGTGCACTTCGGAAAACTCTACGACAACGCGTTTTGGGACGGGACGCAGATGGTCTTTGGCGACGGCGATGGGGAGGTCTTCGAGCGGTTCACCAGGTCCATCAGCGTCATCGGGCACGAGCTTGCCCACGGGGTTACCCAGTACTCGGCCGCGCTGGTGTACCGGAACCAGGCCGGAGCCATCAATGAGTCAATGTCGGATGTTTTCGGTGCCCTTGTGGAGCAGTACGTGAAGAACCAATCAGCGGCAGAGGCCAGCTGGCTCATAGGCGAGGGCCTCTTCACGCCTCAGGTGGAGGGGCGCGCCCTGCGTTCCATGAAGGCCCCGGGAACCGCGTACGACGACGACGTGCTGGGCAAGGATCCCCAGCCGGATTCCATGGACTCTTACGTGAGAACCAGCGCCGACAATGGCGGTGTCCACATCAACTCAGGCATCCCCAACCGGGCTTTCTACCTGGTGGCGGAAAAGCTGGGCGGGAACGCCTGGGACTCCCCCGGGCGCATTTGGTACGAGACGCTCACCAGCGGTGATTTGCCCACCGGCGCGACCTTCACTGTATTCGCGCGCGCCACTGCCGCTACCGCTGCGGAGCTTTTCGGTTCTGATTCAAAAGAGCATGACGCCGTGCGGAACGCGTGGGAAACTGTGAAGGTCAAGCTTTAACGGGTCGCCTGGCTGCCGTACTTCGGGCCACCAGGCTCGAACCAGCCAGGAACCAGGCTATGAAGATCAGTGTGCAGCGCACCGGCGGGATCGCGGCGATGACTCGGGTTTGGACGGTAAACGCCGAGTCCGAGAAGGCCAGGAATCAATGGCAGCCCATCGTCGAAGCATGCCCTTGGGACGCCGTGCCCAGAACACCACGAGCCGCCGCGGCGGAATACTCAGGAGCCCAGCCGGACCGTTTCATCTACTCCATACGTGCAGGGCAGCACCGGGCAGCCCTGCCTGAGCAGGCCGTCACCGGTCCCTGGCGGGTGCTGGTGGACAGCACGCGGGCAGCCGCGGAGGAGTCACGCGCGGCACAGCGCCGGGATACTTGAAGCCCGGAGCTAACCAACTTCTGCCAGCTGTCCGCGGAAGGCCCGCCGGTAGGACTGCGGGCTGGTGTCCAGGACTTTTGCAAAATGGTGCCTCAGCAGCACCGGATGCCCAAATCCGGACTCGCGCGCGATCTCATCGATGTTCAGGTCGGTCGACTCGAGAAGTTCCTGGGCGCGGAGCACCCGTTGGGAATTAAGCCAGGCCGCCGGCGTTGCACCGGTTTCCGACCGGAACTTCCGGGCGAAAGTCCTCGCGGACATGTGCACCCGGGCCGCCAGTTCGCCCACGGTGTGTTCTCGGTCCAGGTGCTCCACCATCCAGCGGAGGAGTTCCTCCATCGGCGCCGAGCCACAGGTGGGCATGGGCCGGTCGATAAACTGTGCCTGGCCGCCGTCCCGGTGCGGGGGAACCACCATGTCGCGGGCTATCGCGGCGGCCACGTGTGCGCCCAGTTCCACGCGCACCAGGTGCAGGCAGGCATCGATCCCGGCGGCCGTACCGGCGGAGGAGATGATGTTGCCGTCCTGGACGTACAGGACATTCTCGTCCACGTGCACGCGGGGGTATTCGGCAGCCAGTTGACCTGAATAGTGCCAGTGTGTGGTGCAGCGGCGGCCGTCCAGGAGGCCCGCACGGGCCAAGGCGAAAGCTCCTGAGCAGATGGACATGACCCACGCTCCCCTTTCGTCCGCCGCCCGAAGCGCCTCAAGGACGGACACCGGCAGGTCATCGTCCCGGCCGTACGGAGCCATGATCACCAGGTCCGCGTCGGCAGTGGCTTCCAGCCCCAGGCCCACATTCATGGACAGGCCGGACTTGAGGGGGACATCCCCCGGGACCGGCGTGCAGACACGGAAGTCAAAAGCCGGGACACCGCTCCCCCGCCCGGACCTGTCGATGCCAAACACTTCGCAGGCAGTGCCAAATTCGAACATCGAGAAGTTGGGAACCACGATGACGGCTACTGTTTTCAGCATGCTTCCATTGTGGCAGGAATTATAGCTTTTTGGGCATTTCTGCCACTTTTTCTTGGTAGCAGGTAGGAGAAGCATGGAGGCATGGAAATCCTCACAACCGCCCTCATCGTCCTGCTGCTCCTCGTATTCGCCGCCACTGTGTCGGCCCTCCTGCGTGACGGGCGGGGGCACACGCCTCCCGTCGAATCGCATGAAGCATGGTCCGCCCTGGACCTTCCCAGCACCAACTACACGCTCCGCATTTTCTAGGCCCAATCACCCAAACAACAGGTAGGGCTGCAACCAGTCGAAAGCGGGAAGCCCGGGCTCCCGCAGTAGACTGTCAGCAGCCATGACACTTCACATTTCGTATCCTGCCGAGCTCCCAGTCTCCGAGCGCCGCGAAGACCTGATGGCCGCCATCGCAGCTAACCAGGTCACCATCATCGCCGGCGAGACCGGCTCCGGTAAGACCACCCAGATTCCCAAGATGTGCCTTGAGCTTGGCCTGGGTGAAAACGGCCTGATCGGCCACACCCAACCGCGCCGGCTTGCAGCCCGCACTGTTGCGGAGCGCATCGCCGAGGAACTGGGCGTGGACATCGGCCAGGAGGTCGGCTTCCAGGTCCGCTTCACCGGCGAAGTCAGCCGGAACACCAAGGTCAAACTGATGACCGATGGCATCCTGCTGGCGGAAATCCAGCGCGACAAGCTGCTGCGCAAGTACAACGCAATCATTATCGATGAGGCCCATGAGCGCAGCCTCAACATCGACTTCATCCTTGGCTACCTCAAGCGGATCCTGCCGCAGCGGCCAGACCTGAAGGTGATTATCACCTCCGCCACCATCGATCCGGAACGGTTCGCCAACCATTTCGGCACTCCGGACGTCCCCGCCCCCATCATCGAGGTCTCCGGGCGGACGTACCCGGTGGAAATCCGGTACCGGCCGCTGTCGCAGCCACTTGCCGGAACAGATGAAGAGAACGCGTCCGACGACGAGCTCGAGGAAGACCGCGACCCGCTCGACGCCGTTTGTGACGCGGTGGATGAACTGGCTGCGGAAGCACCTGGCGACATCCTCGTATTCTTTTCCGGCGAGCGCGAAATCCGCGATGCCGCTGATGCCCTCCAGTCCCGGATCCAGTCCAATAGAAGGCTGGCCGGTACCGAAATCCTCCCCCTGTTCGCTCGTCTCAGCCTGCAGGAACAGCACAAGGTTTTTCATCCGGGCAACAAACGCCGGATCGTGCTCGCCACCAACGTGGCAGAGACATCGCTGACAGTGCCGGGCATCAAATACGTGATCGACACGGGCACAGCGCGCATCTCCCGGTACTCACACCGCACCAAGGTCCAGCGGCTCCCCATCGAGCGCGTCTCGCAGGCATCGGCCAACCAGCGTTCCGGCCGGTGTGGCCGCGTGTCTGACGGCATCGCCATCCGCCTCTACTCGGAGGAGGACTTCGAGTCCCGGCCCCGCTTCACCGATCCCGAAATCCTGCGCACGAACCTGGCCGCCGTCATCCTCCAGATGACAGCAATGGGAGTGGCACGTGGACCGAAGGACGTCGAAAACTTCCCCTTCGTTGAACCCCCCGAAACGAGGGCAATCAACGACGGCGTCACGCTGCTCCGTGAGCTTGGCGCCTTGGCTGCCGCGCAGCCCCAGAACGGCACGGGCGGTGCGAAAAGCGGCGGCGGGCTCACCGCCGTCGGGCAAAAGCTCGCCCAGCTCCCGGTGGATCCCCGGCTGGGCCGGATGATTGTGGAAGCGGGCAAACGCGGTTGTGTCCGTGAAGTCATGATCCTGGCAGCAGCCCTCACCATCCAGGACCCCCGTGAGCGCCCTACGGACAAGCAGCAACTCGCGGCGGAAAAGCACAACCGGTTCAAGGACGAGAACTCGGACTTCACCGGTTTCCTGAACCTCTGGAACTACATCCAGGAGAAGCAGCAGGAACTGTCGTCGTCAGCCTTCCGCCGCCTGTGCCGGGCCGAATTCATCAACTACCTCCGGGTGCGCGAGTGGCAGGATCTGTTTGCCCAGCTGCGCCAGCTTGCCCGGCCCCTGGGCATTAGCCTGGACAATAAGCGCCTGGCCGATCCGGTAGGCAACCATGACGGCATCCACATCAGTCTCCTGTCCGGGCTCTTGAGCCACATCGGCATCCTGGATGAGCGCAAGCGTGAGTACGCCGGGGCCAGGGGCAGCCGCTTCGCAATCTTCCCCGGTTCCGCATTGTTCAAGAAGTCGCCCACCTTCGTGATGGCGGCGGAGCTGGTGGAAACGAGCCGGCTCTGGGCCAGGGTTGCAGCGAAATTTGATCCCGCCTGGGCAGAGCAGGTGGCCCCGGACCTCGTCAAGCGCAGCTACAGCGAACCCCACTGGTCCACGCGCCAGGGCTCGGTCATGGCCTACGAAAAGGTCACTCTGTACGGCGTGCCCATCATCGCCCAGCGCAGGATTAACTACGGCAGGGTGGACCCGGTGGTCGCCCGGGAACTTTTCATCAGGCATGCCCTGGTGGAGGGCGACTGGAAAACCCACCACAAGTTCTTCCACCGGAACCGTGCCCTCCTACAGGAGGTTGAGGAACTCGAAGCCAGGATGCGGCGCCGGGACCTCATGGTGGACGACGAGACGCTGTTTGAGTTCTACGATGCCCGGGTGGGGACGAACGTCGTCTCCGAACGCCACTTTGATAAATGGTGGAAGGACGCCCGGCACCAGAACCCGGACCTCCTGGACTATGACAAGTCGCTCCTCCTCAACAATGACGCCGACGAGCTCGACGAATCCGCCTACCCGAAGACCTGGCTGCACAAGGGCTTTGAACTCCCGCTGACCTACGAGTTCCACCCGGTCGCCCCCGGCTCGCCGCCCAACCCGAACGACGGCGTCACTGCCGAGGTACCGGTCCTTTTCCTGAATCAGCTGGACGACAAGGCCTTCCGCTGGCTGATCCCCGGCCAGCGCGTGGAACTGGTGACGGCGCTGATCAAGTCCCTGCCGAAGCAGATCCGCAAGAACTTTGTTCCTGCCCCGGACGTAGCCCGCCAGGCAGTGGCGGTGCTGGAGTCCGATTTCGACCCCGCCTCCGATGAACTTGAACCGTCCCTTGAACTTGCGCTCCGCCGTATCCGCGGAAGCATCATCCCGCCCGGTTCGTGGAACTGGGACGCGGTGCCCCCGCACCTTCGCGTGACCTTCAAGGTAGTGGACAGCAAGGGCAAGGTCTTGGACGAGGGCAAGGACCTCGCGGCCCTGCAGGAACAGCTGGCCCCCGCCACCCGGCGGGCCATTGCCGAATCTCTCGGTGCCACGCCTGCCTCTACCGCTCCGCGCAGCAAGGCAGCGCGTACGGGCGGCGCGTCCGACGACGGCGGGAATCCCCGGGTGCAGGCGCCCGCCTCCGTCCCGGCTGGCTCCGGCTCCGCCGGCTTCCGGGAACAGGAAGGCCTGACCGAGTGGAGCTTTGGCACCATCCAACGCCAGGTCAGCAGCATGGTTAAAGGCCACACTGTCACCGGCTATCCGGCGTTGGTTGACCAGGGCAAGTCGGTGGCACTCCGGGTTTTCCAGACCCCGGAGGAGCAGCAGGACGCCATGCGTGGCGGTGTGATCAGGCTGCTGGCGCTGCGCGTTCCCGCTCCCGACCGGTACGTGCTGGAGCATCTGAGCAACACCGAGAAGCTGACATTCAGCCAGAACCCGCACGGCTCGGTCGCAGCCCTGATTGCCGACTGCGCGCTGGCAGCCATCGACAAACTCACCCCGGCCGAATTGCCGTGGGACCGGCAGTCCTTCGACGTGCTCTATGAAGTGGTCCGGGCCGAGCTGATCGATACCGTGTTCAGCGTGACCGCCGTGGTGGAGCGCATCCTTGCCAGTACCCGGCGGATTGAAAAGCAGCTCAAGGGCACTACCAGCCTCGCGCTCATCAGCGCGCTCAATGACGTCAAGAGCCAACTGGAGCACTTGGTGTACCCGGGGTTTGTGGCACGCACCGGCTATGCCCAGCTCAGCCAGCTCCCCAGGTACCTTGCCGCCATTGAAAAGCGGCTCGAGCGCCTCCCGGGCAACGTCCAGCGCGATGCCCTCAGCATGGCGGTAGTGCAGCGGCTCGAGGACGACTACGACGACGCCGCTTCCGCCCTGCTGCCGGGACGGCGGGCCGGGGGCGAACTGGCCCAGGTCCGCTGGATGATCGAAGAGCTCCGGGTGAGCCTCTTCGCCGTCGAACTCGGGACGGCCTATTCGGTATCCGAAAAGCGGATCCGTGCCGTGCTCAACAAGGCGCTGGCCCCGGCCTAGGCAGTATGCCTGGGCCGGGAACAGAAGGCCGGGAACGGCCAGCCGGAACCGTCAGGCCGGGACGAACGCGCCGTATCCGGCGGCCCGGAGGCCTTCCCGGAGTTTCTCGGCGTTGGCATCCAGGACCTTCGGATCCGGATTCTGGTCTGCAGAGGCGAAGTTGAAGTCAGCCATGCTCCTCGAAGGCCACACGTGCACATGGAGGTGGTTGATCTCGTAACCTGCCACGATCAGCCCCGCCCGCGCCGCGCCGAAGGTCTCCACCTGGACGGCTCCAATCCGCCGGGCCACTTCCATGACCCTCGCCAGGGTCTCCGGGGAAGCATCGGTCCAGCGGTCCACTTCCTCCGTGGGAACCACCAGGGTGTGTCCGTCGGCCAGCGGTCCCGTGGTGAGGAACGCGGCCACGTCGTCTTCCCGCCAGACAAAGCGGCCGGGAATTTCGCCGTTCAGGATCCTGGTGAAAAGGGTGCTCATGCGTCTGCCTCCTTGGCGGGTGCCTGCAGGGTACTGGTGTCCAGCACAAACCGGTATTTCACGTCTCCGGCCACCATCCGGTCGTAGGCGTCGTTCAGCTGTTCAGCCCGGACCAGTTCAATGTCGGCAACAACGCCGTGCTCCGCGCAGAAATCCAGCATCTCCTGTGTTTCGGCAATGCCTCCGATCAAGGAGCCTGTGTATGCTATCCGGCGCCGAATCAGCGCCCGCGGGTTGACCGGCGGCATCGGTTCGGACGGAAGGCCGAGCTGGAAGAGCGCACCGTTCACGCGCAGGGTGCGGAACAGCGGGTTCAGGTCGTGCGGGGCTGCGACAGTGTCGATGATCAGGTCGATGGTGCGGTTGGCGGCGTCCATCGCTGCGTCATCGCGGGACAGGACTACCTCGTCGGCGCCCAGTTCCAGAGCTGCCGGAACCTTGGACTCGGACGTGGTGAACACCACCACCTTTGCTCCCATGGCTTTGGCGAGCTTGACGGCCATGTGGCCGAGTCCGCCCAGCCCCACCACACCCACCACATCGCCTTCTTCGACGTCGAAATGCCGCAGGGGCGAAAACGTCGTGACCCCTGCGCACAGCAACGGTGCGACGGCGGCGGGGTCCAGGGATCCGGGCACCCGAAGGACGTAGCGGCGGTCCACCACCACCGAGGAGGAATAGCCGCCCTGCGTCAGGGAACCGCCCTTCCGCCGGTCCAATGCACCGTACGTGGCGGTCATCCCGTTCTCGCAGTACTGTTCCAGCCCGTCCAGGCAGCTGTCGCACTCGCGGCAGGAATCCACCATGCAGCCCACGCCCACGCGGTCCCCGGGCGCGAAGTCGGTGACGGTTGACCCGACCCGGCTGACAGTACCCACGATTTCGTGGCCGGGCACGAGCGGCCAGCTCTGGCCACCCCACTCGCCGCGCACCGCGTGGACATCGGAATGGCACAACCCGCAAAACTCAATGGCGATTTCGACGTCGTCCGCCCCGGGAGCGCGCCGGGCAAGGGTCAGCGGCACCAGCCCGCTGTCCGGAGACGTCGCGCCGTAAGCGGCGGCCAGGACGCCGTCGTCAGAGGCAATGACGCCAGAGCCAGCTGGTGCAGGAGCGGCAGGTTTGGGGGTGACAGGATTGGCGAGGGGTGGCGGCACGGGACGTCCAGGAGTCATAGTGCGACGCTACCCTTCAGCCTCGCCATGTTTCCACTCAACCGGCCCGCCGGCGCCTTCGGGTTCCGGTCCCGTCACCACAGGCAGGTTGGCATTGCTGGACCACTCCGAAAAGGATCCGGGATAGAGGGCAGCATGGAATCCGGCGAGTTCGAGGGCTGCCACCTGATGGGCTGCCGTGACCCCGGACCCGCAGTAGACACCCACCCGGCTGTCATCGGTTATGCCCAGCGATTCGAAGCGCCGGCGCAACTCGGCGGGAGGCAGGAACCGGCCGGCGCCGTCCACGTTCCCGGTGGTCGGAGCGCTGACAGCACCGGGGATATGGCCTGCGCGGGGGTCAACGGGCTCAATCTCGCCGCGGTAGCGTTCTCCGGCCCTCGCGTCGAGAAGGATTCTCTCCGAAGCGGGACCAGGCGCAAGGAGCCCGGCCTCCAGCCAGCCGGTCACGTCGGCTGCGACCAGCACGGGCATCTGTCCGTCTGCCAGGGTGACGTCACCGGGACTGGCCCTGACCTCGCCCTGTTCGATGGGCAAGTTTGCCGCACGCCACGCTGCCAAGCCGCCGTCGAGCAGGTAAACCTCCCGAACGCCGGCGTTCCGCAGCATCCACCACGCCCGTGCGGCCGCCATGTTGGCGCTGTCATCGTAGGCCACCACAACATCGCCCCTGGTGATGCCCCAGCGCCTCGCCGCATCCTGTAAGGCGCCCGGAGATGGCAGCGGGTGCCTGCCCCGCTCGGGAGCTGCAGGGTCTGCAAGCTCGCCGGCCAGGTCAACAAAGACGGCGCCCGGCAAGTGCCCCTGCAGGTAGTGGTCGTGGCCGTGCGGGTCCCCCAGCGCCCAGCGCACATCCAGCAGCACCGTACGCCGGCCGGCAGCCAGGCGCTTTTCCAGCGCCGAAACATCCATGAGCGGATTCATCGTGCTCCTTCCGGTGGGCAGCCAACGCTCCCACTCTAACGGCAGCTCCGGCGGCCGCGGGTAGGCTGGTGCGGTGAAGATCGAGCGCACTGCGGGCCGGGACTGGGCCGACGAAGCCATCCGGAAAATCACGGCAGAAAACAACCGCTCCGCCGATACCCACCTCTACTCGGTGCCCCTCCCGGAGCACTGGGGTGTACAGCTCTATTTGAAGGATGAGTCCACACACCGTACCGGCTCCCTTAAACACCGGCTTGCGCGCTCCCTGTTCCTGTTCGGGCTGGTCAACGGCTGGATCAGGGAGGACACCACCATTGTTGAGGCCTCCAGCGGCAGCACCGCGGTCTCCGAAGCCTATTTTGCCCAGCTCCTGGGGCTGCCGTTCATCGCCGTCATGGCACGCACTACCAGCGCCGAAAAAATTGCCCTGATTGAGCAGTTCGGCGGTGCCTGCCTCCTGGTGGACCATGCCTCCGAGGTTTATGCGACGGCGGAGGAAGTCGCCGCCACCTGCGGCGGGCACTACATGGACCAGTTCACCTACGCCGAGCGGGCAACGGACTGGCGCGGAAACAACAACATTGCGGAGTCCATCTTCGGCCAGCTCGAACTGGAGGAACATCCCATTCCGGACTGGATTGTGGTGGGCGCAGGGACGGGCGGCACCAGCGCAACGATTGGGAGGTACCTCCGTTACCACAGCCATCCCACGCGGCTTCTGGTGGTGGACCCGGAGAACTCAGCCTTCTACCCGGGCTGGCGCGGTAACACCTCCGGCCCGGCCACCGGGCTGCCATCCCGGATCGAGGGCATCGGCCGGCCAAGGATGGAACCCAGCTTCGTGCCATCGGTCATCGACCACATGATCCAGGTTCCGGACGCTGCGTCGATCGCCGCCATGCGTCACCTGCACACGCTCGCCGGACTCCACGCCGGCCCCTCAACCGGCACGAACCTCTGGGGCGTCTGGCAGCTCATTGCCGGAATGATCGCGGAGGGCCGGAAGGGCAGCATCGTCTCGCTGATGTGCGACGGCGGCGAACGCTACGCAGGCAACTACTACCACCCGGATTGGTTGGCTTCGCACGGCTTGGACCCTGCGCCGTATGAAGCGGTGATCCGGCGGTTTTTCGACACCGGAAGCTGGGACGGCGCCGGGCTTTAGACCTCCACGGACTCCCGTACCGCCAAGTGCTGATACTCCGTGCCGTACTTGGCTCCGAGCCTCTTGACGTGGCCCTCCACAATTTTCAGGCCAGCGTCATTAAGCAGTCCGTCATGGATCTGGAAGGCGCGGGGTGCGCGGACGCCGATCACGAAGTCCACCACCTCGGCGGCCTTGCTCCATGGCGCATGAAGGGGAACGAGGAGTGTTTGCACGCTGATGCCGTATGGAATAACAAAGGAATCGCCCGGGTGGTACACGTTGCCGTCCAAAAGGTAGCCGACGTTGGCCACGACGGGGATCTGCGGGTGGATCAAGGCGTGCTGTCCGCCAAAGCTGCGGACCTCGAAGCCCGCCACTTCGAAGGATGACCCGGGATCGACGGTATTAATACGGGCCGCGGCTCCTGGAGCTTCCTTGCGCAAGTTGTCGGCAACGCCCGCAGGGGCAAAAACCGCCAGGTCCGTGCTGCCCTTCAAGGCAGCCACCACTGCGGGAACATCGATATGGTCGCCATGTTCGTGCGTGACCAGCACTGCTTCGGCACCTGCCAGGGCCTCAGCCGATTCCGAAAATGTCCCCGGATCCAGCACGATGATCCGGCCGTCCTTCTCGAGCCGGACACAGGCATGGGTGTATTTGGTCAGCTTCATAGCGCCAGCCTAGGGTCCGGCACGAACCCCTGTCCACGAAGCTCCGGCTGGTAATCTTGGTCTTTGCCACCATCCTGAGGGAAGCGAGTTCATCCATGCCGTTCGGCACCAAGGCTGATTCCACCAAGGCCGCTTCTGCCCCGGCTTCGGGCGGCACCACACGGACGGTTGCCGGTTCTGCAGGAGCGTCCGGTCCTGCAGCAGGCAAGGAACAGCGCGTCACCAAGCAGAGGCTGGCAGTCAGCGCCGCCCTTGATGAGCTTGACGATTTTGTCAGCACGCAGGAGCTCTACCGAATCCTGCAGAACCAGGGCGTATCGGTGTCCCTCGCCACGGCCTACCGGATCCTCCAGTCCCTTGCCGACGAGGGGCTGGTGGACGTGCTGCGCAATGGCGAAGGCGAAGCGGTATACCGCCGCTGTGCCGTCACCGGCCACCACCACCACCTCCTGTGCCGGAACTGCGGCAAGGCCGTCGAGGTGGAAGCGCCGGCCGTGGAAACGTGGGCAGCCCGCACGGCCAGCGAACACGGGTACACGGAGGTCGCGCACACGGTCGAGATCTTCGGATTGTGCCCGGACTGCTCGGCACTCAGGGCCGCCGGCAAGCTTTAGGAGGGCCCGGCGTCGGGAGCCGTCCCTGCTGCTGGCCGCGCGCGCATAAAGGGTAAGTACCCCAGCAGGATCAGTGCGCCTGCAGTACCCTGCCGTTGATGCCCCGGGAGGACCGGACGGATCCGATCACGCGGCATACCACATAGATCAGGAACGACAACGTGGTGACGTAGGGGCTGATGGGGATGCGTCCGCCAAGGGCCAGCAGAATTCCGCCGACGGTCGCCGTCATGGCGAATGCCACGCTGAGCACCACCACAGCCACAGGCGAGGAAGTCACCCGCAGGGCGGCGGCCGCCGGTGTGATCAGGAGTGCGAGCACGAGCAGGGCTCCCACCACCTGGATGGAAAGAGCCACGCTGATTCCCAGCAGGACCATAAAAACGATGGCGAGCGTCCGGACGGGAACGCCCCGGGCCTCGGCCAGTTCCGGATCAACGCTGGCAAAGTTCAGTGGCCGCCAGATGGCCGCGAGGACCACCATCACCACCACCGCGGTTCCGGCCAGGGCCTGAAGCTGCACGGTATCGACTGACACGATCTGCCCAGTGAGCAAACCGAACTTGTTCGCCGCACGGCCCTCATACAGGGAGAGGAACAGGATCCCGAGGCCCAGCCCAAAGGGCATGATCACGCCGATGATCGAGTTCTTGTCCCTGGCCCTGACCCCCATGAGGCCCAGCAGCAGGGCTGCGGCTACAGAACCGATCAGGGAACCAAAAACGATGTCAGCCCCAATCAGCAGGGCAAAGGCGGCGCCGGCGAAGGACAGTTCGGAAATTCCGTGCACGGCGAACGCCAGGTCGCGCTTCATAACGAACGTTCCCACCAGCCCGCCGAGCAGGCCCAGGACGGCTCCTGCCCAAATCGAGTTCTGGACCAGGACCAACAATTCGCCGTAGTTCTCGAAGCTGAAGATCGCACCAATGATACTGTCGGCGTCCATCAGGCCACCTCCCCGGCAAGGGCATGGGCTTCTGCGTGATGATGCGTGGTGGCATCCGGCAGGCCCACCACCACGATGCGCCCGTTGGCGTGGATTACCTCAACGTGGCTGCCGTAAAGGTCGGAGAGGACATCCGTGGTCATAACTTCCTCCGGAGTGCCCACCTTGAAGCGCCCGCCGGCCAGGTAGAGCACCCGGTCCACGTAGTCGATGACGGGGTTGATCTCGTGGGTGACAAACACCACGGCGCTGTTCTGCTCGTGGCATTGTTTGTTGATTAGTGCGCTGACTGCCTGCTGGTGGTGCAGGTCAAGGGAGAGCAGTGGTTCGTCGCAGAGCAGGACCTGGGGGTCGGTGGCGAGTGCCTGGGCAACACGGAGCCGCTGCTGCTCGCCGCCGGAGAGCTGGCCCACCGGAACCTTGGCGTACTCCGATGCCCCCACGAGTTCAAGGAGTTCATCAATCCTGCGGTTCGCCTTGGCGGCGGACAGGCGGAGGCCCCAGCGGTGTCCGTCAACCCCCAGGCCCACCAGGTCGCGGGCACGCATGGGCGTATCGCGGGCGAAAGACTTTTGCTGGGGGATGTAGCCAATCAGGCTGCTGCCGCGCTCAACGGGATGCCCGCCAAGGGTGGCCTTGCCCCGGTGCAGGTCCTGGAGACCCAACAGGACCTTGAGGAAGCTTGTTTTGCCGCTGCCGTTGGGGCCGAGCACGGCAAAAAACTCGCCGGGCCTGATGTCCAGGTCCAGATCCTCCCAGAGCGTCCGCTTTCCGAATGCGAGGGACGCCCCGGTGAGGCTGACCACGGGTTTCAACTATTCTTCTCCAGAACTTTGCTGACGTTGTTCACATTGTCCGTCATCCACTGCAGGTAGGTCTTGCCCTCCGGCAGAGTTTCACTGAAATCGACCACCGGAACGCCTGCCGCTTCGGCCGCCTTCTTCAGCGCCTCAGTTTGTGGACCTCCGGTCTGCCCGTTGTAGGCAAGGAACCGCACTGACTTGGAGGACACCAGGTCCGTTGCGGCTTTGAGGACGGCCGGCGGAACGTCGGAGCCTTCCTCAATCGCAGCAGTGTAGTCATCAGGCGTGGCGTTCTCCAGGCCTGCAGCTTCGAGCAGGTATACGGGCACGGGCTCAGTGACAGCCACCTGGGCGCCGGCAGTTCCAGCCTTCAGCCCTTCGAGTTTTCCGGCCAGTTCCTCCAGCCCGGACTTGAAGGCGGCAGCGTTGGATTCGAAGGTTGCGGCCGAGGCAGGCTCCAGCTCGCCGAGTTTGGCGGCAACGCTATCGGCCAGCTGTCCCATGGCTGCGAAGTTGTACCAGACATGCTCGTTCAACCCGCCGTGATCGTGGGCGTGGTCGTCCCCCGCCGGCGATTCCGCGGGTGTGGCCCCTACAGAGGCCTCTTCCTCGGGGTGCGCCAGGCCGGAGAGTTCGACGGCGTTCAGCACCTTGCCTGCGTCAAGGTTGCTGTCCTCCGCCAAGGTATGGAGAAACTCGTCGTATCCACCGCCATTTTCGATCACGAGGTCCGCCTTGGAAACGGCCAACCGGTCCTGGGCGGTGGCTTCGTAAGAATGCGGGTCCTGGCTCGTCTTGTTGATGATGGCGGTGACGCTGACTTCATCTCCGCCAATTGTTGTGGCGATGTCCCCGTAGACGTTGGTGGATGCCACCACATTAATAGCGGCCCCATCTTCGGACGGCACCTCGGGCTGCGGGCTGCAGGCGGTGAGCATCAGGCCCAGCCCGGCAAGGGCGGCTAAAGACGTTCGGGCAGCGGCGAAACGGCGCACGGAAACCTCAGTTCAGGGGGAACGGAAAGAACCACTCCAGCTTATACCTAAATAGGAATGATTCCTATTTAGGTATAAGCCGGTCCAGGTGCCCAGGACGTCCGCTGGGCACCCGGAATGTCAGGCGCCGTTTGGTTGACCCAACCTGCGGACGCCCGTGGCCTGGGTAGCGTCGCGGATCTCTCCCACGAGCTGCTCGATCACGTCTTCCAGGAACAGGACGCCCTTTGTATTGCCGTCGGGGCCCATGACCCGTGCCAGGTGCGAACCGGTGCGCTGCATCACCGACATCGCCTTTTCAATCTCGTCGTCCAGGGCCAGGTTCGCGAGGGACCTGATCCGGCTCTCGGCGATGGGGTGCTCGTAGGCGGCCTCCGGAATGGACAGGACGTCCTTCACATGGAGGTAGCCGTACAACAGTTCGTCATCGTCAAACATGGGGAAACGTGAGAAGCCGGTGCGGCTCACAGCCTTCTCAAACTCCACCGGGGTGGTGGCTGCCTTCAGCATGACCAGCTTCTCCAGCGGAACCATGATGTCCGCCGCCGTGTACTCTGAAAATTCGAGCGCGCCGGTGATGAGCCCGGCATCGTCGTCCACCAGGCCGTGGCGCGTGGACTCCTGCACGATCGACTGCACCTCTTCGAGGGTGAAGGAGGAGTTCACCTCATCCTTGGGCTCAATGCGGAGCATCTTGAGGATGTGGTTCGCGGACCAGTTAAGAACGGAGATGACGGGATGGACCAGCCGGGCAACAAACATCAGCGGCGGGGCGAGCAAGAGCGCTGCCTTGTCGGCCACGCTCACCGAGATGTTCTTCGGCACCATCTCGCCGAAGGTTACGTGCAGGAACGTCACCAGCATCAGCGCCACGGCGAAGGCAGCCACATCGGCAACTTCCATCGGCAGGCCCAACATCTCCAGTGGCACAGCCAGCAGATGGTGGATGGCCGGTTCTGCCACCAGCAGGATCAGGAGGGAACAAACCGTGATGCCCAGCTGGGCGCACGCGAGCATCAGCGAAACATTCTCCATGGCCCGGAGCGTGGTTTGCGCCGGCTTGGAGCCGGCCTCGGCCAGCGGTTCGATCTGGCTGCGCCGCGCTGACATCACCGCAAACTCGGCGGCAACAAAAAACGCGTTGCCGAACAGGAGCACAACCAGCCACAGTATTCCGGCCCAGTCGCTCATCGTTCAGTCCCGTCGTCGTTGTTCCCGGACTCAGGTTCGGGTGCAGCCGGCCGGAAACAGATCCGGTCGATCCGCCGGCCGTCCATCCTGGTGACACTCAGGGTTCCGCCGCCAACGGGGACGGTGTCGCCCACCACGGCGATCCGGCCCAGCTTGCTCATCACGTAGCCGCCCACTGTTTCGTAGGCCGCCTCATCGGGAACGGTCAGGCCGGAAATCTGTTCGGACAGTTCATCCGGGCGGAGCAGTCCGGGGAAGTACCAGTCGCCCGACGCGCTCTGCAGCAGCCCGGGACGTACCTTGTCATGTTCGTCAGACACTTCGCCCACAATTTCCTCCACGAGGTCCTCGAGGGTGGCGATGCCGGCGGTTCCGCCATATTCGTCCAGGACAACCGCGAGCTGCAGGTTGCCCTCACGGAGTTCCGCCAGCAGGGCGTCAAGGTGGATGGTCTCCGGAACCCGCAGAACGTCAGTCATGATGGCCCCGGCTTCCAGGTTTTGCCGGCGGTCCCAGGGAACGGCCACCGCCTTCTTGACGTGGACCAGCCCCCTGATGTCGTCCGCCGACTCACCGATGATCGGGAAACGTGAGTATCCGGTACGGCGTGCGGCAGCAACGATGTCAGAGACCGGCTGGTCCGCCTCGATGGTTTCCACCCGGATGCGCGGCGTCATAACGTCGGCAGCCGTCCGCGTCGAAAAGTTCAAGGTGCGTGCCACGAAGTTGGCCGTGCCGGCGTCGAGCGTTCCCATCTCCGCCGATCGCCGCACCAGCGACGAGAGTTCGGCAGGTGTCCTGGCGCCGGAAATCTCTTCCTTCGCCTCGAGCCCGAAAACATTCAGGACCTTGTTGGAAAAGCCGTTAAGCACCACGATGGCGGGTTTGAACACGGCGGTGAACATCAGCTGTGGCCGTGCCAGCGCGCGGCCCACGGGGAAGGAAAGGGCGATGGCCATGTTCTTGGGAACCAGTTCGCCAAGGAGCATCGACAGCAGCGTGGCGATCACCATCGCCAGGACCAGCGAGATGGAGGCCACGGCTACGTCGGGAAGTCCGACGGCGGCCAGCGGGCCTTCCAGAAGCCGGCCCACTGACGGCTCCATCACGTAACCGGTCAGCAAGGTGGTCAACGTGATGCCGAGCTGGCAGCTGGAGAGCTGGGTTGAGAGGGACTTCAGGCACGCAAGCAATGGAACGGCGCCGGCGTCGCCGTCGTCGATGGCCCTTTGGACGGTGGCCTGGTCAAGGGCAATAAGTGAAAACTCGACGGCGACAAAAAAGCCCGTGCCGGCGATCAGCAGCAAACCTGCTGCCAGGAGAAGCCATTCCATTCAGCATCCCGCCCGGGCAGCAGTGGCTGCAAGGCAGGGCGTTGAAGGCGGGAAGCAGTGCCTGGAACATCGGTCCGGCGGAGGATGGTCGGCCGACGCCGACGCAGTTTCCTTTGCAGCTGCTGCCGGCTGTGCCAGCGAATGGTGATGGGCGCGTGTTCGGGGTTTGCCGGCTCTGCGGGTGGACTGGGCGGCGCTGTTTACGCTCCGCTGACAGCCCCCAGGCCGGCACCTAGATTTACTGTCCATAAGAATTTCAGTCTACAGGAGCCGGACTGCCCCGCCGCGACTCCCGCCACGGGCTCCCGGACGGACCCGCACACGCTGCAAAACCCTCATTTCCCTTCGCTCCAGGCCGCCATATTTCGGCCTTTTCACGTCACTTCATGATTTGGGTCACCCTTATTGGCAGTTACCACAGGATGCTTACTAGACTGGCAATGGTCTGGGTTCAGAGGACGCAGAGACCGGTTAAAACGTAGTGCTGAAGCACCGTGGGCCGGAGAGAAATCAAACTCATGGAAGAGGCGTATTTCAAGTGCCAGAGCAGCCTAGCCACCGTCTACCAGAGGAATTTGGCGGAAACGAGTGGCTCGTTGACGAACTGTACGAGCAGTACCAAAAGGACAAGAACGCTGTCGACGCCAAGTGGTGGCCGCTGTTTGAATCCTTCGGCTCGGCCGGCAGTTCTTCTTCCAACGGAAATTCGGGGCATGCCGCTGCCCACCCTGCAACGAGGGAAATGCCGGTCGTGAATGCAGCTCCTGCGGCACCGGCAGCGCAGCCGGCAGCAGCTCCTCCCGCCCCGTCGGCACAGCCTGCCTCTGCGGCACCCGCTGCTCCTGCGCCGGCACGGGTCAAGAAGGCTCCTGCCACCGTGGCCCGCGACGGTTCGAAGAAGACCGAGTCCGGCACGGGCTCGCAGCCCATCCCGGCGCAGCTGCCCAAGAACGTCAAGGCACCCACGGCTCCGGAAGAAGACGTTGTTTCCGTCCTTCGCGGACCGGCAAAGGCCATTGCCACCAACATGGTGACCAGCCTCCAGGTACCCACCGCCACCAGCGTCCGCGCCATCCCCGCCAAGCTGCTGATCGACAACCGCGTTGTCATCAACTCCAACCTCGCACGTGCGCGCGGCGGCAAGGTCTCCTTCACGCACCTCATCGGCTACGCGGTCATCCGCGCGCTCTCCCAGTTCCCTTCCATGAACGTGTACTACGACGAAGTGGACGGCAAGCCCGTCGCCGTCCAGCCGGCACACGTCAATTTCGGCATCGCCATCGACATGCCGAAGCCCGACGGAACCCGCCTGCTGATGGTGCCGAATATCAAGAAGGCCGAGACCCTCAACTTCTCCGAGTTCTGGCACACCTACGAGGACCTCATCAAGCGCGCCCGCAACGGCAAGCTGACCGCTGAGGACCACCAGGGCACCACGGTCTCCCTGACCAACCCGGGCGGCATCGGCACTGTGCACTCCGTGCCGCGCCTTTCCAAGGGCCAGGCAGCCATCATCGGCGTCGGCGCACTCGACTACCCCGCCGAGTTCCAGGGTGCCAGCGAGAAGATCATCGCCCAGAACGCCATCAGCAAGGTCCTCACGCTGACCTCCACCTACGATCACCGCGTGATCCAGGGCGCCGGCAGCGGCGAGTTCCTGAAGCTGGTCCACCAGCTCCTGCTCGGCGCACAGAACTTCTACGACGAGATCTTCGAGTCCCTGCGCATTCCGTACGAGCCCGTGCGCTGGAGCGCCGACAAGCAGGTGGACCCGGCAGACGAAATCAACAAGGTTGCCCGGATCCAGCAGCTGATCCACTCCTACCGCGTCCGCGGACACCTGATGGCGGACACCGATCCCCTCGAATACGTCCAGCGCAAGCACCCGGACCTTGACGTCCTCACGTACGGCCTGACGCTCTGGGACCTGGACCGCGAATGGCCCACCGGCGGCTTTGGCGGCAAGCCCATGCTCAAGTTCCGCGACATCCTGGGCGTCCTGCGTGACGCCTACTGCCGCACCACGGGCATCGAGTACATGCACATCCAGGAGCCTGCCGAGCGCAAGTGGTTCCAGGACCAGCTGGAGCACCCATACTCAAAGCCCAGCCGTGAAGAGCAGCTGCGCATCGTCTCCAAGCTGAACGCAGCGGAGGCGTTTGAAACCTTCCTGCAGACAAAGTTCGTAGGCCAGAAGCGGTTCTCCCTCGAAGGCGGCGAGTCCCTGATTCCGCTGCTTGACGCCATCATGTCCGACGCTGCCGATGACGGCCTGGACGAAGTAGCCATTGGCATGGCCCACCGCGGCCGCCTGAACGTGCTCACCAACATCGCCGGCAAGACCTACGCACAGGTTTTCCGCGAATTCGAGGGCACCCAGGATCCCCGCTCCGTCCAGGGCTCCGGCGACGTCAAGTACCACCTCGGCACTGAGGGGACCTTCACCTCGGACAACGGCAAGGAGACCAAGGTTTACCTGGCCGCCAACCCGTCCCACCTGGAAGCAGTCGATCCGGTCCTCGAGGGCATCGTCCGCGCCAAGCAGGACCGCCTGGACCAGGGTGAGTCGTTCCCGGTCCTGCCCATCGTTGTCCACGGCGACGCCGCGTTCGCAGGCCAGGGCGTTGTTGCCGAAACACTCAACCTGTCCCAGCTCCGCGGCTACCGCACCGGTGGAACCATCCACATCGTGGTCAACAACCAGGTGGGCTTTACTACTGCCCCCTCATCGTCCCGGTCCTCCACGTACTCCACCGACGTCGCCAAGATGATCCAGGCACCGGTATTCCACGTGAACGGCGACGATCCGGAGGCTGTGGTCCGCATTGGCCAGCTCGCCTACGAGTTCCGCCAGCGGTTCCACAAGGACGTTGTAATCGACATGGTCTGCTACCGCCGGCGCGGGCACAACGAGGGCGACGACCCCTCGATGACCCAGCCGCTGATGTACAACCTGATCGAAGCCAAGCGTTCAGTCCGCAAGCTCTACACCGAATCGCTCATCGGACGTGGTGACATTACCGAGGAAGAAGCCGAGCAGCTGCTCCGCGACTACCAGGAACGGCTGGAGCGGGTCTTCGCCGAGACCCACGCAGCGCAGACTTCCCCGATTCCGATCATCACCGCGGATTCGGCAGCCGTGTCGGACATTGAGCGGCCCATCGCCCAGCAGTCCGACTCCAGCATGAGCTCCCCCGTGTTGACTGCCATCTCCGCGGAAACCCTGGCCCGGATCGGCAAGGCGCACCTGGAGGCTCCGGAGGGCTTCACCATCCACGCGAAGCTGAAGCAGCTGCTGGAGAAGCGCGAACAGATGTCCCGCGAAGGCGGCATCGACTGGGGCTTTGGCGAGATCGCAGCCTTTGGCTCCCTCATCATGGAAGGCGTGCCGGTTCGCCTGGCGGGCCAGGACTCACGCCGCGGCACGTTCGTACAGCGCCACGCCGTCTTCCACGATCGCGCCAACGGCAAGGAATGGCTGCCGCTGGGCAACCTCTCCGATGACCAGGCGAAGCTGTGGATCTACGATTCGCTGCTCTCCGAATACGCGGCCATGGGCTTCGAGTACGGCTACTCGGTGGAACGCCCCGATGCCCTCGTCCTGTGGGAAGCCCAGTTCGGCGACTTCGTCAACGGTGCGCAGACCATCATCGACGAGTTCATCTCCTCCGCCGAGCAGAAGTGGGGCCAGCGCTCCTCGCTGGTGCTGATGCTTCCGCACGGCTACGAGGGCCAGGGCCCGGACCACTCTTCCGCAAGGATTGAGCGGTTCCTGCAGATGTGCGCCGAAGAAAACATGATCGTGGCCAACCCCACGACGGCGGCCTCGCACTTCCACCTGCTGCGCCGCCAGGCGTACAGCCGGCCGCGGAAGCCGTTGATCATCTTCACGCCGAAGCAGCTGCTGCGCCTCAAGGCCGCAGCGTCGTCCGTGGAGGACTTCACCAACGGCGGGTTCCGGCCTGTCATCGGTGAGCATGAGCAGCTGGCCGCAGACGCCGTCGAACGCGTTCTGCTGGTCTCTGGCCGTCTCTACTACGATCTCCTGTCCACCAGGCAGAAGACCGATGACAAGACGACGGCGATTGTCCGGGTGGAGCAGCTTTACCCGCTGCCACACGCGGAGATCGCGGCCGAGCTGGCCAAGTACCCGAATGCCGAGGTTGTCTGGGCGCAGGACGAGCCCGCCAACCAGGGACCGTGGCCGTTCATTGGCCTGAACCTGCCCGATGCCCTGGATCGCAGGATCCGCCTGGTGTCGCGTCCGGCCTCTGCCTCCACGGCTGCGGGCTCCATGAAGCGCCACGCCGCGGAGCAGGATGCCCTGCTGAAGCAGGCATTCGCGCGGAAGTAACCAGTAAGGCTGCCCGGCCGGACGTCGAAATACCAGACTCCGGCCGGGCAGTTCTGTTTAATGGGATGGACAGCGCCGGCCCGATCCCCTTAAGTGGTCCGGGTGGCGACGGGCAGCCAGCACCGAAGTTAAGAGGAACGTGTGGAAGACAGGAAGCTGCGTATCGCAGCTGTAGGAGATGAACTGCTGGCCGGACTCGGTGATCCCCGGGCGCTCGGCTGGCTGGGCCGCGTCTTGGCCCGCACTCCCCAGGATGGCATGCTCCTGGAAAGCTATGCCCTCCCCTGTCCGCAGGAAGGAACGGAAGGGCTGGCCGCGCGCTGGATGGACGAGGCCGGCCGGCGGTTCAGCGACAAGGCCGAGAACCGCCTGGTGATAGGCCTGTCCGGCCGGGATATTGAGTTCGGACTTTCAACCGCCCGCAGTCGGCTCAACCTGGCCAACATCCTGGACTCGGCGTCGCAGAACCGCTTGGGGGTCTTTGTGGTGGGACCGCCACCCACCCTGGACCCCGCCCAGAACCGCCGGCTCGACGAGCTGAACACGGCTTTCGCTGACGTCACCACGCGCCGCAAGCATCTTTATGTTGATACTTTTTCTCCCCTCCTGAATCACGAACAGTGGCGCCAGGACCTGGCCGCCAACGGCGGCACGCCTGGGCAGGCCGGATACGGGCTCATGGCCTGGTTGGTACTGCACCGTGGCTGGTTCCAGTGGCTGGGGATGGCCGTCCCGGAGTAGGCGAATTCGCGATATATCTTGACCTCTGCCTACCCCGGCAGTAGGTTGGTTGCATCACGCGATATATCGTCTTGGAGGACCAATGGCTGAGCAAAACTGGGATGTCACGAGCGCCCAGACCATCGACGTCGACTCTGTGACGTCCCTAAAGCTGGGCATGGTGCGGGGCCGCTTCGACGTCGTCGCGCATCAGGAGCCAGTCACCCGGATAGAGATTTCCGAAGTCCAGGGTGACCCCGTGGCGGTGTCGCTGGAGGACGGCCGGCTTGAGGTCCGTCACCAGCTGCACGGGCCGCAGGGCTGGTTCAAGAACCTCATGGGAACGGTCAGCCACAACAGTGAGAATTACGCAGTCATCAGCATTGCCGTTCCGCCGACGGTTGAGGTTGAGGCAGGCACCGTCAGCGGTGACGGCCTCGTTTCAGGGATGGCGGGCCGCACGCGCCTGAACACCGTTTCCGGCTCTGTGATGTCCGACGGCACGGACGGTGAACTGCACGTCAACACGGTCAGTGGCGAGGTTAGCGCCCGCGATCACAGCGGCGTCCTCACAGCCAAGACCGTCTCCGGCGAGGTGACGGCGTCCGGCAACTTCAGCCATATCCGGGCAAACACTGTAAGCGGCGGCATGAGTTTCGACCTGCTGGGTTACACCCAGGATTTCGGGGCAAATTCAGTATCGGGAGACCTCACCATCCGGATTCCGCACGACGTCGGAGTGGATATCGTGGCCAAATCGGCAAGTGGAACGGTCGTTATTGACCAGCAGAAGTACCACGTGCCCGGCGGCAAAGTGGAAACGATCGCCGGTCCGGATGCCAAGCTCATGCTCGTCAGGACCAATTCCGTGTCAGGCACAACATCCATCTTCCACAGCGGACCGTCCGGGAACGCGGAAGAACGGCCCTGATGCCGGCCGTCTTTGCCCACGGTGCCCTGCGCCTCTACCTGTTGTCCCTGCTGGAGTCCGGCCCGAAGCATGGCTACGAGCTCATCAAGGCGCTCAAGGAACGGTTCGGCGGCACCTACTCCCCCAGTGCGGGCACCATCTACCCGCGGTTGGGCAAACTCGAGGAGGAGGGGTTGGTAGCCACGGAATCGGCCGGGCGTCGCACCAACTACCGCATCACGCCTGCCGGACTGGCGGAGCTGAACCTGCGCCGCGAAGAACTGGCAGCAGTTGAAAAAGAGATTTCCGCTTCCGTACGGCGGCTGGCAGACAACCTCCGCGAGGACATCCGGAGCAATATGCGCGGGCTGCGGGCTGACCTTGCAGCGACGGCGGAGGCCGCCCGTGCCGCCGCCGGTTCGGTCGATTTCACGGCCTCCAGTGGCAGGCCCGCCCCCGAAAGCAGGCGTTCCCTGAAGGACGCTGAGATGATGCTCCAGGCGTTCCGTGATGACCTCCGCACCGAGCTTCGCCTTCAGGCCGGCAAGGAGCCACTCAACCCAGTGGTCCTGGAAACGCTCAGGACGGTGCTGGAACAGGCGCGCATAGCCGTCCGGAATTCCCTCCTCGAAAAGTAGCTCCGCGCCAGGGCCGCACATCGAACCGCAGGTCACGAGGTGGTTGCCGGTTCGCGGGGCGCCAAATCATGTGGGAGACTTGAGGGCAGCTCTTTTGAGTACCAACAGTAAGGAGGCCAGCTATGAGCAAGCGTGCACGCAAGCGTCGTGACCGTAAGCGTGGCGGCGCGAACCACGGGAAGCGCCCCAACACCTAGGCACAATGCCAGGTACTACGGTTCACAGCAAAGGACCCCGGAAGCCATTCGGCTTCCGGGGTCCTTTGTACTTATGGACGGGATCGTCGCCCTGCCCGGCTGCTGGACAGCTGACCTGGGCTAGGCGTCCACCGGGCGGATCGAATGGATCCGGTCCAGGATGGCGTTCTTGAGGTTCTCGGGAGCAGCCTCAGTGCAGGAACGCTTGACCATGTTGCGGATGACGCACTCAAGGTCGTATTGCTCCGTGCATTCGGGGCAGTCATCAAGGTGGGTCTTTATTTCCGTGATGTCCTCACGGGTCAAGGCTCCGTCCAGATACTCATAGATGCGTTGCATCCGGGTGTCGTCGCAGTCGCCCAATCCCTGGCAGTCGCTCATTTCCTGTTCTCCTGTTGTGTGCTTTCCGCCGCGTCCTTTGGACCTGCGGCCGTTTTGAATCCCCGCTCGGCGGCGTACTCCCCGAGCATGTCCCGCAACATTCTCCGGCCGCGGTGGAGCCGGGACATCACCGTGCCAATGGGCGTGTTCATGATGTCTGAAATTTCCTTGTACGCGAAGCCCTCCACGTCCGCGAAGTAGACCGCGAGGCGGAACTCTTCGGGGATGTCCTGGAGCGCGCGCTTGACGTCCGAATCGGGCAGGTGATCCAGCGCCTCTGCCTCAGCGGAGCGGAGCCCGCTGGAGGTGTGTGACTCAGCCCGCGCCAACTGCCAGTCCTCGATGGTGTCCGAGTTGGACTGGAGCGGCTCGCGCTGCCGTTTGCGGTACAGATTGATATAGGTGTTCGTCAGGATCCGGTAGAGCCAGGCCTTGAGGTTTGTGCCGGGCTTGTACTGGTGAAACGCGGAAAAGGCCTTGGTGTAGGCCTCCTGGACGAGGTCCTCCGCGTCAGCAGGGTTCCGGGCCATCCGCATCGCGGCCGAGTACAGCTGGTCGACATACTGCATCGCGTCACGCTCAAAGCGGACGCGGCGCTCTTCCGCGGACTCCGTGGAAAGTTCAACCACCTCTTCGGTGGTTCCCGCGTTGGGCTGCACGGATTGTGCCGTCGCCTCCGCCGGCTCGGGCCGTACGTCAGCGCTGCTCTTGGCTTCACTTTGGGAAGCCTCATACATGGCCGAAACGGCCGGATCCAAGGTGCTCATTGCCTTCAAGTCTACTGTCAGGCTCCGCGCACGCGGCGGGCCGTACTCGGGGGGTTCACCCTCCAACGAGTCCATTGCCACCGGGCCTGCCGCTTCAATTCCGTCCAACACCCGCCTCAAGGACCAACTCCGCTCTGTTGTCCGGTGCTTTGTGGTTCGGGCCCGGCTCTCGCGGACCCAGCATCCATAACCCCAGGCCTTGGGCAAATATTCCCCAAAAGTGCAAGACTAGAACCGACTTCGCCGCACCCGACGCGGTTCGTCCATCCAGGAGGAAATCCATGTCCTTTGTCCGCACACTCGCACGGCCCATGCTGGCTTCCAGTTTTGTTCTTGCCGGAATGGATAAGCTCAAGAACGCCGATGACACCGCCCAACAGTTGTCACCCCTGCTGAGCAAGGCAACGGCGGCGCTGCCGTTCCGTACTGACGAGAAGACGCTGGCACGGGTTATAGGTGGCACGCAGGTGGGCGCGGGCGTCCTCTTTGGGCTCGGGAAGTTTTCCCGGCTTTCAGCCACTGTGCTTACGGTCATCTCCCTTCTCAACACCTTTGTCGAGTGGCGCAGCGCGGACATCAGCAGCAAGGAAGGCCGCGGAAACCGACGCAACCAGCTGCTCAAGAATCTTTCGTTGAGCGGCGGGGCCCTGCTTGCTTCTGTTGACACGGCAGGCAAACCGGGACTGGTGTGGCGCGCAGAGCACCTTGCTGCCGACGCGCGGAAGGGTGCCGCCCACCTTGCCGCGGATGCCAGGAAGACCACCAACCAGAAGCTCTCCAAGGCCGATAAGGTGGTCCGCCGCGCCGTTGAACAGGCCACGGGGGCATAAGCAGGACATGACCGCCGCGCCCTCCACTGCCCAGGACAACTCCGGAACGTCCCTCCCCCACTGGCCCGCACCCTTCGCCTCCCGCCCGGTGGATGCCACCATCACGGTGCCCGGTTCAAAGTCGCTGACCAACCGGTACCTCGTCCTTGCCGCCCTGGCCAACGGCCCGTCGCGCCTGCGCGCACCGCTGCACTCCAGGGATTCCGCACTGATGGTTGACGCGCTCCGGCAGTTGGGCGCCACCATCACCGAGGTGCCGGGGGACGGGGCGTTCGGGCCGGATCTGGAGGTGGTGCCGCTGCCGGCCGATGCCGCATCGGCCTCCACGAGGATCGACTGCGGCCTTGCCGGGACGGTGATGCGGTTCGTTCCGCCGCTGGCGGCGCTGCGCAACGGTGCCAGCTTGTTCGACGGCGACCCGCATGCCCGGAAGCGGCCCATGGGAACCATCATCGAAGCGCTCAAGGCCCTGGGAGTGGCCGTTTCCGCGGAAGGCGGCGGCACACCGTCGTCGCTGCCGTTTGCAGTGGAGGGCACCGGAGAAGTTCGCGGCGGACACCTGGTCATCGATGCCAGCGCCTCCTCACAGTTCGTTTCTGCCCTTCTCCTCGTGGGGGCACGGTTCACCGAGGGCCTGCACCTTGAGCATGTAGGTAAACCTGTACCAAGCCTGGACCACATCAATATGACCGTCGCTGTCCTGCGGGGGGCCGGGGTTGTTGTTGACGATTCGGTTCCCAACCACTGGCTTGTTGCCCCTGGGCCCATCCAAGCCTTCGACCAGCGGATTGAGCAGGACCTGTCCAACGCCGGCCCGTTCCTTGCCGCGGCCCTGGCTTCCGGCGGTACGGTGCGGATTCCCGGCTGGCCCGAACAGACACAGCAGGTGGGAGATCTCTGGCGGAGCATTCTTGCCGAGATGGGCGCAGAGGTTACCCTGCGCGACGGCGTCCTGACCGTAACCGGCGGAGCGGAGATCAAGGGCGGGGATTTCGCGGACACAAGTGAGTTGGCGCCGACGGTCGCCGCGTTATGTGCCCTGGCCAGCGGCCCCTCCCGGCTCAGCGGTATTGCCCACCTGCGCGGGCACGAAACCGACAGGCTGGCTGCACTGGTCACCGAGATCAACCGCCTTGGCGGAGATGCCGAGGAAACCAGCGACGGCCTGGTGATCCGGCCCGCCAAGCTGCACGCCGGCGTCGTCCACAGTTACGCCGACCACCGCATGGCCACTGCCGGAGCCATCCTGGGCCTGGCGGTGGAGGGCGTGCAGGTGGAGGACATCGCCACGACTGCCAAAACTATGCCGGACTTTCCCCGGTTGTGGGCAAGCATGCTTGCCCAGGCAGGCTCGTCCAACACCGGCACGGAAGGTTCAACCGGTGGCGCGGAGCACTGATTCCTGGGATGAATCGGATGTCCGAATCCGCCCCAGCAAGAAGGGCTCGCGCCCTCGCACCAAAGACCGGCCCAGCCATGACGACGCCGTCACGGGACGCATTATCACCGTTGACCGCGGCAGGTATACGGCTGTGGTGGGTGAGGACTCCGGCAACGAACGCGTAGTCATTGCAGCGAGGGCGCGGGAGCTGCGCCGCAACCCGGTGGTGGCGGGTGATTTCGTATCCCTCGTAGGCGATGTCTCCGGCGAACCGGACACCCTGGCCCGGTTGGTCAAGATCCAGGACCGCAAGACCCTCCTGCGCCGCAGCGCGGACGACACCGATCCCGTGGAACGCGCCGTCGTGGCCAACGCGGACCAGCTCGTAGTTGTGGTGGCGGCTGCCAACCCCGAGCCCCGCACGGGCTTCATCGACCGCGCCCTGGTGGCGGCGTACGACGCCGGGATTGAGCCGATCCTGTTGGTCACCAAGGCGGATGTCAAGGATCCAGCGGAGCTGTTGTCCAATTACACCCACCTCGACTTCCCCGTGATCATCAGCCGGACGGCCGATTCCACCGCATCTGGGATCGATGCCCGCTCGGACGACGGACTGTCCGCACGCCTAGACAGCGGGGCTGTCGCGGAACTCCGCGGCTATCTGGATGGAAAAGTGACAGTCATGCTGGGGCATTCAGGCGTTGGCAAGTCGACCATGGTGAACGCGCTGACCGGTGCGGAGCGTGCCACCGGCGGGGTTAATGCGGTGACGGGTCGGGGCCGCCACACGTCGTCGTCGGCGCTGGCCCTGAGGCTGGCGGACGCACCCGCCGGCAGCTGGATCATCGACACCCCGGGCATCCGTTCCTTCGGCCTGGCGCACGTGGACCCGGACCGGATCCTGCGCTCCTTCCCGGACCTCTCCCCCGGCATCGAGGACTGCGAACGCGGCTGCAAACACACCGCCACGGCAGTGAACTGCGGGCTGGACGCCTGGGTGGGCGGCGGGCATGCCGGCGCCACCGGAGAAGCCCGGCTGGCATCCCTGCGGCGCCTCCTGGGCACCGACCCGCGGCTGGAGGCGCAGGAGGCGAAGGAACTGGGCAGCGTCAACTGACGGTGCCGATCTCCCAGCAGAACCGCGCGCAGACGGTAGTTTGGAACCATGATCCAACCCGCTTCAAGCTATAACGATGACCTGCGCCTGGCGCACGTCCTGGCAGACTCCGTGGATGACCAGACCATGAGCCGCTTCAAGGCCCAGGACCTCCAGGTGGAGACCAAGCCTGACCTGACGCCGGTCACCGACGCGGACAAGGCGGCAGAAGAAGCCATCCGCGGCCAGTTGTCCCGCTCCCGTCCGCGTGATGCAGTGCTCGGTGAAGAGTTCGGCAGCACCGGCCACGGGTCCCGCCGCTGGATCATCGACCCCATTGACGGCACCAAGAACTTCGTCCGCGGCGTCCCCGTCTGGGCCACCCTGATCGCCCTGGTGGATGAAGGCGAGCCCGTTGTTGGAGTGGTGAGTGCTCCCGCCCTGGGCAAGCGCTGGTGGGCGGCCAAGGGCATGGGCGCTTACATGGGACGGTCGCTGGCTGCTGCCACCCGGCTCCGCGTCTCGAATGTCGCCAACCTTTCGGACGCTTCGTTGTCCTACTCCAGCCTGGGCGGGTGGAAGGAGCGTGGCAATCTGGACAACTTCCTGGGCCTCACCGAGGACGTGTGGCGGACCCGGGCCTTCGGCGATTTCTGGTCCTACTGCCTGGTGGCCGAGGGCGCGGTGGACATCGCTTGCGAACCCGAACTCAACCTTTACGACATGGCGGCACTCGTGCCGATTGTGGTCGAAGCGGGTGGCCGGTTTACCTCGCTGGAAGGGGAGGACGGGCCGTTTGGCGGCAACGCGCTGGCCACGAACTCCATCCTGCACTCCGAGGTACTCCGCAGGTTGAACCCTGACCTGGACGATCTCCTCTAGGCACCTTCACCGAACAATCAGCGGCGGGCGGCTCCCAAAGGAGGCGCCCGCCGTCGTTTCTTCGGCCAAAGCAGCACTTTTCGGCAGGCGTAACAAAGCGCTTAACATTTGAGCCGGCTTCAAACCTTCCTGCCCCATGTCCTACGCTCTTAACCAGGTCACGAGTGCCAGCGCGAAACCCCGGTTTGCTGGCCGGCAACCCTCCAACCGCGGTGGGGTGCCCCGGGTGACGACCAGGCCGGTCCGGAACGGATGCGGCAAGCGCGGATTCCCGGAGCAGGGAGTCCTTTTCGAAGTGAGGTCTCTGTGACAACTGCCACCGTCTCCCCCAACGCCGCCGCCCAGCCCATCCAGGCTGAAGCCGCTGCCCTCTTTGATGCCCGCCGCGCTGTCGCCGGCCGTCCCCTTGCTGCCGTCACAGGTGCGGAAATCCAGGCGCCCCTCATCTCCGGCGGGCACGTCCGCTATGCAAACCTCGACTATGGTGCCTCGGCTCCCGCCCTCTCCGTAGTCTCGGCCTACCTCAACGAGATCCTGCCCTTCTACGCGAGCGTCCACCGCGGCGCCGGCTACGCGTCCCAGATCAGCACGTCCGTTTACGAGAACGCACGCAGCATTGTTCGGGACTTCGTGGGCGGCCGCCCTGACGACTCGGTGATTTTCACCCGCAACACCACCGATTCCCTCAACCTGCTTGCCGGTTGCCTGCCCGCGACGGACGGACGTCCGGACGGCGACGTCCTGTACCTGGACATCGAACACCACGCGAACCTGCTGCCGTGGCAGGGTGTCCCCCACCGGAGCATCGTTGCCGCTGACACCATCGCCGGGACCATCGAGTCCGTCCGCGCTGAGCTGGAGCAGGGCGGCGTGAGCCTGCTCGCCGTCACCGGCGCCTCCAACGTCACCGGTGAAATTCTTCCCATTCGGGCCCTCGCCGCGCTCGCCCACGAATACGGCGCACGGATTGTGGTTGACGCGGCCCAGCTTGCGCCGCACCGCCGCGTAAACATCGCCGCGGACGGCGTCGACTACCTCGCCTTCTCCGGCCACAAGCTCTACGCACCGTTCGGTACCGGTGTGCTGGTGGGCCGCGCCGACTGGCTGGACGCCGGAACGCCCCACCTCGCAGGCGGCGGCGCCGTCAAGGAAGCCAGGCTCGACGGCGTCAGCTGGGCCACCGGCCCTGCCCGCCATGAGGGCGGCTCGCCCAACGTCCTTGGCGCAGCAACGCTGGCCCGCGCCACACAGGTGATCGCCGGCCTGGACCAGGAACAGTGGCACGCCCACGAATCGGCCATCCGCTCCTTCCTGGTGGAAGGCCTGCAGAACATTGACGGCGTGACCGTGCACCAGATCTTCAAGGACACCAACCCGGATACGGACACCATCGGCGTGGTCAACTTCTCCGTGGAAGGCTACGACGCCGGTCTCGTGGCCGCCTACCTGTCCGCGGAACATGGCGTAGGCCTGCGGGACGGCCGCTTTTGCGCGCACCCGCTGCTGAAGCGGCTCGGGCTTCCTTCCGGTTCCCTCCGGGCCAGCTTCGGCGTCGGCTCACGCCTAGAGGATGCAGAACGGCTCCTTGCCGGCATCGACTCGCTGCGCCGAAACGGCCTGGGGTGGGACTACGTCGTCGACGCGGGGCGCTGGGTTCCCGCCAACGACGCGCGCACGTATCCGCACTGGGCACCGAACACTCCGGGGACCGCCGGGGCCGCCCCCTGCATCGACGACTGAACACTGTTGCCGTCCGCTGCCGGCACTGACTCTGCTTATTGATCTTGCCTCAACGTCGGGTGCGGTAAATTCGAAGGATACCCAAGGGCATCGGACGAAGGAGGCCACGCGTGGTACGGGGTGGCCCCAGGCTTGATCACGGACGGCGGCGGGAGCTCGGCCAAAGCTTCCAGGACGGCGGCCGGGACTACCAGCAGGTCCGTCCGGGCTACCCGGAAGAATCAGCCCGCTGGCTGGTGCCCCCGGGTGCCCGCGAGGCGCTCGATGCCGGTGCCGGCACCGGCAAGTTCACCGAACTGCTGCTGGACATGGCCCTGGCCGTCACGGCCGTGGACCCCTCTGCCGACATGCTCGAGCAGTTACGGGCGCACTATCCCGCTGCCACGGCAATCCACGCCACCGCGGAGGCAACGGGCCTGCCCGACGCAGCTTTCGACGTCGTAAGCGTTGCCCAGGCATGGCACTGGTGCGACGCCCTGGCCGCAAGTACCGAACTGGCACGCGTCCTCCGCCCGCACGGGACGCTGGGCCTGATCTGGAACCAGTTGGACACCTCTGTCCCCTGGGTCCACCGGCTCTCCCGGATCATGCACGCAGGGGATGTGTACAAGCCGGACTTCCGGCCGCTCGTGGGACCAGAGTTCCGGGGGCTTGAGGGCCACGTCACCCACTGGCAGGACCGCGTCAGCACCACGGACCTGGTGGAGCTCACAAAGTCCAGAAGCTACTATCTGCGCGCCGGCGAAAGCACCCGCGCCAAGGTGTTGGCCAACCTGGACTGGTACCTCCACGACCACCTGGGCCACAGCCTGGAAGAGGAGCTCGAACTGCCGTACCTGACGCTTACCTGGCGGGCCTTCAAGGCATGACGGAGAACAGGCAACGGGTAGGCTTGGAGCTGTGAAGACCAGCGCGCCCTCCTCCTCCATTGAGGATTACGTCAAGGTCATCTACTCCTTCACGGAATGGCAGGACAAGGCCATCACGTCCTCCCAGCTTGCGCAGCGCCTTGGCGTCGCCAACTCCTCGGTCTCGGAAATGGTCCGCAAGCTGAAGGACCAAGGCCTCGTTGACCATAAGCCCTACAGCGCCATCACGCTGACGGACGCCGGCGTCCGGCTGGCCCTTTCCATGGTGCGGCGCCACCGCCTGATCGAGACTTACCTTGTCCAGCAGCTGGGCTACAGCTGGGACGAGGTCCATGACGAAGCCGAGCTGCTGGAGCACGCCGTCTCGGACACCTTCATTGAGCGGGTTGCGGCCAAACTCGGGAACCCGCAGCGGGATCCGCACGGTGACCCCATTCCCACTGCCGACGGGAAAGTGCTGATGCCGCGCGCCCACCTGATGGGTGCGCTGGACCAGGGGCACACCGGCAGGATCACCCGGATCAGCGATGAGAACCCGGATTTGCTCCGTTATCTTTCCGCCGAGGAGATAGACCTCGACGCCGAGGTGGAGGTTGTGGGCCGCAAGCCGTTCGGCGGCGCCCTGGTGGTGCGGATCAGGAACTCGGGCAGGACCAGGGACTACGACCTGGCCGACGAAATCACGTCCGCCCTGTGGGTGCACAGCGACCGTCCCCACCCGGGCTGCCTGCTGGGAGACAGCTGAATGAACCCTGCCGGCATGCCGGCGGGCCGCGCCTGGATCGCTGTCGCCGCCGGAGGCCTCATCGGCACTGAACTGCGGTATGGACTTGGGCTGGCTTTTCCCGATCTTCCCGGTGCGGTCCCTTGGGCCACGCTGGTGATCAACGTTGGCGGCAGCTTCGTCCTGGCAGCGTTGACCACGGTCTGGATAGCCCGTCCGCAGACGGCCTTCTGGTTGCGGGCCGGGCTGGGGCCGGGTTTGCTGGGGTCCTTCACCACCTTCTCCGCCCTGGTGTTTTCTGTGGACCAGTTGGCCCGCGCCGGCGAACACATGGCGTGGGCAGCCTACCTGGCGTTGTCAGTGCTGCTGGGGCTGGCGGCGGCGGGTCTGGGTTGGCGGTTCGGCAAGGTGGTGGCCGTACGCCATGACGCCGGCCCGGGCCGCAGGGCGTGATGGCTGCTGCCCTGGTGGGCCTGTTCGGCGTCGCCGGAGCGCTTCTTCGTTTCGGTGTGGACAGCTGGTTCGCGCATCACGCGTCCATCCGTACGGCCCGCTCCCCCGGGAATTCCGCGCACGTCCCGTGGCACAAGGCGCGGCTGCACTGGCCCTGGGCCACCTTGCTGGTGAACGTGGCGGGGTGCTTCATCATTGGCGTCTCCCACGCCATGACCATAAAGCTGGAGCTCGCCCCGGAATGGCAGACCGCACTGGCAACAGGGCTGGCCGGGGGGCTCACCACCTTCAGTTCATGGACAACGGCAACAGTGCGGTTGTTGACCGAGGCTCGCTTCGGCTCCGCCATGTTGAACGTGGCGGCGAACCTTGTGCTCGGCTTTGCGGCTGCTGCGGCCGGGATTGCCCTCGCTTCCTAGCGCTGCTGCAGGCGATTTGGCCCGCTCGCGTATCGTGGATGGTGATGATTAGCAGACGCGACGCGGCCATTGCCCTTGATGTACCGATGGAAATGGCCCAGCGCCACGGCCTTCCAAAATGGATGACCGAAGCTGAACTGGGTGAAATCCTGGACAACCCGCCGCCCTGGCTGGTCCAGTCCCGCGCCAACCGCACCGGAAAGCGGCCTGTTTGGGTCCACCTCGAGTGCGCCGTCTGCGGGTACGAGGAAGCAGCGCGCCCCAAGAAGTGGTGGCCTGACTTTACCTACGTGGTGTGCGGCCATCACAGTCCGCAGGACGTTCCGCGTTTGCGCGAGGGATACGTCCGCAGCGAGTTCGACGGCGTCGGCACGCGTTTCGTGGGCATCGCAGATGTGCCGGGGCAGGGCTGAGCCTCCTCCTGCTTTTGGGGTAAGGGCGGCATGTGCCGCCTCCCGCCTACTTTCCGTTGCCGACCATCTCCTCGGGGACCGCCGTGAGATGGATCTCCGTACCGTCCCGCAGCACCGCGAGCTGGAGAGGTTCGCCGATGGCGTCCGAGAAGAGCAGGCGCTGGAGGCTTTCGGCGTCACTGACGGGACGGCCGCCCGCGGCGAGGAGGATGTCCCCCGCTGCCAGGCCGGCCTTGTCTGCCGGAGAGCCGGCCAGTACTTCCACCACGCGCAGCGCGTCCCGCTGGCCGGTTCTAATAACGGCGCTGGGGCTGAGCCGGGTGGGCGTGCTGACCAGGCCGAGGTAGGCCCGCCGTACCCGTCCGTCCGCCAGCAGGGCGGAGATGATCCGCTGGGTGGTGGCGTTGATGGGGATCGCCAGGCCGAGTCCGGCACCTGCCACGGCGGTATTGATGCCGACGATCCGGCTGTGTGTATCCGCCAGCGCTCCGCCGGAATTGCCCGGGTTGAGGGCGGCGTCCGTCTGGATCACGTCCTCGATGACCCGCCGGTTGCCTCCCGACCAGACCGGAATGGCTCGTCCCAGGCCGCTGACCACACCCGCCGTTACCGAGCCGGCCAGGCCCAGGGGGTTCCCGACGGCGACCACCAGTTGGCCCACGCGCAAGGACTCCGCGGCACCGAACTGCGCCGGCGCCACCCGCGGCGGCCTGCCGTGGACCACGGCAAGGTCGGACAGCGGATCCGCCCCCACAAGTTCCAGCTCCATCCGGTTGCCGTCGGCTAACACTGCGTGCCCCCGTTGGGTGCCAGCCACGACGTGGGCGTTCGTCAGGAGGTAGCCGTCCTCGGTGAAGAGCACAGCCGAACCTGCCCCGACACGGACGCGTCCGTTGCGGCGCGCCGAGGACATTTCCAAAGCGGCAACATGCGGCGTGACCGTGGCGGCCACGCGCATCACTGTCTGTGAATACGAGTCCAGGGCGTCGGCGTCGGACGCCTGTGAAACTGGCTCGCTCCCCTGGTTCATGGGGCACCTCCTGGCGTAACCGGATCCCGGCGGCGAGGGCGGTACGGGCTCCTAACGGAGACAACGACCGGGGGCGGGTCGCTAGTCCCCGCTGCGCTACGCCGTGGGTGAACGAAAGCCCAAGGGCATGGTCAGTCGGTGGACGGGGCCCGGCTGCTTCGTTGCCAGGCTGCTTCGTGGCCCGGGGCGGCTCCCTGATGGCCGGGGCAAAGAAAAACACCCCGGTCCGAGGACCGGGGTGCTATCCCGATGATGTGAACCTTCCCTCAAGGAAGTTCCACATCATCACAAATGTGGAGATGGGGGGAATTGAACCCCCGTCCGATGTCGTGTTGTCAGGGCTTCTCCGGGCGCAGTTTGCGTCGGATTTTCTCGGCCCCAGCCATGCTGCAAACAGCTGGCTGATCCGGGCCCAGTCATCTAAGAGTCCCGTTCACCCCGATGACAGAGGTGAACAGCAGTGGCTATCTAAATGACGCCAGGATCCGGGGCGATAGCAACCTCGGGCTGACGGACTGTCTTACTGGTTAAGCAGCAAGAGCGAAGTCAGTGCGCTTAGATTCGGCACTTATTGGTTTGCAGAAAGCGTTTACGAGATAATTCTGCATCCTCGGCCCGCTTCACCTGTCGCGACTAACATCGTCGAAACCGATCATCCCCATATTTTTTTATCAAAACCGGCAGGCAAGCCCACCGGACTACCCATCATAACGCATCATTCAGGGAATTCATTCCAGCCTAGCGGCGGCGGTTGCGCTCCCGCATTTCCCGCTGCGCTTCACGGTTGTCCTGCTGTTCGCGGAGGGTTTGGCGCTTATCGTACTCGCGCTTACCGCGGGCCACGCCGATTTCAACCTTGGCCCGGCCGTCAACGAAGTACAGCTGCAGCGGAACAATAGTGAAGCCTGATTCCCGCACCTTGTGCGAAATCTTGATCAGTTCCTCGCGATGCAGCAGCAGCTTGCGGCGGCGCCGGGCCGCGTGGTTGGTCCAGCTGCCCTGGTTGTACTCGGGGATGTGGATGGCTTCCATCCACAGCTCGTCGTTGTAGAAGGTGCAGAATCCATCCACCATGGAGGCGTGGCCCTCGCGCAGGGACTTAACTTCGGTGCCCATGAGCGCGATTCCAGCCTCGTAGGTATCCAGCACGTGGTAGTCGTGCCGGGCCTTCCGGTTGGTGGCCACCACTTTACGGCCACTTTCTTTAGGCAAGGGAAAGCTCCTCAGTTCAAGATCGGATGTCCTCCAGGCCAGCCGGCGTGGAGTCATACCAGTGTACGGCAGCGCTAAGCGCCCCTACAGCAGGCCCATCGGGTCCATCGGCTTGCCATTGAGCCAGGTTTCGAAGTGGGCGTGGCAGCCGGTGGAGTTGCCGGTGTTGCCGGAGTAAGCGATCAGCTGGCCCTGCGAGACGCGCTGGCCGTTCGACACTACAATGCTCGCGTTGTGATAGTAGATGGTGTTAAGGGTGTTGCCCTGCATCAGGCCGTGCGAGATCTTGACGCGCCAGCCGCCTCCGTCCGCAGAGTTCCAGCCGGAGCTAAAGACTTCCCCTGCCGCGGCAGCGTAGACAGGTGTGCCGCAGGCTGCTCCGAAGTCCAGCCCCGTGTGCATGTAGCCGCCCTGCCCGTAGAAGTCGATGGTGCCTGGCGGGGTGGCTCGCCACCCGAACCCGGACGTGATCGGCACGCTTCCGTCAAAGGGATGGCGCAGGCCAAAGGCCGACGGCGATCCGACGGGCGGCATAAAAGACTGCACCGGCGGCGGGGGCGGGGGCGCCTGGCCCTTTGCCGCTGCTGC